>JBEVNO010000056.1:0-3431 GCA_040508085.1 Steroidobacteraceae bacterium
GCGCAGGTCGCGCACCATCGCGAGCAGCATCTTGCGGAAGGATTCCGCCTGCGCTTCCTCGCGGCTCTTGAACTTGATCTGGTCGAGCTTGGTGACGCCGTCGACGATCTCGGCGACATCCTTGCCGAAGCGCTTCTCGATCTCGTCCTTGGCTACCGGCGTGTCTTCGATGACGTCATGCAGGATGGCGGCGACGATCGTGTCGGCATCCAGATGCAGGTCGGCGAGGATTCCCCCCGCAGCGAGCGGGTGGGAGATATAGGCTTCGCCGGACAGACGCTTCTGGCCCATGTGGGCCTCGGCGCCGAACTCCGCGGCCTCGCGGATACGTTCGACCTGTTCCGGTGGCAGGTAGAGCTCGGCCTTGCCGAGCAACTCCGAAAGGCCGGGGGTGCGCCTCGCGCTGGTACCTGGGATCAGGCCGAGCAGCGATTGCGCAATATCCATACGGGCGGGTGCTTATTCCCCTACCAGGCCGAACTGCGGAGCGCGGAAGTTCTCCAGCTGGGCATCGATGTCGTTGATCATCGGCTCAGGCATGGGCTCCGGCTCGGCCAGCATCTCCGGCGTGATATTGCCTTCGGCAATCTCGCGCAGCGCGATGACGGTGACCTTGTCGTTGTCGACCGGTACGGTGGGTTCGGCGCCATTGGCCAGGCGGCGCGCGCGCGCGGCGGCCAGCAGAACCAGCTGGAACAGGTTCTCGACATTGGGCAGGCAGTCTTCGACAGTAACTCGGGCCATGGTTTGTCCCAGCTCTAAGGGGTTGGAAAGCTTAGCAGATTTGCCACTATCTGGGCGAGTTCCGGACGGCTGGCGGACAGCCGGGCCGTGTCGCCGGCGACAATGGCGGCCAGGTCGTCCACGGCGCGCTCGAAATTGTCGTTGACCACCACGCAGTCGAATTCCCGGTAGTGCGACATGTCTTCCACGGCGTCGCGCAGGCGCCGTTCGATGACTTCCTGGCTGTCGGTCTGGCGGCCTACCAGGCGCGCCCGCAGGGCCTCCCGGGAGGGCGGCAGGATGAAGATGGACGTGCAGGGCAACACCGACCGCACCTGGCGCGCGCCCTGCCAGTCGATCTCCAGCACCACGTCATGGCCCGCCGCCAGCTTCTCCTGCAGCTGGGCCTTGCCGGTGCCGTACTGGTTGTCGAACACCCGGGCGTTTTCCAGGAAGGCGTTGTCCGCCACCATGCGGTCGAACTCGGCATTGCTGACGAAGTAGTACTCGCGCCCGGGCTGCTCGTTGGGGCGCCTTGCGCGGGTGGTGTGGGAGGTGGATACCCACAACTCGGGCAGGCGCTGCAGCAGGGCCTTCACGAGGCTGGTCTTGCCGGCGCCAGAGGGCGCGGCGATCACGAAAAGGCGGGCTGGCATGGGGCGCGCACTATACCGCGCTACGCCCCTGCTTCCTCCTGCCAGAGTCGCGCCGGGCCGCCCATGGCCGGATCGCTGGTGGAATCGGCACCGGTTTCCACCCGGCCGGCCAGACGCTGGCTGCCGCCGGCAGACTCTATCCACAGGTCGTACCAGCCGCTGGTCATGGCCAGTGGCCACTGCAGCGAGTGTTCCGCGCCGGCGGCCAGCTGCAGCGTGACGGGCAGGGCGGGATTCGCGTAGGCGCCGGGGCGCAGCCGCAGCTCGATGGCGGCGGGCCCCGGGTTGCGCAGCACCAGCCGGATGCGCGGCGAACCGTCGGCGGCAGGCTCGACCCGGGACTCCACCGGCTGCGCATCAACCCGGCCGGTGTAGTGGCGATGGAAGCCATTGGGACCGAGCAGCCACAGGTCGTAGCGACCCTCATGCACGCTCCAGTCGCCCGCGAGCGGCTGCCCGGGCGCCACCGTGTAGCGGCGCGGAATGGCGGCGGGTCGCAGCCGGTCATAGATCTGCAGCACCGCGGCAGCACCTTCGCTGGCCAGCGCGAGCCGCACGGTACCGGCGCCCGCGTCGGTTGTGAGCCGCACAGCCGGCCGGTATGGCAGCGCGCGCGAGCGGCGGACGCCGGAATCCTGCACCGGCGCCTGCACCGCGGCAGGCGCGGGCGGAGTCGCGCGCACCGGCAGTGCCGCGGCCCGGCCGGCAGCTGCGGCAGTGGGCGGCAGGGAGGCGATGAAGGGACGCGCATCGGCGCTGGCGAAATCAAAGGCGCCGGTGAGATCGCCGCACACCGCGCGCCGCCAGGCCGAGATATCCGCCGTCACACCGAAGCGCCGCTCGAGCAGCCGCAGCACCGAGGTGTGATCGTAGACCTGCGAGTCGACCCAGCCACCGCGGCTCCACGGCGAGATGATGTACATGGGCACGCGCGCGCCCAGCCCGTAGGGCCGGCCCCGGAAGGCCGGGTCATCGAAGCGCTCATCACCGGGCGGTGCCTGCAGGTGGTATTCGCCGGCGGTGGAGACGGCGGAACCACCAGCGAGGCCTCCCGGAGCCTGCGGGTCGAGCGAGGGCGGCGCCGGCGGCGGCGCGTGATCGAAGAAGCCATCGTTCTCGTCGAACATCACCAGCAGTGCGGTGCGGCTCCACACGGCGGGGTCTGCAGTCAGCGCATCCAGCACGCGTGCGGTATAGGCGGCGCCCTGCGCGGGACTGGAGCGTTCCGGATGCTCGCTGCCGGCGGCATCGGCCACCACGTAACTCACCTGGGGCAGCCGGCCTTCCAGTACATCGCGCCGCAGCTGTGCCAGATCGCGGGTGCTCGCGCCGCGGGCTGCCAGCCGCGCATCGCTGCCCGCAGCGCCCTGCCGCGCCTGGCGGAAGCTTTCGAAACCGGCCAGCGGGTTGTTGGTGTAGTTGTCCGCCATGTCCTGGTAGACCTGCCAGGAGATGCCGGCCTGCTGCAGGCGTTCCACGTAGCTCGGCCAGGAATAGGAAGCAGCGTGGCCGCCCAGGTCGGGAAAATTGTCATGCGAATTGCCGAGTACCGGGCCGCCGTTGCGGGCTGCGGCGTCGTTGTGGCCGGTCCACAGGAACACGCGGTTGGGATTCGTGCTCGACTGGATGGCGCAGTGGTAGGCATCGCACAGCGTGAAGGTATCGGCCAGCGCGAACTGGAACGGGATGTCGGCGCGCCGGTAGTAGCCCAGCGAGTGGTTGCGCTTGGCATCCGGCCAGCGGCCCATGCGGCCGTGATCCCAGGCGGCCTGCGCATCCAGCCAGGTGTGCGGGGTGCCTTCGACGCGCATGTAGCGGAAGTCGGTGACGGTATCCAGAGCGAAGGGCGCGATGGCATGGCCATCGCCTTCGGCGGCCTGCAGCCACGCGCTGCGCGCCAGCACGCCGGGCAGCGGTGCCGCCGGAATGGGGAAGCGGTCGCCGAAACCGCGCACGCCGGCCAGCGTGCCGAAATAGTGATCGAAGGAGCGGTTCTCCTGCATCAGGATCACGATGTGCCGCAGATCCTCGAGGCTTCGGCTCCGCGCGTCG
>JBEVNO010000091.1:0-6396 GCA_040508085.1 Steroidobacteraceae bacterium
CCCGGGTCCGTCCATGCTGGCACCGTTGGCCTTCACGCCGTTCACGGTGGTGAAGTCCTTGTTGGCGTCGAACAGCCACAGGATCTTCCCGTCCGCGGCGGAGTAGGCGCGGATGCCGCCATCGTGCGAGACAGTGAACACCGCGCCGGGAATGGCGGTGACGGCGCCGCCCTGGCCGGCGCCGCAGCCGGCACGCACCTCGCCGCACAGCAGCGCCTGCGGCGGCTGCTGCCACACGATGCTGCCATCGCTGAGCTTGATGGCTGTCATGCCGCCTGGCGTTGCCAGGAAGCCATTGGTGCCGGTGTAGAAGTTCTGCCCGTCCACCGCGCCGCCCCACTGGCCGCCGAGGCCGCTGGCATTGCCGAAGGCACGCTGCCACACCAGCGCACCCGCATGGTCCGGGTCGAGCGCATAGGCGATGCCGGATTTCTGCGGCAGCACGATGAGCTCACGATTGCCGACCTTGGCCAGCATGGGCGTGGCGGAGAAGTCGTAGTCCGGGCCCAGCGTCAGCGGGCAGCCCGGGTTGTCCGGGTTGGTGGCCTGGCAGCCCATGGCCCACTGGTCGGCCGCGATGATCTGCTGGTGCCAGCGCACCGCCCCAGTCTTCTGGTCGAAGGCCACCACGGCATCGGTCAGCGGCTGCGGCGGATCTGCATAGCCATTGCCGGTGGCCGCATACACCAGGCCGCGCCGGGCATCGATGGAGGGTGCTGACCAGATGGAGCCGCCGGCCGGGCCCCACATCTGCACGCCATCCTTGTTCTTCTCGCGGGGCCTGGGCTCGCCCACGGTGAAGCTCTGCCACAGCAGCTTGCCGGTGGAGGCATCCAGCGCGCTGAGGCTGCCGCGGAAGGTGCAGCACTCATAGCCGCCGGTGGCGCCGCGGCCTTCCTCGCCCAGGCCCTGCGTGCCGACAAACACGCGGCCGTCATGGACGATGGGCGCGCCAGTGATGCCGGCCGAGGCATGCTTCTCCACCTGCTGCGTCCACACCTGCCGGCCGGTATCCGCGTCGATGGCGTACATGTTGGCGCGCGTATCGCCGACGTACACCGCATAGCCGCGCCCGCCGCCGGGCTTGCGGTAGCCCGCCACCGAGGGCGCGGTGCGTACACCGGCCTGCGCCTTGAACGTCCAGAAGGTGCAGCCGCTGGCCGGATCCAGCGCGTGCACTTCGCCATTCTCGCTGGCGACAAACAGCTTGCCGCCAGCCACGGTGGGCTGGGTGCGCGCGGCGCCGACGGCGGCATAGCCGAAGGCCCATTTCAGCTTCAGGCGGGGGAGGTCTGCGGCGGTGATGCCACCGGCCTTGCCATCCTGGAAGCGCGTGGCGGCGGGGCCATTGCCATGCCCGTTCCAGCCCGCCGTGCGCGCCGGATCGCGGGTGGCGCGCCCGAAGCGGCATTGGTTCAGCACCGTGGCCGCACCGACGCTTGCCGCGCTGAGCCGCTTGCCGCTGGCGAACTCGGCCACGCCGCGCTTCTGCGCATCGTTCAGCAGCGAGCCCTGCAGCTGCATCTTGCCGTTGGTGAGTGCCGTCAGGATGGCTTCGGCGTTGAACTGCCGCAGCTGCGCGCGCGTGGGCGCCTTCTCGTTGGGGCTGCCGGGCGGGGGTGTCTCCTGCGCATGGCACAGCGCGCATTGCGCATTGAACAGCAGTTCATCCTCGGCACCCTGCGCAGCCAGCGCGGCATGGGCCTGGATCACCGACAGCACGGCCAGCAGGCCGACGAAG
Organism: Steroidobacteraceae bacterium; assembly: GCA_040508085.1. Classification (GTDB taxonomy): domain Bacteria; phylum Pseudomonadota; class Gammaproteobacteria; order Steroidobacterales; family Steroidobacteraceae; genus ZC4RG30. Next base: position 1,742 of record JBEVNO010000091.1, read on the forward strand.
CGCATGCGCATGGAACTCCCCCCGGATCTTCTGTGCGCCGGATTATAGGGGATGGCAGTGGGCGGGGCCCGAATGTGGCCTGCGTCACGTTGTCACCCGGCGGCGGATTTACAGAACGTGACGCCGGCGGCATTGGCTCGCGGACGGCCCGAATATGATCCACCGGTATCGCAAAGGAACGTCCGGCCATGTCCATCAACCAGGAAGTCTGGGACTCAGTCGACCCCGTCCAGGTCAAGGTCGGGGATCGCATCCGCATCGACCGCCGCTGGTTCGACCATCCCTTCGAGCGCCGCCTGTTCCAGGTCGACTCGGAGCGCGAGATCGGGCTGTTGCGCAACGCCGGGCTGCAGCATGTGTTCGTCGCGCGCCTGGAGCAGGGCGCGCCCGCCGCGACGCCGGGCGAGGCGCCGGACGCCGCCAGCGATCTCGCCAATGATGCGGAGGCCGTGCGCCGCGCCGAGGTGGCCGCGCGGCTGGCGGAGCAGCGCGAAGGCCTGGCCGCAGCGCATGCCCGTGAGGTGGTGACGCGCCAGCGCGCGCAGCAGATCTTCGGTCTGCTCAGCGCCAGCCATCCGGATACCTCGCAGGCAATGGCCTTGTACATCGATTTCCTGGTGGCCGTGCTCAACAACAGCACCGCGCCGCTGGCGCCCATCGCACCGCATACGCCAAGCGGCTCGCTGAGCCGTCTGGCGCTGCTGGGCAGTGATGCGGTGTGGCTGGCGGGCACCATCGGCAAGCGCATGGGCCTGGCGCGCGATCAGCTGCGCGCGCTGGTCGAGGCTGCTGCCACCCATCGCGCCGGCCTGTCGCGCCTGCAACCCTACATGCGCGAAGAGAATCCGGATGCGGACCTGCGCGGCACGCCCATCGCCGGCTATCCGAACTACAGCGCGATGATCCTGGGCCAGTGCGGGGGCTTCTCGATGGAGACGCAGCGCATCGTGCGCGAGCATCGCGAGCGGCTGGACGGCAGCGGCTTCCCCAACGGCTTGCAGGGTGCGCAGATCCATCCGCATGCGCTGATCCTGGGCGCCGTGTGCGAGCTGCAGAGCCGCTGCGCCAGTGGCGCGGTGGCGCCGGCCGCGGCGCTGGCCACCATCCACAAGAAACTGCGCGCGGCCTATGGCTCGGAGATCGTGAACCACCTGGTGTCGGCAGTGCTGCTGGTGCCGGTGGGCACTTACGTGCAGTTGTCGGATGGTTCCATCGCGCGCGTGTTGCGCATCAACGAAGCCGCCCGCCTGGCGCCGGTGGTGGAATCCTTCGGTCCCAACGCCCAGCTGGGCACGCCGCAGACCATTGACCTGTCGCAGCGGCCCGGCCTGTTCATCGTGCATGCCGTGGATACGTCGCGGCTGCCGCCAAAACTGTTCGACCTGGGACGCACCGCTTCAGCCGCGGCCACCGCACCGAAACCTGCGGTGCCCGAGGTGGTCGCAGAGCCTGCACCACCGCCGGCCGCGAGCCAGCCTGCCGCCGTCGCCTGAGGGATCAGGCGTCCGGGGCGTAGTGGCCCCACAGGCTGCGGAAGGAAGCCAGCACGAAGGGCTTTGAATCACCCCACTGTGCTTCGTATTCCTGCGCCGGGCCGGAGGCATAGGCCTCGTCGGGGCCCATGCCCTTGGTGAGCTGCTTCACCAGCCGGTCGAAGATCTGGAAATACATGTCGCGATGGGCCTGCAGCTCCTTGCGGCCCACCACCGGACCATTGGCCGGGATCACGCGCGTGGTGTCGTTGGCGACCTTCAGCAGCCTGTCGTAGGCGCCCACCAGGCCGCCGATCCAGCCGCCGCTCTGCCAGTCCATCAACGGCCAGCCAGCGCTTGAGACCACCCCACCGGCGGCCAGGATGTTGGCCTGCGGGAAATAGGCATACAGGTCGCCATCGGTATGCGCCTGGCCCAGATGGCCGAAGCCCACCTGCTCGCCGCCGAAGGCGATCTGCTCGGTGGTGTAGAAGCTCTTGTTGGGCTGCGCCGCCTTGGGAAATGCCGCCAGCGGCGTGGCGGACCAATCCACCACGTTCTTGCGGGTCAGCCACAGGCGCGTGTTCTCGTGCGCAATGATGCGCGCGCCCTGCTTGCCCAGGGCCGCATTGCTGCCGGTCTGCTCCGGATGCCAGTGCGTGTTCACCAGCGTGTGCACGCGCCGTGCGCCGGTGTGCTGCAGGGCGAGCTTCAGCAGCGCCTTCGAGCCCGCCGCATTGCCGCCATCCACGAGCAAGGCGCCTTCGGGGGAGGCGTATGCCAGCACATTCGCGCCGGCTCCGGTCAGCAACCAGAAGCCGCCGCCCAGATCCTGCGCCGCCAGCCGCTGCCGCGGTTCGCGCGCCAGCACCGGCGTGAAGGGAGAGCCTGCCAGCAGCGCGCCCGCAGAGGCGGTGGCGGCTGCGCTCAGGAAGCCGCGACGGGAGAACGGATGCACGATGGATCAGACCTGCGCGAACTGGCCCGTGCTGTTGCCGAGGGTCTCCACCGGCACGCCGGCGCGGTCGAGCAGCGTCAGCAGCAGGTTGGCATGCGGCGTGTCCGGGGCGAACTTCAGGTGCTGGCCGCCCTTGATGCGGCCATAGCCCTTGCCCAGCACCGCATTTGGCAGCGGGTCGTTGTTGTGCAGGTCGCTGTTGGACATGTTGGCGCCGTACAGGATGATGGAATGGTCGAGCATGGTGCCATCGCCATCCTCCATCTTGGCCAGCTTGCCGATGAACTTGGCGAACACCTGCGTGTGGTAGTTCTGGATCTGGATCAGCCGCTCGATCTTGGCCGGGTCGTTCGCATGATGCGACAGCGGATGGAAGGCCTCGGTGATCGATAGGTTCGGGTAGGTGCGCATCGACACCTCCTTGGCCATCATCATCGACGCCACCTGCGTCTGGTTGGTCTGCCAGGCCAGCGCGATCATGTCGAACAGCGCCTCCAGGTGCTCGCCGAACACATCCGGCACGCCCTGCGGCGCATTGGGCAGATCCATGCTGGCACTCTTGCTGGTGGCCAGGCGCTGGATGCGCTGCTCCACTTCACGCACGGATTCCAGATAGTCGTTCACGCGGGCACGGTCGGCCGCGCTGATGCGGCTGTTCAGCGACTTGCCTTCGGCCATCACGTAGTCGAGCAGCGAGCCGGTTTCGGAGAGGATCTCCTTGCGCTCGGCGGTGGTGTCGCCCTGGCCGAACAGCTGGTAGAACACCTTGCGCGGGTTGTCCTCCATGGGCAGCGGCTGGAACGGCGTGCGGAAGGCGACCGTGCTGCCGAAGCCGCAGCCCGTGGCGCCCTGGCCGCAGGTGGCATTGCCACCCTCACCGGTGAGTTCCAGCGATGGCAGTGGGGTATTGCCGAGGAAATGGCGCGCGGCCAACTGGTCGGCCGTGGTGCCGAGATCGCCTTCACGCCCCTTGATGCCATGGCAGGACAGCCAGGTGCCGGCCATGATGCCGTGCGGATCCGAGCTCTCGCCGCCCTTGTTGCGCAGGCCGCTGACAATGGTCAGGTGGTCCCGGTAGGGCTCGAGCGGCTTCAGGATCTGCTTCATCGTGTAGCCGGTGCCGACTTCATCCGGCGACCAGGCCTTCATCACCGCGCCATGCGGGAAGTAGACGAAGCCCATGCGCGGCGTCGGCCTGGCGGCGGTGGCAGCCAGCGCAGTGCCGGCCGGAATCATCGCATCCAGCAGCGGCAGCGCCAGGCTGGCGCCGGCGCCACGCAGCAGCGTGCGGCGGGAAATGGCTTTCTTGGTGATGAACATGTCCGTTACCTCAGTACTGCAGCCTGCTTGAGCACCGGCGTTTCCTTCACGACCGGCACCTTCGCCTTCACGAAATCGTCGCTCAGCACGATGTTGGTGATGAGCGAACCGAAGCGGTAATTGTCTGCCGCCGACTTGCGCACGATGTCGCGCACCACCGGCATGTCATGCGCCTCGATGACCCTTCCAAGTGCATACATGATGAGCCGTTCGGTCACGTTCTGCACGAACGGCACCGGATCGGCCAGCAGCGCGGCGCGCAGCTCGTCCACATTGCGCACCACCGTGCCGTCCGGCAGCTTGCCGACGCTGTCGATCTCGGTGCGCGCGAAGCGGTCGATGCGACGCGCCTTGCCGGTGGCGTCAAAGCCCTCGAGCGTGAAGCCGATGGGGTCGATGGCCGCGTGGCAGGAGAAGCACTGCGGCTTCTGGCGATGGGTCTCGAGCAGCTCGCGCACAGTGGCCGGCTTCTTGTCGGCGGTGGTGGCGGGCAGGGCCTCGACGGCCGGCGGCGGCAGCGGCGGCGGCGAGCCGAGGATGCGCTCCAGCACGTAGGCGCCGCGCAGCACCGGCGAGGTGCGGTTCGGATAGGCGCTGGTCATCAGCACGCCACCCTTGCCCAGCAGGCCGAAGCGGCCGGAGTTCTCAAGCTTGATCTTGCGGAACTGGTCACCGCGTACCGAGTTGATGTCGTAGTGCAGCGCGAGCCGTTCGTTCACGAAGGTGTACGGCGATGACAGCAGCTCGGTGACACTGCCGTCGTGGCGCACGATGTCGTCCATGAACAGCGTGATCTCCTGCACGAAGTCGCCGCGCAGGTCGGCGGCGCCGCTGGCATACGGGAAGATGGCCGGGTCGGGCGTGATCTCGGGCAGCTTGGTGAGGTTCAGCCACTGCGAGCCGAA
>JBEVNO010000101.1:0-15772 GCA_040508085.1 Steroidobacteraceae bacterium
ACATGGAGTTCATCTACAGCACCTACATCCTGGAGCGCGCCGAGCTCGCCGGTGCGCTGGTGGTGAACCGGCCCGCGGGCCTGCGGGACATGAACGAGAAGGTGTATACCGCGTGGTTCCCGCAGTTCTGCGCGCCGACGCTGGTCACGCGCGACATGGAAGCCATGACGGATTTCGCCCGCGAATTCGAACGCATCGTGGTCAAGCCGCTGGATGGCATGGGCGGCCGCTCGATCTTCGTGGTGGACCGGCAGGACAAGAACCTGCGCGTGGTATTCGAGACCCTCACGGACTACGGCTCGCGTTACGCCATCGTGCAGAAGTACCTGCCTGAGATAGTCAGCGGCGGGGATTCGCGGGTGCTGGTCATCGACGGCGAGCCCGCGCCCTATGCGCTGGCCCGCATGCCCTCCGCCACCGACAACCGCGGCAACCTGGCGGCGGGCGCCACCGGCGTGGCCCGTGAGCTCAACGCCCGCGACCGCGAGCTGGTGGCGGGCATCGGCCCGCAGCTGGCGGCGCGCGGCATGCTGTTCGTCGGCCTCGATGTCATCGGCGGCTGCGTCACGGAGATCAACGTCACCAGCCCGACCGGCGTGCGGGAGATCGACAAGGCCTTCGGCACCGACATCGCCGGCCTGCTGATCGACGCCATCGACCGGCGTCTCGCCGCCCGCGCCAGATAGAGACTTGAACGCGCCCGCCGAATCCCTGGTTCCCCCAGCCCGGCCGGCGCGGCGGCGCGCTGACGATCAACGCGGGCGGCTGACGCGCGACCGGCTCACCGCCATGCTGGTGCTGGCCGCCCTGCTGCACGGGTTGATCCTGCTCGGCGTCTCCTTCACGGCGCCACGCGGCTCGGGCGACGACGTGGATCGCGGCCTGGAGGTGCTGCTGGTGTCGGACGAACTGCCGGCGGCCCGGCGCAACGACTCCGCCACCTACCTGGCGCAACGCAGTCAGGCGGGCTCGGGCAATACCGAGGAGCAGTCGGCGGCGCGCCTGCCCAGCGAGGCCCGGCCACCGCCGCAGCCGGAAGCCGCGCAGTGGCAGGCCGAGACCCAGGGTGACCAGGTGGTGTTCACCACCCGCCAGGGGCGGACGCAGATCCACATGCTGCCGCTGCCGCAGATGATGGCGGAGCCAGCGCAGCCCGTGCCCGAACAGGCCGCCGAAGCCCCGCAGCGCGCCGGCGACAATGAGCTGCGCCTGCGGGGTGCCCGCCGGGATGAGTACTACCTCTCCCCGGATACGCGCGAATCGCCGTTCGCGTTCTACATGTACGGCTGGAAGGGCCGTGTGGAGAGGATTGGTACCGTCAACTATCCCAGCGAGGCCAGGCGGCAGGGGCTGTCGGGCAACCCCGTGATCGAAGTGGAGATCCTGCGCGACGGCAGGCTGCAGACGGCCCGCATCCAGCGCTCCAGCGGCCATGCGGAGATCGACGCGGCGGCGCTGGCCATCCTGCGGCTGGCCAGCCCCTTCGACCCGTTCCCGCCGGACCTCGCCGCCAGCTACCGCAGCCTGCGCTTTGCCTACGAGTGGCAGTTCGAGGGCGGAGCGCCTAAACAGTCGACGATCAGCGTGCCTTGAGGCGCGCCGGGAGCAGCCCCATACTCGGTTCATGTCCAAAGATGGCACCCTGACCAATCAGCTGCTGGTCGCCATGCCCGGTCTGGATGATCCGCATTTCGCCCAGACCGTGACGCTGGTGTGTGAACACGGGAACAGCGGCGCGCTGGGCATCGTGCTGAACAAGCCGCTGTCCATGCGGCTGTCCGAGGTGCTCACGCAGATGAAGCTGCCGGCGCGCACCGAAACCATCGGCGAGCAGATCGTGCTGCGCGGCGGCCCCGTGCACCAGGATCGCGGCTTCGTGCTGCACCGTCCCGGTGGCAGCTGGGAATCCACGCACCGCATCTCCGACAGTATCCAGGTCACCACCAGCCGCGACATCCTCGCCGCCATGGCGCGTGGCGAGGGGCCGCAGAATGCCTTCATCGCGCTGGGCTATGCGCAGTGGGAAGCCGGCCAGCTGGAACGCGAACTCAAGGACAACAGCTGGCTCACGCTGCCAGTCAGTGACGCACAGCTGTTCGAGCTGCCCTACGAGAACCGCTGGTCCGCGGCGTGGCGTTCACTGGGCGTGGATGTGGCCGCCGTCAGCCCGCATGCCGGGCACGCCTGACCTGAACGCCCAGCTCGTACTGGCCTTCGACTTCGGTTTCAAGCGCATTGGCCTCGCTCGCGGCGACACGCTGACACGCACCGCCGCGCCGCTGGCAACGGTTGCCCATCTGGCCGGCGGGCCTGACTGGCCCGCCATCGACCGCGAACTGCGCGGCCTGGGCCCCGACCTGCTGGTGGTCGGTGCACCCTATAATGACGATGGCACCCCGGGCCGCATGGCTGCGGCTGCGGACGCCTTCGCGGCCCAGCTGGGTGGGCGCTACCGGTTGCCGGTGGCGCGCGTGGATGAACGCTACTCCTCGACGGCAGCGCAGAGCCTGCTGCGCGAGCAACGCGCCAGCGGACAGCGGCGCCGGCCGGTGCGCAAGGGCGATATCGACAGCGCGGCTGCGGCGATCATGCTGCAGAGCTGGCTGGAACAACAACACGCCTGAATGGCGGCGAGGACGGGATGACGGATCAGCGGCGACCGGACGGAGCCTTGCGGCACCTGCTCACCCTCGAGGGACTCTCGCGCGGCGAGCTCGAAGCGCTGCTCGAACGGGCGCAATACTATGTGCGCCAGGCCGGGGAACCGGCGCCGCGCAACGATGTGCTGGCCGGTGTCACGGTGGCCAACATGTTCACCGAACCTTCCACGCGCACCCGCGTCTCCTTCGAACTCGCCGCCAAGCGGCTCGGCGCCGAAGTGGTCAATCTCGAGGTGCAGCTGTCATCGCGCGTGAAAGGCGAGAGCATGATCGACACCGTTTTCACGCTCGAATCCCTGCATGTGGATGTGTTCGTGCTGCGCGATGCCGAGGCCGGCGTGCCGGCCATGGTGGCCGCGAACGTGGCGCCGCATGTCAGTGTGCTGTCGGCGGGCGAGGCGCATGTGTCGCATCCCACCCAGGGGCTGCTGGATGCTTTGACCGTGCTGCAAAAGAAGGGACGCTGCGACAGGCTTTCGATGGCCATTGTCGGGGACATCCGGCATTCGCGCGTGGCCCGCTCGGCCAGCCAGGCGCTGCGCACGCTGGGCGCCCGCGACATCCGCCTGGTGGCGCCGCAGGCGCTGATGCCACCTGCCGGTGAGTTCGACGGCTGCAGCCGCGAAACCGACATTGCGCGCGGCATCGCGGGCTGCGACGTGGTGATGATGCTGCGCATCCAGAAGGAGCGCTTCGCCGACACCGCCATCCCGGCCGGCGAGGAATATTTCCGCGAGTTCGGCCTCACCACGCAGCGCCTGGCGCTGGCCAGGCCCGACGCGATCGTGATGCATCCGCAACCCATGAACCGCGGCGTGGAAATCGAATCAGCGGTGGCCGATGGGCCGCAGTCGGTGATCCGCCTGCAGGTGGCCAATGGCGTGGCAGTGCGCATGGCGGCACTGGAAGTGCTCGCCGCGCCACTGGCCGCACGCACGCGTCGCTGAATGCAGCCGCCGCGGCATGCGCATCGCGGCACTCTCTGCGTCGAGGATGCGCGGATCCTGTCGCAGGAGACCCATCCCGGCCCGCAGTATGTGCTGCGCCTGGCCGCGCCCCGGACCGCCGCCCACGCCACACCCGGCAGCTTTGTGCACGTGGTCGTGGACCCGGCCATACCGATGCGCCGGCCGCTGTCCATCATGCGCGTGGACCGCGAGGCCGGCTGGATCGAGCTGCTGTACAAGATCCACGGCCACGGCCTGCAGCATCTGGCCAGTCGCCACATCGGCGATACCGTGAACCTGCTGGGCCCGGTCGGCCGCGGCTTCCAGCCACGCGGGGATTATCCGCGCACGCTGCTGATCGGTGGCGGCGTGGGCATTCCCCCCATGGTGTTCCTCGCCGAAACGCTGCGGGAACGCGCCGCCGACGGTTACCTGCCCTTTGCCATCTTCGGCTCCGAGCTGCCGTTTCCGTTCCGCGCCCGCCCTTCCACCATCATGGTGCCGGGCATGCCGGCAGGCGTGATTGCCGCCATGCCGCTGCTGGAGGAATGGGGCGTGCCCAGTCGCCTGACCAGCAAGGCGGATTTTCCCGGCTGCCATGACGGCTATGTCACTGACCTCGCCCGCCTGTGGCTGGCGGGGCTGGATGCGGCCACCCGTGCCACGGTCGAGGTGTTTGCCTGCGGACCTGCCCCGATGCTGCGGGCCGTCGCAGCGCTGGCGCTGGAATTCGATGTTCCCTGCCAGGTGTCGCTGGAGGAATATATGGCCTGCGCGGTGGGGGGCTGTGCGGGCTGTGCCGTGCAGGTGCAGACAGCGGACGGGCCCGCCATGCAACGCGTGTGCGTGGATGGCCCGGTATTCGACGCCCGCACCGTATTCAGGACCGATGCCGCGTAATACACACAACGGAGAACACCATGACGCTGCGAAACCATCCCATTGCCCTGCTCACCCTGTGCGCCAGCGCGCTGCTGTCCGGGGCCTCCATGGCCGCCGAAGGTGCCGCGGCCACCCAGGCCGCCGCGCCAGCGCCTTACGTGATGCCGGCCGGCACGCCGGACTACATCCGCAAGGCCGTGGCATCGAAGGATCGTCCCGAGGCCATGAGCTCGCGCGATGCCAACCGCAAGCCGGCTGAGCTGCTGGCGCTGTCGGGCGTGAAACCGGGGGACCAGGTGCTGGAGTTCGCGTCCTTCGGACAGTACTTCACGACGCTGCTGTCGGATATCGTGGGTCCGCAGGGCAAGGTCTACATGCTCGACCTGCCGTACACCGAGGCGCGCTCCGGCGCTGCCAGCCGCACCTTCGCTGCGGCGCATCCGAATACGCAGTACACGCTCGCCGACTACAACAGCGCCGAGCTGCCGCAGAACCTCGACCTGGTGTTCAACGTGCTGTATTACCACGACCTGCCGCTGAACAAGATCGACACCGCGGCACTCAATGCGAAGATCCTGAAGGCGCTGAAGCCGGGCGGCGTGTTCTTCGTCGTCGACCACAACGCCGCGCCGGGCTCGGGCACGCGCGATACCGAGAAGCTGCACCGCATCGACCCCGAGGTGATCAAGAAGGAAGTGCTGGCGGCCGGATTCGAACTGGTCGAGCAGAGCAAGCTGCTGGCGCATGCACCTGACGACCATACACAGATGGTGTTCGCACCCGGCCTGCGTGGCCTCACCGATCAGTCGGTGTTCAAGTTCCGCAAGCCGCTGAAGGCGAAGTAGCGCTAGACGATCGACACGCCCAGCTGCCCGGAGCGTTGAGACATGCCCGGGTAGCTGTTGGCGATGAACAGCGCCGGGTCACCCCACTCGGCCTGCAGATCCTCGGCGGGGCGCGCAGCGATCATCTCCTGCGCGCTCTTGCCCTGCGCCATCAGGCGCGACAGCCGCTGGCGCATGGTGGCCAGCATCTTCGACTCCGCCTCCAGCTGCACGCGTGTCACTGGCGCGCCGCGGCCAGCTACTACTTTCGTATCTGCATTGCTGAGGTCAAGCAGCGTCTGCACTGCATCACCGACCCCGCCGATCCAGCCATTGGTGACGTAGTCGATGATGGGAAAGGCACCCACCGACACGATATCGGCGGCCACCAGCACATTGGCCTGACGGAAGAAGGCGTACAGATCGCCATCGGTATGGGCCTGGGGCAAGTAGCCGTAGTCGATGTGCTCGCCACCGAAATCCAGCGACCCCTTCGTGTAGAAGGTCTCGGTGGGCAGGGCGATCTTGGGCAACGGCTGCCAGGTGCGGCCTTCCCATTTCGATTCGACGTCCGTAGTGAGCCACAGCCGTGTGTTTTCGTGCGCGATGATGCGCGTGCCGGATTTGCCCAGCACTTCATTGGCGCCCGTCTGGTCGTGGTGCCAGTGCGTATTGATCAGCGTGTGCACGCGGCTCTCACCAGTGAGGCGCCGCACCTCGGCCAGCAGTGCCTTGGTATGCGCGGCCGCACCACCATCCACCAGCAGCACGCCAGCAGGTGAGTGGAAGACCGTGACATTGCCGCCTGCGCCACTGATCTGCCACAGGCGCTCGGCCAGCGGCGTGACGGTGAGTGCGGCGTCGCGCGCGCTCGCCACGGCCGTGCCGGCAAGCCAGGCAGCCGGCAGACCCGCGAGAAAATCCCTGCGCAGCATGTGGCTATTTCCCGGCGGTCGCGGTAGCGGGACGCTGCGCAGCCATCAGCTTGCGCAGCAGAGCCTCGGTTTCCGGCCGCGGCTGTGAGCCGGCGGCGCGCCCGGAGGTGGAAGCCTCGCCACGTGTGAGGTCGACCGCAGTACGGCCGCGCGCATCCTTGGCAAACAGGTCCGCGCCACGCTCGGCCAGCGTGCCGATCACCGAATTGAAACCCCAGTTGGCGGCGCCGTGCAGCCCGGTGGCGCCGCTGCGGTCACTGGCCTTGACGTCCGCGCCCGCGGCCAGCAACAGCTGGGTAGTCTCCAGCGCCTGCGCCTCGGTCTTGTAACGACCGCGCGTATCCAGCGCCGTGGAGCCGACGCCAGCCGCGGCCAGCAGCGGCGTCACGCCATTCACCGTCGGCAGGTCGACCCGCGCGCCAGCGGCCAGCAGCAGGCGTACCGCGGGTACATCCCCCGCCTTGGCCGCGCGCAGCAATGGCGTCGCGCCCACGGTCAGCACCGTGTCCGCGCCACGGTCATCACGCAGTGAACGCCACGGCGGATTCAGCTTCAGCTGCAGGTTGGGGTTGGCGCCAGCCTTCAGCAGCATCTCGATCAGCTGGATGCCGCTGGTCTGGTCGGCGGAGGGACGATCGGCGCGACCGCCGGTGGGCAGCGTGTTCACATCCACTGCCGCATAGATGGGCGAGCGCCCCCAGGTGTCCCACTTGTTCACATCCGCGCCGTGCTGGATCAGCAGCGCTGCAGTGTCGAAGTTCAGGTTCATGGTTGCCAGCAGCAGTGGCGACACGCGGTCCGGGTCGGTGAGGTTCACGTTGGCGCCGGCTTTCAGCAGGATGCGCGCGCACTCCACGCAGCCACGGCGCGCCGCATACAGCAGCGGCGTGAACCCGCCGGACGGGCGCTGCTGCTGGCGTGGTTCGGCGGTCACCTGCCGCTCCCATTCGTTCACGCGCGAGCGGGCGTCCACCTGCGCGCCATGCTTCACCAGCAGCTGCACCATGGCAGGCTGCCCTTCGGCAGCCGCCCACATCAGCGGCGTCTGCTCGCGCCACTGTTCGCGCGCGTTGACTTTGGCGCCGCGCTTCAGCAGCAGCTGCGCAGCCGCCACATTGCTGGTGCGGGCGAGGATCATCAGCGCGGTCTGCCCGTCGGCATTGGCGGAGTCGGCGGCGGCGCCCGCCTTCAGCAGCTGCGTGATCACTTCCACATTGCCGGTCACCGCCGCTTCTGTCAGCGGCGTCGACCCGTAGTCATTGCGTGCATTGACGTCGGCCCTGGCGGCGATCAGCCGCTTCACCTCGGCCACGTCGTTGCGGTAAACCGCCAGGTGCAGCGGCGTGGTGCCGTCGGAATCCACCGCGGCTGTCTCCGCCGCCCGCAGCGCATTGCCGCCCAGCATGACCGCCAGCACGGCCAGCGCGCGCATCCCCGCCATCCCCCGCATGCTACAGCTCCGTCACGATGCCGGTGCTGTCACCGAATTTGTCCACCGGCACATCCGAGCGCTGAAGCAGCGTCAGCAGCAGGTTGGCCAGCGGCGTGCGTTCGGCGAAATTGATGTGCTGGCCACCCTTGATGCGGCCACCAGCGCGACCCACCACCGCCGTGGGCAGTGGATACTGGTTGTGCGCATTGCTGTTGCTCATGTTGCTGCCGAACAGCAGCGTGGAGTTGTGCAGCATGTTGTTCTCGCCGTCGGGGATCTGCTGCATCTTGGCAAGGAAGTCGGCGAACACGTCGGTGTGGTACTTCTGGATCTTAGCCAGTCGCTCCTTCTTCGCCGGGTCATTCGCATGGTGCGAGATGGCATGGAAGGCGTCGGGCACGCCAATGTGGTTGTAGGTCATCTCGCTGACTTCCGGCGACAGCATGAAGCTCTGCACGCGCGTCAGGTTGCCCTGGTAGGCCAGCAGGATCAGGTCGAACATCAGCCGCAGGTGCTCGTCGAAATTCTCCGAGGTCGCCCCCGGCACCTCCGGCAGGACCAGCTTGGAGGTGTCGCCGGTGGCGCTGAGCTGCACGCGGCGTTCGATTTCGCGCACGCTTTCCAGGTAATCGCTGAGCGTGCTGCGATCCTGCGGCCCGAGCTGGCCGCGCAGCGTCGTGACCTCCCCGGCGATCATGTCGAGCAGGCTGCCGGTCTGCTCGCTGAGGAACTTGCGCTCGCTGGCGGAATCGCCCTGCCCGAACAGGCGCAGGAACAGCTGCCGCGGATTGCTCTCGATGGGCAGCGGCGTGGTGGCATTGCGGAACGACAGCGTGCCCGAGAACGAACACCCGTAGCCGCGCTCGCAGGCGCTGCCTTGGCCATGACCCTGTGCGGTCGCTGTTTCCAGCGATGGCCAGGGCGTTTCCTGGCCCATGTGCTGCGCGGCGATCTGGTCCGCCGTTACCGCCATGTTCGGCTCCAGCGTCTCGCGCGGATGGGTGCACGACAGCCAGGTGGCCGGTACCAGCGCATGCACGGCGCGGCTCTCGCCGGGCTTGTTGCCCAGGTTGCTGACCACGGTGAGCTGGTCGCGGAAGGGCGCGAGCCCGCTGTTGATGTAGTTGAGTTCGAAGTCACGTCCGCTGACTGCCGGTGTCCACTTCTCCATCACCGCGCCATGCGGGAAGTAGAAGAAGCCGAAGCGCGGCTTGGCGGCGGCCGCGGTATTGGCCAGCGCCGTGGCAGCCGGAATCATCGCCTCCAGCAGCGGCAGCGACAGCCCTACACCCAGCCCACGCAGCAGCGTGCGGCGCGACAGATGGCGTTTGGTGATGTACATGGTCCTATCTCCCCGTGCCGGCCTGCGCAACGCGGGCCGGTTCTGCGGCAATGGCCGGTACGCGGCGCTTGCGGAATGCATCGCTGGCGACGATGCCGTCCACCAGCGCCTCGAAATGGTAACCCTGCGCGGCGGCGCGGCGCACGATGGCGCGCACCGCCGGCATGTCCTGGTAATGCACCGGCCTGCCCAGCGCGTACGTCATCAGCTTCTCGGTCATGGCCTGCACGAACTGTTCGGGGCGCGCGAGGATGGCCTCGCTCAGCTGCGCCGGACCGCCCACCGCCACACCGCTGGCCAGCCGGCCACTGGCGTCGATGCGCTCGTTGGCGTCCAGGTCCTTGGCGCGCCACGCGCCCGTCACGTCGTAGTTCTCCAGCGCGAAACCCAGCGGATCCATCACGCCGTGACAGCTGTTGCAGGATTTCTGCTGGCGGTGCTGCTCGAGGCGCTCACGCACCGTGCCATGGTTCTTGCCCGGCTCGTTTTCCTTGAACTGTTCCACGCCCGGCGGCGGCGAGCTGGGCGGCGTGCCGTACAGCGCTTCCATCACCCAGGCCCCACGCAGCACCGGTGAGGTGCGGTTGCCATAGGAAGTGGCGAGCATCAGCGCGCCCTTGCCGAGCAGGCCATTGCGGTTGGCGTCGGCCAGCTTGACCGGACGGAACTGCGCGCCGCGCACATTGAGGATGCCGTAATGGCGCGCCAGCCGCTCATTGAGGAAGGTGGTGTCGGAACGCAGCAGCTCGAGCACGCTGTGGCCTGGCTGCATCACGCTGCCCAGGAACAGCCGCAGTTCTTCCGTCAGCGAGGCCCGCAGCTCGCCGTCGAAGTTCGGATACACGGTGGGGTCGGGCAGGATGTTGTCCATGCGCAGCACGCCCAGCCACTGGAAGGCGAAGATATCCACCAGCGAGGCAGCGCGCGGATCAGCCAGCATGCGCCGCACCTGCGCATCGAGCACCGGCTGCTCGTGCAGGCGGCCGCTGGTGGCGACCTCGATGAGCTCGCTGTCGGGGCCGGCACTCCACAGGAAAAAGGACAGCCGCGAAGCAAGCTCGAGGTCGGTGAGCTCACTGGTGCTGCCCGGCTGCGCATCGGCGACGGAAGGCGCCGAACGCAGCAGGAATTTCGTGGACGAAAGAATCGCCGTGAGTCCGCTCTCGATGCCCGCCTCGAAGTCGTGCGTGGCCCGGGCATGCGTGTAGAAGCTCAGCGGTGCGACGAGATCGTCCTCGGTCACGGGACGTCGATAGGCCTCGGTCGCCAGCTGGCGCAGGATGCGCCGCGCGCAGGGCAGCTCCTCGGCGGCGGCGGCCGGACGGCACACGAAGATCTTGCGGCGGCTGGGCGTGTCACCGACCCCGGTAACCTTGAATGGTCCGGCCACCGTGAAGCCCGGGATCTTCGGATAGCGCTCCATCTCCGGCAACATGGCGATGGGCTGCAGCGGTGAATCCGACTGCGCCTGCGAGCGCTCGATGAAGGCCACGCCGATGCGCCGCACGCCCGCCTTCACCGCCACATTGATGTGGTTGAACTGCGCCTGCATGGCGTCGGCCGCGATGGCCTGGCCCTGGTCCACGGCCTTCTGATCCTCCGGGCCGCCGATGTTGCGCTGGAACACCCGCTTGCCGTCGATGGTCAGGATCACGGTATGCGGGTCGTCGATCTTGGTGACGTAGCCTGCGCCCATGAAGAAGAACTCGCGGATGCTGAACACGTATTCCCCGTCGGCCGGGAAATCGTGATCCACCCAGAAGCCGCCGCGGGTCCCCAGCGGCAGGCCATCCACGTGGCGCAACTGGTCGATGGAGGTGTCGGCGCGGTATTCACGGCTGCTGGGCTTGGCGTCGGCGCGGCCGATGGCCTGCCGGCTCACCGCGCGCGCGGCGCCGATGTACTGGTCCAGGAAGGCCGGCGAGATACGCAGCGACGCAGCCTGGTTGTCGAAGCCCTCGCTGGACACATCCTTGGGCAGCAGGTTCTCTACCTCCACCGGGATGTCGAGTATGCGGTTCATCTCGCGCGCGTACTCGGTGCGGTTGAGGCGATGCAGGCCGACATAGCCCGGATCCGGCGCGGCGGCCGAGATGGCATCCAGGCGGGTTTCCAGCCAGCCGACCACCGAGTCGATTTCCTGCTGCGAGGGCTGTTTCTCGCCCGGCGGGGGCATGAGCCGGCCACGCAGTTTGCGGATGGTCTTTTCCCAGACCTCGGCGTCGCTGCCCAGGTCATCCGTGGACAAGGTGTCGAAGGCCAGGCTGCCGGCCCAGTCGGTACTGTTGTGGCATTCGCTGCACAGGGGCTGCAGCTGGTCCCAGGGGACAGCCGCGTGCGGGCTGGCCTCGGCCGCCCCGCACAGCGACGCGCCCAGGCCCGCGAGGCCGATTATTGCACCGCGCCATGCCGCGCTCGCCAACCTGAATGTCACAGTATTCCCCACCCGCATTGGATCATTCACCGGGGCGGAAGTTTCAGGCAAAAAGCCGGGGGCGTAAATCCTTAGTGCAGCAGCGCCGGCCGGCCGGCCGGAAAGGCCGGCGCGGGCTCCGTGAGCCCCTCCATCGGCCGCAGGCACTCCACCAGTTCGGCCTGCGACGGAAACACCACCCCGGCGCGCTCCAGCACCCGCAGCCAGGCGCGGGCACCTGCATCCACTGCAGGGATGGCCGGCACGTTCAGCAGCAGCAGCCACCAGTGGCCCTGGCCGGCTTCGCCCCGCCGCTGCCGCTCGGCGGTATCAGCCAGCGCCCGCAGGATGAACATCTCTTCGGTGGACACACAGCAGCAGCGCGGGTGATGCCAGACGGCATCGCTCCACGGCACCAGGCTCAGCGCGGCGGCGAACTCACGGAACGCCGGCGCGGTCTCGGCCACGTCGGCGAGGTCGAAGCCCAGTGCCAGCTCGGCCTCCGCCTCGGCCTCGCCGGCTGCGGCCGCGACCGCGCAGCGCAGGGCCCACAGGACGAAACGTGCTTCCTGGCAGATCTCGGCCTGGCGCGAGGTATCGATCATGTCTTCTCCCTGAAATTAAGGATCCGATTCCTGATCGATACTATTGAGAATTATTCTCATTCGCAATTATAATCTGGGCGTACACCCGGCGTGGGTTCCCCCCGGTGGCGGCTAAGACCCCCCATAGCCCCTCCGACCCGCCATCGGCCGCCCACGCCGGGTTTGCCCTCCTCAGCGCTGGTCCTCATAGAAGTAGCCCACGCCATATACGGAGTGCACGAACTCCTCGCCCGGCACCGCCTCCTCGAGCTTGCGACGCAGCTTCTTCACGTGGCTGTCGACGGTGCGGTCGGCCACCACGCGCTCGTCCCGGTACATCGCATCCATGAGCTGGTCCCGCGAGTAGATGCGCCCCGGCTGATTGGCGAGCACCGACAGGAGCTTGAACTCCACGGCGGTCAAGTCCAGTGGCGCGCCATCCAGCGTGGCCCGCCAGCCGGATTCATCGAGCACCAGGCCGCCCTGCCTGGGCACAGCCGTGGGCTGGGGCCGCGTCCGCCGCAGCACCGTGGTGACGCGCGCCACCACCTCGCGCGGGCTGAACGGCTTGCAGATGTAGTCGTCGGCACCGAGCTCCAGGCCCAGCAGCCGGTCGATCTCATCGACCCGCGCCGTCACCATGATGATGGCGGCATCCGAATACAGGCGCAGGTTGCGGCAGATCTCAAGGCCAGTGCGGCCGGGCAGCATCACGTCGAGCAGCACCAGGTCCACCGGGTTCGCGCGCACCCAGGGCTCCACCTCATCACCGCGCGCCAGCCGGTGCGTGGCATAGCCATGGGCGCGCAGGTAATCGCGCAGCACGTCGGCGATCTTGTCCTCGTCCTCGACGATCAGGATGTTGGCAATGGTGTCGCTCACGGCGCGAGTCCGCGCTGCGACAAGGGCAACCAGATGCGCCAGCGCAAGCCGCCCAGCGCGCTATGGCCGGGCTCCATGCGACCGCCATGACCGCTGACAATGGCCTGCACGATGGCGAGCCCGAGGCCGCTGCCACCGCTGGCGCTGGAGCGGGATTCATCCACGCGGTACAGCCGCTCGGTGAGCCGCCCCAGGTCATCGTCGCCAACGCCAGGAGCCGAATCCTCCCAGTCGATGCGGGCCGCGTCGCCATCACGCACCACGGCAATGCTCAGGCGCGCGGGTGACCCGGTGTAGCGCACCGTGTTCTGCAGCAGGTTGCCGAACACCTGCGCCAGCCGGTCGGCATCGGCATCGACCATCACCTGCGGATCCAGCTGGGTCGCCACTGTGAGCTGCCTGGCGTCGATGGCAGCGCGACCAACCGCCAGCGCGTCCCCGATCACCTCTGCCAGCGACACCGGCTCCTTGCGATAGGTGAGTGCGCCCAGATCCGACAGCGACAGCAGCCGCAGGTCTTCCACCAGACGCGTCAGCCGCTGCACCTCCTGCGCCACCGAAGCCATGCTGGCCTGGGTGAGCGGACGCACACCATCCTGCACGGCTTCGATCTCTGCCCGCAGCGCAGCCAGCGGTGTGCGCAGTTCGTGCGCGATGTCGGCGATCCACTGCTGCCGGCCGCGCTGCGCGGCTTCGAGTGCCTGCGCCAGATGATTGAAGTCACCGGCGAGGCGCGCCAGTTCGTCATGGCCGCGCGCGTGGATGCGCGTGTGGTAATCGCCACGCGCCAGCGACGTGGCGCCCTGGCCCAGCGCGCGCAGCCGACGCGACAGCCAGCTCGATATCAATGCCGCGTTCAGCAGCACCGCAGCCAGCATGCCGATGGCGATGACACCGAAACGGCGTGATTGCTGGGCCGCGGTGATGGATTCGAGCGATTGCACCAGCCGCAGCCGCGGTATGTAACCCAGATAGCCGACCACGCGGTTGTCGACACGGATGGGCAGCTTGGTGGCGAGCTCTGCCTCGGCCGGCTGGCCACCGGGATAGATGATGAGCACGCGGTGGTCCGCATCAAACAGCATCACGCGCCAGTCGATGGTGAGCGGCGGGATGAAATCCGCATCTGGCGCGCGCATGCGCTCCTGCGGCGTGGTGTCACTCCGGCCATCGCCCCGGCCGCCGTCGCGCTTGCCGCCACGCCAGCCCAGCACTTCACGCAGCAGCGTAATCCAGCGTTCGCGATCCTCTGTAAGCCACTGCCAGCCGCCTTCCTGGCGATAGCCATCGGCCAGTTGCGTCAGCGCCGGCTCCAGGCGTGCCTGCTCGGTCTGGTTGACGTAATCAACCAGACCCTTGTCGAAGCTCCAGCTGTAGGCCAGGTAGATGGCCATCACGATGACCAGATTGGCCCCGGCGATGGCCAGGAACAATTTCACCCGCAGCGTGTCCAAGCCACGCCGCAGGCGTGCGAACGCCCCGGCCTGCTTCGGGGTCTCCAGCGCGCTCATGTCTGCCTGTCCATGCGCGAAGGCTATACCTCGAAAGGGTAAATTTTGTGCAAGCTGCACTCCACATTCCTTCCACACTCCCCCGCCATCCTGCCTCTCGTAGGCATCCATCCACGACGGAACTTCGACCATGAACGACTCCTTCCTCTCCCGGCGTTCGCCCTTGCGCACCGCAATCATCGGCGCGCTGGCCGTGCTGGGCGCAGCAGTGCTGTGGTACGGCGTGCACAAATACCGCAGCCGCAATGCCGACAGTGGCGAATACATCTTCGCCACGGTGCAGCGCGGTGACATCGAGGATCTGGTGACCGCCACCGGCACGCTGCAACCGCGCGATTTCGTCGATGTGGGCGCACAGGTTTCCGGCCAGGTGCAGACCATCCTGATCGAGGTGGGCGATACGGTGAAGCAGGGGCAGCTGCTGATCGAGATCGATGCCACGCAATCCGAGGCGCGCGTGGAGGCCAACCGCGCCAACCTGCGCGCACAGGAATCGCAGCTGGTGGATCGCCAGAACGCGCTCGCCAAGGCCGAGCGCGATTACCAGCGCCAGCAGAACCTGATGAAGGAAGAAGGCACCACGCTCGAAACGGTGCAGAACGCCGAGACAACGCTGATCACAGCTCGCCAGGCCATCAGCACGCTGAAGGCGCAGATGGCGCAGCAGCAGGCGACCATGCGTGTGGAGGAGGCAAACCTCAAGTACACGCGCATCCTCGCGCCCATCTCCGGCACGGTGGTCAGCATCGCCGCCAAGCGCGGCCAGACCATCAATGCCACGCAGCAGGCCCCGACGCTGCTGCGCATCGCGGACCTGAACACCATGACCGTGCAGACGCAGGTATCAGAAGCAGATGTGTCGAAGCTGCGCCCGAGCATGACGGCCTACTTCACCACCCTCGGCAGCCAGAACCGCCGCTGGTACGGCACGCTGAAGCGCGTCGAACCCACGCCCACGGTCACCAACAACGTGGTGCTCTACAACGCGCTGTTCGACGTGCAGAACGAGAACAATGCGCTGATGCCACAGATGACCGCGCAGGTGTTCTTCGTGCGCGCCGACGTGAAGAACGTGCTGGTGATGCCGATGGCGGCGCTGCAGCAGGGCCAGCAGCTGGCGCGCAAGGCGGCCGAAGCGGCCGGCGCCACGCCCGGTGCGGCATCGCCGGCGCCGGCCGGCCCCGGCCCCGCCGCGGGTGCCGCGCCGGCTGCCGCGCCCGCTGCAGCATCAGAAAGCGCGGCCAGCGGCGCGGGCGGCAACGGCCAGCGCGGCAATGGCCCCGGCCAGGGCGGCTTCGGCGGCGGCCAGCGCCCGGGCGGGTTCAACGGTGGCCAGCCACCGACCCCGGAGCAGATGGAG
>JBEVNO010000106.1:0-7683 GCA_040508085.1 Steroidobacteraceae bacterium
GCCGGGTACTACGTGGCCGGCATGAACCAGCGAGCGAAGATCACCGTCCATGGCAACGCCAGTACCGGCGCGGCAGAGAACATGATGAGCGGGGAGGTGCGCATCAAGGGCTTCGCATCCACCAGCGCCGGAGCATCGGCGCACGGCGGACTCCTGGTCATCGAGGGTGATGCGTCGTTGCGCTGCGGCATCTCGTTGAAAGGCGGCGACATCGTGGTCGGCGGCAGTGTCGGCAGCTTCTCCGCATTCATGGCGCAGGCCGGCCGGCTGGTGGTCTGCGGCGATGCCGGCGACGCACTGGGGGATTCACTCTATGAGGCCGTGATCTACGTGAAAGGCAAGGTGGCCTCGCTGGGCGCGGATGCACGCTTCGAGGAAATGACCGCGGCCGACATCGAATCCCTCACCGCGCTGCTGCAGCGCGCCGGCTTGGCGCATGCAGCCGCCGATTTCCGCAAGGTGACCTCGGCGCGTGGCCTGTATCACTGGAACGCCGACGCCAACCAGGAGTATTGAATTGGAAGAATCCGCCAGCTTCGACCGGTCGACCATCGACTACATCCAGCGCGCTTCGGCAACCGGGTTGTACGAGATCCGCGGCATGGGCGCCAAGCGCAGGCTGCCGCACTTCGATGACCTGCTGCTGCTCGGCGCCTCGCTGTCCCGCTATCCGCTGGAGGGCTATCGCGAGAAGTGCAGCACCCGCACGGTGCTGGGCTCGCGCTATGCGACGAAGCCGCTCGAGCTCGATATCCCCATCACCATCGCCGGCATGAGCTTCGGCGCGCTGTCGGCCAACGTGAAGGAGGCGCTGGGCCGCGCGGCCAGCGCGGTGGGCACTTCCACGACGACCGGCGATGGTGGCATGACCAATGAGGAGCGACGCTCCTCCAAGCATCTTGTGTACCAGTGCCTGCCCTCACGCTATGGCTTCAATCCCGACGACCTGCGGCGCGCCGATGCCATCGAGGTGGTCATCGGCCAGGGTGCCAAGCCCGGCGGCGGCGGCATGCTGCTCGGACAGAAGGTCAATCCGCGCGTAGCCAGGATGCGCACACTGCCCGAAGGCGTGGACCAGCGCTCGGCCTCGCGCCATCCGGACTGGACCGGTCCGGATGATCTGGCCATCAAGATCCGCGAGCTGCGCGAGATCACCGACTGGGAGAAGCCCATCTACGTGAAGGTGGGGGCCACGCGCACCTTCCATGATGTGAAGCTCGCCGTGCACTCCGGCGCCGACGTAGTGGTGGTCGATGGCATGCAGGGCGGCACCGCCGCCACGCAGCTGACCTTCATCGAGCATGTGGGCATCCCCACGCTGGCCGCGGTGCGGCAGGCGGCCGATGCGCTGGAGGACCTCAACATGACCGGCGTCGTGCAGCTCGTGGTCTCAGGCGGCATCCGCTCCGGCGCCGATGTCGCGAAGGCAATGGCGCTGGGCGCAGATGCGGTGTCAATCGGCCAGGGCGTGCTCATCTCGCTGGGCTGCAACAGCGCCGGCTACCTGCAGGGCGACGATTACATCGATGCGACCGCCGACTATGTGGCGCTCGGCACGCGGCCGGGCTTCTGCCACCACTGCCATACGGGTCGTTGCCCGGTGGGGGTCACCACGCAGGATCCGCTTCTGGAGCAGCGGCTGCAGGTCGAGACCGGCGCCCGGCGCGTGCGCAACTATCTCAAGACGCTGACCATGGAGCTGACCACGCTCGCACGCGCCTGCGGCAAGCAGGATGTACACCACCTGGAACGCGAGGACCTGGTGGCACTGACCGTGGAAGCCGCCGCGATGGCGGGCGTGCCACTGGCGGGCACACACTGGATTCCGGGACGGGATACGCCCGTCGCATAGCCCGGCTACAATCCCGCTGCATTGCAGCCGGGAGGCACGCGGGAACCGCATGGGCACGGATTACGAGAAACTCGGCGCGTTCTACCTGGGGCGTGTCTTCGACAGCGCCACCGGCCAGACCTCTCCCGAACCGCTGCTGTACGACTCGCGCGACCTGACCACCCATGCGGTGTGCGTCGGCATGACGGGCAGCGGCAAGACGGGCTTGTGCCTGTCGCTGCTGGAAGAAGCCGCCATCGACGGCATCCCTTCCATCTGCATCGATCCCAAGGGCGACCTGGGCAATCTGATGCTGACGTTCCCGCAGCTGGCGCCGCGCGATTTCGCCGGCTGGGTGGATGGCGGCGAAGCGGCCCGCAAGGGCCTTTCGATCGACGCATACGCGGCGAAGGTGGCCGAGCAGTGGCGCGCCGGCCTCGCCGAATGGGATCAGGAGCCGTCCCGTATCCAGCGTCTGCGTGACGCCGTGGATGTAGCCATCTACACGCCGGGCTCAGACAGTGGCTTACCGCTCTCGATACTGCAGTCACTTTCGCCGCCGCCGGGAGCAGTGATGCAGGATGGCGCAGCGCTTGCCGAACGCGTGGCCGCGGTGGTTTCGGGGCTGCTCACCCTGCTCGGGCGTGACGCGGATCCGCTGCGCAGCCGCGACCATATCCTGCTTTCCAACCTGCTCGAGCATGCGTGGCAGGCGGGACGGTCGGTGGACCTGGCCGCACTGGTGGCGGCGGTGCAGAAGCCGCCCATCGACAAGCTCGGCGCGCTGGACCTGGATACCTTCTTCCCGGCCAGGGAGCGCCTGGAACTGGCGCTGGCCATCAATGGCCTGCTGGCTTCGCCGCGCTTTGCCACCTGGACGCGTGGCGCGGCACTGGACGCGCAACGGCTGCTGTTCACGCCGGAAGGCAAGCCGCGCATCGCCATCATTTCCATCGCCCATCTCTCCGACGCCGAACGGATGTTCGTGGTCACGCTGGTGCTCAACGAGGTGATCGGCTGGATGCGCCGCCAGCCTGGCACCTCGTCGCTGCGGGCCATCCTCTACATGGACGAGATTTTCGGGTACTTCCCGCCTTCAGCCATGCCGCCATCGAAGCCGCCCATGCTGACGCTGCTGAAACAGGCGCGCGCCTTCGGGCTTGGAGTCGTGCTGGTGACGCAGAACCCGGTGGACCTCGACTACAAGGGGCTCGGCAACACCGGCACCTGGCTGATCGGGCGCCTGCAGACAGAGCGCGACCGCGACCGGCTGCTCGATGGATTGACCACGGCACTGGCTGGCAGCGGCCCGACGCGCGAAGAACTGACCGCGCTGGTCGGCTCATTGACGCAGCGGGTCTTCCTGATGCGCAACGTGAACGACGATGTGCCGGTGCTGCTCAAGAGCCGGTGGGCGCTTTCCTACCTGCGCGGGCCGCTGACGCCAGCCGAGATTGCCCGTCTGATGTCGCAGCGCAAGCAGCTGGAAGCTGCGACCCAGGCCGCTGCGCCTCAGCGCACTGCCCCGGCCGGCGCTGCCACATCACAACGGCCGGCCCTGCCGGCTGGCATCGAAGAGGCATTCCTGCCCGTCCGCGGCGTCGCCAGCGGGATCACCTACCGGCCGCGCGCGCTGGCAGCAGCGAAGCTGCACTTCGTGGACAAGGCCAGTGGCATTGATGAGTGGCAGAGGCTGCAACTGGCGGCGCCGCTCTCGGATGACGGCAACATGGTCTTGTGGGAGGAGGCAGAGGAACTGCAGTCCGCACCGACGCGTGAGCCGATCGCCGGCGCGTTCTTCGCCGATCTGCCCGGTGCCGCGCAGCGCCCCCAGACCCATGCACTGTGGGCCAGGGCCCTGTCGGCCAACCTCTACGAAAGCCGCAAACTCAGGTTCCTTGCCTGCGCGCTGCTCAAGCAGATCTCGCGCGCCGGCGAGACCGAGGGCGACTTCCGCGCGAGGCTGGCGCTGGCGGTGCGCGAGCAGCGCGACAGCGAAGCCGAAAAGCTGCGCCAGAAGTTCGCGCCGAAGCTTGCCGCCCTGCAGGGCCAGCGGCAGCGCGCCCTCGAACGGGTGCAGCGCGAGCGCGGTCAGTCTTCCCAGCAGAAGGTGCAGGCCGTGATCTCCATCGGCACTTCGCTACTCGGCGCCTTCCTGGGGCGCAAGGCCCTCTCGGCCACCAATCTCGGACGCCTCGGCACCGCGGCGAGAAACGCCTCGCGGGTGGGCCACGAGGCCGGAGATGTGGCGCGCGCCGAGGATTCCGTCGAGCAGGTGGACCAGAGGATCACCGCGCTGGGCCGCGATCTGGAACAGGCCATCGCGGCGCTGGACGCGCGTCTGGATGCGCTGTCCGTGCCGCTGCAGGAAGTGGCACTGGCGCCGCGCAAATCCGACATCGCCGTCGGCAACGTGCTGGTACTCTGGACCCCCTGGCGCACCGGCGCCGACGGCTTTCCGGTCAGCGCATCCTGAGCATGCCTTCCTTCGACACAGTTTCCGAAATCGACGGCCACGAGGTCACGAATGCGGTCGACCAGGCCAACCGGGAGCTCGAGCAACGCTTCGATTTCCGGGGCAGCGGCGCAGCCTACGAGCGTTCCGCGAAGGAACCCTTCGTGATCACCATGAAGGCCAATGCCGAAGTGCAGCTGAAGCAGATGCTGGACATCCTGCGGCTCAGGCTGTCCAAGCGCGGCATTGACGTGAACTGCATGGAACTGAAGGACGTGGACAAGAACCTGGGCGGCGCCCGGCAGAACGTCGTCCTGAAGCACGGCATCGACCACGACACCGGCAAGAAGATCGTCAAGCAGCTGAAGGAGTCCGGGCTGAAGGTGCAGCCGCAGATCCAGGGCGACAAGGTGCGGATCAGCGCCAGGCAGCGGGATGACCTGCAGGCAGCCATGGCCTGGCTGCGCCGGGCCGAGCTCGGCGTGCCGCTGCAGTTCGACAACTTCAAAGACTGAATGCAACGGGGCGGCGGCGGAACATGCACAAGCGACTGATCGAAGAGGGATTCAATCGCCGCTATGTGCTGCTGCCCATGCTGCTGTCCATCGGGCTGGTGGTAGCAGGTTACAGTCTTACGGCGACTCGTCGCACCCAGGCTCGCGAACTCACCGAGTTGCTGCGCGAGCGCCAGGACGTGATGCGGCTGATCACCGAGACCGGGTACGGGGCCATGGAGGCCGAAAGCGCGCAACGCGGCTTCCTGCTCACCGGCGACGAGAAATATGTGCAGCCGCTGGAGGTGGGGCTGGCCGAAGCCAAGGCGCGTCTGGCCGACCTGCGCAAGGGCTACGAAAAGCTGGACCCGGGCCAGCTGCCGGTGGTCGACGGCCTGGGGCACAACCTCGACATCAAGACACAGGAGATGCGGCAGTCCGTCGACCTGCTGCATGCCGGCAAGGAGCAGGAGGCGATGGCGCTGCTCAAGTCCGGGCTCGGCCTGCAGCAGACCATCGCGATAACCCAGGCACTGGACTCCCTGCGGGCCAACGAACGCAAGCGCATGGCAGCGGGGCTGGAGCAATGGAACCGCACCGTGGAACTCAACACGCTGATCAATACCTGCAACATGGTGTTCACCGTGTCCATCCTGCTGGTGCTCGGCCTGCTGGCCACCCGCGACATCCGCCGCCGCAACATCTTCGCCACCACGCTGGCAACCCAGATCGATTCGCGCACTTCCGAACTGCGCGACCTGAGCCTGCACATGAGCCGGGTCGCCGAGAGCGAGAAGCATGCGCTGGCGCGCGAACTGCATGACGAACTGGGCGGGCTGCTGGTGGCGATGCGCATGGATGTCTCCCAGATCCGCAAGCGCCTCGGCCCCATCACGGACGAAGGCCTGCTGGCGCGCTGGGAGCGTATCGAGCAGGCGCTGGCACAGGGTCTGGCGCTGAAGCGGCGCGTGATCGAGGATCTGCGGCCCACGCTGCTGGACAACATGGGCCTGTTCACCGCGCTGCGCTGGCTGGCGACGCAGTGCAGCGAGCAAGGGCAGCTCAAACTTGAAATGCATGGCCTGGACGAGGACATCGAACTGCCACCGGAAACGGCGATTGCCATTTTCCGGACGGCTCAGGAGGCAATGTCCAACATCGTCAAGCATGCCGGAGCCACGCGCCTGGAGATCAATGCCGAAGTGGGCAGCCGCATGTCACTGGAAATCAGCGACGATGGGCGCGGAATTCCAAACGGCGCGGACCTGCGGATCGGCTCGCATGGGCTCAAGCAGATGCGTTTCAGGATGGAGGCAGTGAGCGGTGGGAGCATTCATGTCAGGCCCCGCGAGCCACGGGGCACCACAGTGACCTTGTCAGTTCCGCTGGAGCCGACCGGCGCGGAAATCCCCTAGCGCAGGGAGCTGCGGATTCCGGCGACGATTTCCGGCAGCCGTTCGAAGTCCTTTTCCTTGTTCAGGAAATGCTCCACGCCCAGCTGCCTGGCGCGCTCGCGATACTGCGGCAGCGCATAGTTGGTCATCACGATGGTGGTGGGGCGCTTGGCGCCCACTGATTCCAGCACCCCGAAGCCGGTGCCTGTGCGCAACTGCAGGTCGAGGATCAACACATCCACGTGCATCTCGCGCAGGGCACGGATCGCGGCGGTTTCATCGTCAATGGTAGCCAGCACGCATACGCCGCCGTCCTGCGTGAGCAATTCACGCAGGCGCTCCGCAATGCGGGGGGAATCCTCGACCAGCAACACTGCGAGATCGGCGCTCCTGGCGGCCTGCCCCATCAGTTCATCAGCCCGTTACGCAGCGCGTAGGAGGTGATGTCCGCATTGGACTTGAAGCACATCTTCTCGAGCACACGCGTGCGGTAGGTGCTGACGGTCTTCACGCTGAGGGAAAGTTCGTTGGCAATCTCGGAGACAGACTGCCCCGCGGCGAGCTTGCAGAAGATCTGGAATTCGCGCTCCGACAATCCAGCATGCAACGGCCGGTCGTGGTCCGTGTCCAGCTCCGCAGCCAGCAGTTCCGCAAGGCTGGCGCTGACATATCGGCGGCCCGACAGAACCTGTGTAATGGCCTTCAGCAGCTCATCGGGCGTGCCATCCTTGGACAGATAGCCGCCGGCACCGGCTTTGAGCACATTGACGGCATACTGACGCTCGGGATAGCCGCTCAACACCAGGACCTTCACATCCGGATGGCTCGCGCGCACATGCTTCAGGATGTCCAGCCCGCCGCGGTCCGGCATGTTGATGTCGAGGATAAGCAGGTCGAAGCGGTCGGCCCGCAGCATGTCGAGTACCTGCATGCCACTGCCTGCTTCGGAGATGCCACGGAAACGACCGCTGTCCTGCAGGTACTGACGCAACCCGGCCCGGACCAGCGCATGGTCATCAGCGATCAATACTTTAGTCACAGAATCTCCCTGAGCGCGCACGATGCGCGCACCACTTTCCCGCACGTATTGTTGCCAGCCCCGTTGCGGGGCAACACTAACACCGATCCGGACTACATGTAGGAGGATTCCTACACATCGCACCCTCCAGCGCAAGCCAACTCCTACAACCGCTGCCGCGACCTGCCCACAGACCCCCTCGGGAGCCGCGGGCACTGTGCTGGCAAGGTTTCATCAAGGAGCAGTGAATGAGCAACAAGGGTCATCTGGTCATGCTGGTGGCAGCGGTGCTTTCCACCGGAATCGCGGGCTGCGAAAAGAAGGGCCCTCTGGAGCAGGCCGGCGAAGAGGTCGATGAAGCGGTCAACACCGTGAAGAATGGGGGCAAGGAAACCACCGCCGACAAGGTCGATGACAAGCTCGACGACGCGGCGGACAAGATCAAGTAACCGGTCATTGCATGTATTCGGGACGGCGCCAGGCGGCAACGC
>JBEVNO010000122.1:0-13778 GCA_040508085.1 Steroidobacteraceae bacterium
TCGGGAATGGTGTAGTACTGGTGATAGATTCCGCGATATTCGGGCGAATCTTCGCCATGTGCGCGTAGTGCAAGGTCCAGCAGCTGATCCACGTAGGGGCTGGTTTTTGGCTGGTTATTTTCGATTATGGTATTCATCAGACTGGCCATGCCTTGAATCTCCTTTATGCGACAGTCAATGGGTCTGCGCCGGTGAGCGAGTCCTTCAGCTTCCAGGCAGACTCGACCATCAGGCTGCGAACCAACCATCGGTCTGAGCCATCATGGCGCGGTTGATACTCGGTCCTCGAATGGGCGACACGCCGGTTATCGAAGATGAGAAGGTCGCCTGGTTGCAGGGCGATTGATTGGTGGCAGCGCTCTATCCGCTCGGCGAGCGCGATCAGTGAAGATTCCGCTGCTTTGCTGTTTGCACTGGTGAAGGACGGATCAAACACGAACTCTGGATCCTGCGACGGTTCGATGATGTACGATGTTCGCTTGAATGCCTGGCCTGACAGGAATGTCTCGTCAGAATGGAACGTATAATCGGTCCGTTGTAGCTGTATTCTTGTTTCCTCAGAAAGCTCTGTCACGATTGCCCGGGCAGCGGCGAGCAGCGTTCTGGCCGCCGGGTCGGATCGCAGGCACAGCAGAGAAACGTAGTCAGCCCGAGCTTTGTGGAACGCGTCTTCGACGTGCCAATCGAGCTGGATGCTGTTGCTTCCGATCTGCTTTCCCTTATCGGAGGAAACCGGGAACACATCCTCGATAAGAGTGTGTCCGCGCTTATTGGAGAATCTGTACATGAATCCCATCTGTGCCGAGAACAGTGCCGACATCAACTGGTAGTAAAGCGGTGCCTGACAACTGTCGCCCTTCTGCCTAGGCGTTTCAGGGATGTGGTGACGTGTCGGCAGGCCTCTGATCAGCAGATGCGTCTCTCCGCTGACGCGCATCCGGTGTAGCCGTCGCCGCACGCGTGAAGGTAGGCACGTTCCCAACTCAATGCAGTCGTAGCTGAAGGAGTCGGACGCCTTGTCCGCCAATGCGGCTGCGTTGCCCAATACTAGGGCCTCTATCTGATCTCGCTCATCTCTGTCTATTTCAAATTCAGCGTTGCTCATAGCTTTCCCATCGAGCACATGAGGATCGCCCTCATTGCAGTGTCCATTTATGCACCCCAGCGTGATTTCCCGGAAAGCGGGCAGCGGACATGACGTGCGTCCGCAAAGGAGTCGACATGCGTTGCGCACATCGGCACCGGCTCGGGCGTCGGGAAGAGGAGTGGGATCCTCGCGGGTCGTTTCACTCGCCCCGCGATGTGATAACGAAGAGGGTGGTCGCGAGATATCAGAAGGCCGCGATAGCGGCCGCGGTTACACCGAAGGCGGGATCTTCAGACGTGCCATCGGCTCGATTGAGCGCTGGATGGCGTTCTCTTGAGCTTGGTGTGGTCTCGGTGCGAGACGGTCAATCAGAGGGCGTGAAGTGTGCATGGTCGACATCGTGGCGATTCCATCAGGCATCGATACAGCTCCTTGCTTGCTTCTCGAAACACTAACATGGTGACCTGCGCCGGACCCAAGATGCTGGTCTCATTTCTGATCGCGGAAGCGCATCAAGTGACGTACTCCGTCGCCTTGAAGAGATAGCACTCAGCATCATCTGTACCGTTGAATGTGGTCGAAGGCGCCGGGGATTCTGCAGACGAAGTGGCCCGCTTGAGGTGCTCGATGTAGACCGCCATCGAGCTCGGGCTGACGCTGCGCGATGGCGGCGAGCTGAATCCGTTCGCCTGGGTCTGCTCATCTTCGCGATGGCGCTGGGCAGTACCATGGGCCACCCGTCAGGATGCGCCCGCATGTCCATAGTGATCCCCTCGTTGCCCAAGCCGCCCACCGCCCGCATCGCGGCCTGGTTGCTGATGCTGCTGGGCATGTGGCTGAGCCTGAAGCTGGGCCTGGTGGTGACCCTGCTGTCGGGCCTGCTGGTGTTCCACCTGACCCACCTGCTGGCCTCCACGGTGGAAGGCAAGCTGCCGCCGGGGCGCGCACGCGCCTACTCGGTGATCGTGCTCGCGGCGCTGATCATCGGCGTGCTGACCCTGGCCGCGATCGGGATCGCCTCGTTCTTCCGCAATGAAACCGGCGGGCCGGACGTCCTGCTGATGCGCCTGATGGACATCCTCAACAGCTCCCGCCACCAGGTGCCCGATCTGCTGCAGCCTTACATTCCGGAAGATCTGCAGGCGCTGCGCTCGGCGGTGAACGACTGGGCGGCCACCCATCGCCAGCAGCTGGGCATCGCCGGCACATCCGTGGTGCAGATCAGCGTGCGGGTGCTGATCGGCATGGTGCTGGGCGCGATGATCGCGCTGTACGACGAACTGCCGCTGCCCAAGATGGGGCCGCTGGCGCAGGAACTGATTGGCCGCACCACGCGCCTGGCCAACGCGTTCCGGCAGGTGGTGTTCGCGCAGGTGAAGATCTCCCTGCTCAATACGCTGTTCACCGGTATTTTCCTGCTCGGCGTGCTGCCGTTGTTCGGCGTGCATTTGCCGCTGGCCAAGACCCTGGTGCTGATCACCTTCCTCGCCGGCCTGCTGCCGGTGGTGGGCAACATCATCTCCAACACCGTGATCACCATCGTGGCGCTGTCGGTGTCGTTCTATGTGGCGATGGTCGCGCTGGTGTACCTGGTGGTCATCCACAAGCTGGAGTATTTCCTCAATGCGCGCATCGTCGGTGGCGAGATCCAGGCGCGCGCCTGGGAGCTGCTGCTGGCGATGCTGGTGATGGAAGCGGCGTTCGGCCTGCCGGGGCTGGTGGCCGCGCCGGTGTTCTATGCCTACATCAAGCGCGAACTGCTCGATCAGCGCTGGATCTGAGCCGCTGCCGGCGGGCGAAACCGCGGCATCCAGGCGGCGTCGAGGCGATCCCCGGTTGAACTGCAGCGAGGCGGGGTCTATAACCCGCACAGGGTTACCGCCTGGAGCCGCCGCCATGCCCCGACGCAGTACTGGACCCGCCGGCGCATCCGGCCGCAACGGCACGCCCGCGGCAACGCCGCGGCGGCTCGCCGGTGGCAACCCGCAGATCGCCAAGGGAGAGGGCGATGCGCCGGTACAGGCCTACATCGCCGCGATGCCGGACTGGAAGCAGGCGGTGGGGCGGCAGCTGGATCGCCTGATCACACGCACCGTGCCGGGCGTGCGCAAGGCGGTCAAATGGAACTCCCCCCTGTATGGCATCGAGGGGCAGGGCTGGTTCCTGAGCCTGCACTGCTTCACCGCCTACATCAAAGTGGCGTTCTTCCAGGGCGCTTGGCTGGCACCGCCGCCGCCGGTCGGGTCGACCACCCCGACGACGCGTTACCTGCACCTCCACGCGGGGGAGACGCTCGACGAAGCGCAGCTGGCCGCGTGGATACGGCAGGCCAGCCAGCTTCCGGGCGAACGCATGTAGCTGCAACGCCGCCCCCGCTCAGTACGGGTGGGCCTTGCCGCAGGCCAGGACGTGGTTGTAATCGCTGGAGATGCACTGGTAGAACGCGCGCTTGTTGCCGGTGGCGGCAGTGCAGTCGGCTACAGTCAGGTCGGCCAGCAGCGTGCGCATCGGGGTGGCCATGGCGGTGAACGTTTCGGCCGGCAGATACCCGCCGGCGACGTTCTTCGCGCCGACCTCCAGCATCGTCTGCACGCCATACCGGGCGTTCTCCACCGCTTTGGGGCAGTCCAGCGCGGTGTCCTCGTCCTGCACGGTCGCCAGGTGGCGGGCGATGTCCTCCGCATCCCGCTTCACCTCGGGCGGCAACGCCTGCAGGCCGGCCGGCGGGGGCTGGGCGGCATCGGGGTCGGCGGCGGTGGCGCGCGACGCCAGCGGCAGCGCCAGCACGAGGGCCAGCGCGGCGGCCGTCCACGGGCAGATCGGGGGAGAGGTGTTGGACGGCACGGGTGTGTTCCTTGGAAGGCGGCGATGGGGGGGGCGTGCGTGGCGATCACGGGCGGACCGCGCGGTGCTGCGGGCAGCAGCCTGGCTGTCCGGGTGACCGGGCGGATCAGGCCATCGCATCCAGCTGGCTGCCGCTGGACGTGCCCTGTTCCTGTTCCAGTGCCTTCTGTATCGACTGATAGACCTGGGCCAGGCTGCCCTGCAGGGTCGCGATGCTCTGCTGCAAGGCCCGCGCCTGGGTCCGCCGCTGTTCTTCGCTGAGGCTGCTGTCGGCCATCAACTGGCGCAGCTGCTCCTGCTGGGCCTCGATCATCTTCTTGATCGCCTCGGCCTGTTTCTTGAGCAGGGCGATGGTCGGCGAGGTCGCGGCCGCATCGTCGGCCTGGGCGGTCCCGCCCGTCTGGCTGCGCTGCGTGAGCTGCGACCAGGCAGAGGCACCGGGCGTGGCAGGGGCGGGTGCGGCGGCGTTGGCGCGCAGGACATTGGCAATGATCATGCAGAAACTATCGGCCGCCGTGCACGGGACTTGATAAAGCGCATGATGGGCACGGCGGCGGGGTGGCCTTCACGCGGAAAAGACAGTCGCGCCGATTGAATGTCGGCTAACCTGAATGCGTCAGAAAACTGCTGCAGGCCCAGCCGGGCGGACTGGCTTGGGCGTATGGCTGCAATGCCTGCATTCCATTAAGCTCGCTCATCTTTGGGCCCTTCCGCGCGTCGCCTGGAGGGGTACGTTCCACCCTCTATCGCAGGAATCTTTCATGGCGGCTCTGCAACAGCGCACCATCGACCTCATCCGTGGCCACCAGGCGCCGTTGCTGGCGCAGTGGACCGATCTGCTGGCCGTTGCCGGCCAGGCGCAGGACAACCGCATCTCCGCGCGTGAGCTGGAGACCCAGGTGCGCGACTTCTGGCGCCTGTTCCTGGACGCGCTGTCGGCCGCCAATGCCGGCAGCCTGGCCGGCGGCGAATGGCAGGAGATCCGCCGCTTCCTGGAAGATCTCTCGCGCGATCGCGTGCTCAAGGGCTTCAATTCGCAGGAAACGGCGACCTTCATCTTCTCGCTCAAGCGCCCGCTGTTCGAACTGCTGCAGCAGGGCTATGCCGACGATCCGGCCCAGCTGGGCGACCAGCTGTGGGCGATCTCCGAGCTGCTGGACCTGCTCGGCCTGCACACCGTCAAGGTGTTCCAGAAAACCCGCGAAGATGTGATCCAGCGCCAGCAGGAAGAAATGCTGGAGCTGTCCACCCCGGTGGTGAAGCTGTGGGATGGCGTGCTGGCACTGCCGATGATCGGTACGCTGGATTCCCAGCGCACCCAGGTGGTGATGGAATCGCTGCTGCAGCGGATCGTCGATACCGGGTCGGAAATCGCGATCATCGACATCACCGGCGTGCCCACCGTGGATACGCTGGTCGCCCAGCACCTGCTCAAGACCGTCACCGCGATCCGCCTGATGGGCGCCGATGCGATCATCAGCGGCGTCCGCCCGCAGATCGCACAGACCATCGTCCACCTCGGGCTGGACCTGCAGGGGATCGTGACCAAGGCCAATCTGGCCGATGCGTTGGCGCTGGCGCTCAAGCGCACGGGGCTGACGGTGACCCAGGCCGCGCGCTGAAATGGAGCGTATCCCGATCCTGCAGATGGGCGATCTGCTCCTGGTGACCATCCAGGTCGATATGCATGACCAGCTCGCGCTGACCCTGCAGGACGACCTGAGCGAGAAGATCCGGCGCACCTCCGCACGCGGGGTGCTGATCGATATTTCCGCACTGGATATCGTCGATTCCTTCATCGGCCGCATGATTTCCACGATCTCCGCCCTGGCGCGGATCATGGATGCGACCACGGTGGTGGTCGGCATGCAGCCGGCCGTGGCGATCACCCTGGTCGAACTGGGCCTGACCCTCAGCGGCGTACGCACCGCGCTCAATGTCGAGCGTGGCATGCGCCTGCTGCAGCACCGTACCGACGAAGACGCCTCATGACCGCGCCCCGTGGCTCCCTGCCGATCCGCGTCGAACAGGATGTGGTGCTGGCCCGTCAGGCCGCGCGCCAGGTCTCGGTGGCGTGCAAGCTGCGCCTGATCGACCAGACCAAGCTGGTCACCGCCGCCAGCGAGCTGGCCCGCAACGCCGTGATCTACGGCGGCGGCGGCAGCATGGACTGGGAAGTGCTGGAAAGCGGCCTGCGCAAGGGCGTGCGCCTGGTGTTCTCGGACAACGGCCCGGGCATCCCGGATGTTGCGCAGGCACTGACCGATGGCTGGTCGTCCGGGTCCGGGATGGGCCTGGGCCTGTCCGGTTCGCGGCGGCTGGTGGATGAATTCGAACTGGAGAGTGCGCCCGGGCAGGGCACGCGCATCACGATCACCAAATGGAGCTGAACTTTGCCGGCCAGGTCACCCGGCTTGTGGTGCTTGAAGACCGTTCACAGGTGGGCCAGGCCCGGCGCGACGCGCTGGCGCTGGCCGATCAGATCGGGTTCGATGAAACCGATGCGGCACGCGTGGCGCTGGTCGCCACGGAACTGGCCACCAACGTGCTCAAGCACGGCCGGGGCGGCCGCATGTACCTCTCGGTGGTCTGCGGCCGGGGCGGCAACGGGGTCGAGCTGTGCACGGTCGATACCGGCCCCGGCTTCGCGCTGGCGCAGTGCCTGCCCGACGGCTATTCCACCGGCGGCACGCAGGGCCAGGGGCTGGGCGCGATCCGGCGCCAGTCCACCGTGCTCGATGCGTGGTCCGATGCCAAGGGCGCGGTGGTGGTCGCCCGCGTGCATGCCGGCCATGCGCCGCGCGATGTCGATGTGCCCTATGGCGCGCTGCGCATCCCGATGCGGCATGAGCAGGCCTGCGGCGATGCCTGGCTGCTGCGCGCCGAGGGCCAGCGGCTGGCGGTGACGGTGATCGACGGGCTCGGCCATGGCCTGCCGGCCGCGGATGCGGCGCAGGCGGGGGTGGCCGCCGCCGGCAAGGCCGGCCTGGTGACCGCGCCGGAACTGATCGGGGTGCTGCACGCGGGAATGTCCGGTACGCGTGGTGGCGCCGCAGCGGTGGCCTGCGTGGACCTGGACACGGACAGCGTGCAGTTCGCCGGGATCGGCAACATCGCCGCTTCGCTGTGCGAACCGACCGCCTCGCGCGGGCTGGCCTCGCACCCGGGGATCGTCGGCGTGCAGTTCCGCAAGACGCAACCCTTCAATTTTCACGCGGCCGCAGGCACGCTGCTGATCATGCACAGTGATGGACTGCAGGCGCGCTGGAGCCTGCGCGACTATCCCGGCCTGTTCCACCGCCACCCGGCGGTGATCGTGGCCGTACTGCAGCGAGATTTCGACCGCGGCCGCGACGACGCGGGCATTGTGGCCCTGCGCCTGGGAGACCTGCATTGAGCACCACCGACGCCACCGTCCAGGAACTGCAGCAGCTGCGTGCCGAAGCGGCCGCGCTGCGCGCCGAACTGGATGAGACCAACCAGGGCGTACTGGCCCTGTATGCCGAGCTGGACGAGCAGGCCGAACAGCTGCGCGAGGTCTCCGAGCTCAAGAGCCGGTTCCTGTCCTACATGAGCCATGAGTTCCGCACGCCGCTGGGCTCGATCCTGAGCATGACGCGCCTGCTCGAAGACGGCATGGACGGTCCGCTGACCGACGAGCAGCGCCGCCAGGTGCGCTTCATCAGCGCCTCCACCAGCGAACTGCGCGAGATGGTCGACGACCTGCTCGACCTGGCCAAGATCGAAGCCGGCCGGATCACGATCTCGCCGGCCTGGTTCGACCTGATGGATCTGTTCTCGGCCCTGCGCGGGATGTTCCGCCCGCTGCTGGAAGGCAACCAGATCGACCTGCTGTTCGAGGATCCGCCGGTGCTGCCGTTGCTGTACACCGATGACAAGAAGCTCGCGCAGATCCTGCGCAACTTCATTTCCAACGCGCTCAAGTTCACCCCCAGCGGCCAGGTGATCGTGTCGGCCGTGATGCATGGCGAACAGCACGTGCGTTTCAGCGTGCGCGATACCGGCATCGGCATTCCGCAGGAGCTGCTGTCCACCCTGTTCGAGGATTTCGTGCAGGTCGATACGCCGCTGCAGAAGCGCCTGCGCGGCACCGGGTTGGGGTTGTCGCTGTGCAAGCGCTTCGCCGAACTGCTGGGCGGCACGGTGGGCGTGACCAGCGTGCTGGGCGAAGGCTCGGAGTTCCATGTCACCCTGCCGCTGAAGCTCGCCACGGAGGCCGACCATGCCCATCCCTGATCGCATCCTGGTGGTGGATGACAACACCGTCACCCGCTATTCGGTGCGCCGTGTGCTGGAGCACCACGGGTTCAGCGTGGAAGAGGCCGGCACGGGCGGGGAAGGCCTGGCGCGGCTGGCCAAGGAGGACTTCGGCGCGGTAGTGCTGGATGTGAACCTGCCGGACATGAGCGGGTTCGACGTGGTGCGCGAGCTGCGCGCCGAAGCGCGCATGCAGCTGTTGCCGGTCGTGCACGTCTCGGCGGCCTCGATCGCCACCGGCGATCTGATCACCGGCCTGAACGCCGGCGCCGATGCATACCTGATCCATCCGGTGGACCCGGACGTGCTGCTGGCCACCCTGCGCAGCCTGCTGCGCGCGCGCCGCGCCGAAGATGCGCTGCGCGATGCCGAGGCGCGGTTCCGCGAGATATTCCGCCACATCAACGCACCGATCGCCGTGCTGGATGCCTCCCTGCACGCGCATGAAGCCAACGATGCGTTCACCCGGCTGCTGGGCCATGGCGACGCGCCCGGCCATCTGGAAACGCTGCTGGGCGGGCAGCACGCACCGCTGGCCGCGCTGAAGACCGCACTGGCCGAAGGCGAGCGCTGGCAGGGCACGTTCTCGCTGCGGGTGGGCGCGGCGACCCGGATCACCGAATGGCGGGTCACTCCCTATCGTGCGGCCGGGCTGGGCCTGGTGCTGATCGAAGACATCACCGAACACCATGTGCGCGAGATCGAGCAGCGCCAGGAACTGGAAAGCGCCACCTCCGAACTGGCCTACCAGATCGCCGAACGCGAACGCACCGAAATCGAGCTGATGCAGGCGCAGAAGATGGATTCGCTGGGGCAGCTGACCGGCGGCATCGCGCATGACTTCAACAACCTGCTGACCACGATCATCTCCGGCCTGGACATGATCGAGATTGCGGTATCCAGCGGCAAGTGGGACAAGGCGTCGCGCTATGTGGAGATCGCCACCGGCTCGGCGCACCGGGCCGCGGCGCTGACCCAGCGCATGCTGGCCTTCGCGCGCAAGCAGCCGCTGGATCCGCAGACCTTCGATGTGGTCACCCGGATCCGCTCGCTGGAAGACATGCTGCGGCGCTCGATCGGCGAGAACATCGAACTGGAGCTGGAACTGGGCGTGGACCCGCTGGTGGCGGTGGCCGATCCCAACCAGTTCGAGAACGTGGTGCTCAACCTGGTGATCAACGCGCGCGATGCGCTGGCCGGCAACGGCCTGATCCGCATCCGCGCCGGGCGCACCGAGATCGAGCGCGACCACGAACTGGCACCCGGCCATTACATCAGCATCAAGGTGGTCGACAACGGCACCGGGATCGCGCCCGAGCTGCTGACCAAGGTATTCGAGCCGTTCTTCACCACCAAGCCGCAGGGCGAGGGCACCGGGCTGGGGCTGTCGATGACCTACGGGTTCGCGCGGCAGTCCGGGGGCAGTGCGCGCATCGCCAGCGAAGCCGGCGAAGGCACCGAGATCGAGCTGCTGCTGCCGGAAGGGCAGGGCATCGCCGCTGCGCTGGAAGCGCCGTCCGGCGTGGTGCCGCGCGGCCGCGCCGAACGCATCCTGCTGGTGGATGACACCGATTCGGTGCGGATGATGGTGCGCGAGATGCTGGTCGAGGCCGGCTACGAAGTGGTCGAGGCGATCGATGCGACCCAGGCGCTGCTGGAGCTGCATTCCAGCCGCGAAATCGCCCTGCTGCTGTCCGACGTGGGCCTGCCCGGCATGAACGGGCGCGAGTTGGCCGATGCGGCCCGCACGCTGCGGCCGGCATTGCCGGTGCTGTTCGTGACCGGCTACACCGAGAGTGCGGTGGTCCGCCACGAGTTCCTCGGGGAAGGCATGGCGCTGCTGCCCAAGCCGTTCAGCGTGAACGACCTGCTGCGCGGTGTGCGCCAGATGCTGCCCTGAGGCGGCGCACGGCGTTCGCGCACTGGAAAGCGGTGGCTGCTATCGGCCACCATGTGGGGCTGGGCGGTCGCGTGGCGATCGCCTTCCTCCCCCGGCTTTACAGGAACGGCGTGTGCTGAGTGTCATTGGTTTCGTGCTTGCGGTGTATCTGGCCTGGCGTCTGGTCTGTCCCCTGCGTCTTCCCCGGGCCGCGCGCGTGCTGCTCTCGCTGCTGGTGGTGGCGCTGGCGCTGCACCATCGGATCGTGGCGAGCTTCGCCGGCACCATGGCCTCGCCGGAAATCCCGAAAGCGGTGATCGCGGTGCTGGCCACCGGGTTCACCACGCTGCTGCTGAGTGCGGTGTTCGTGCTGGTGCTGGATGCCGCGCTGCTGGGTGCGCGCCTGCTGCGCCGCCCGCGTGCGCTGTCCGTGCTGCGCGCGCGCTGGCTGCGCCCGGGCGCCGCCGCAGCGGCCCTGCTGCTGTCCGCCTATGGCATCTGGCAGGGCATGGCCGTACCGCAGACGCGCCAGCTCGAGGTCGCCATCGAGGGCCTGCCCGCCTCGTTCGAGGGCTACCGCGTGCTGCAGCTGACCGACATCCACGCCAGCCGCCTGCTGACCGGCCGCTGGGTCGAGCAGGTGGTGGCCCGGAGCAATGCCCTGCATCCCGACCTGGTGGTGATCACCGGCGATCTGATCGACGGCAGCGTGGCCGCGCGGGCCGATGACTTCGCACCGCTGGGGAAGCTGCACGCACCGGACGGCGTGATCGCGATCACCGGCAACCACGAGTACTACGCGCAGTACGCCGAATGGATGCAGGCCTTCCGTGGCCTGGGCATGCAGGTGCTGGAAAACACCCACACCCGGGTGAGCCGGGGCGGCGCGACGCTGACCATCGCCGGCGTGACCGATCCGGTCGCCGCGCGCTATGGCCTGCCGATGCCCGACCTGTCGGCGGCATTGGCCGGCGCGGATCCGGGTGCACCGGTGATCCTGCTCGACCATCGGCCCGGTGCCGCGCGGGCCAATGCGGCGCAGGGCGTCACGCTGCAGCTGTCCGGGCACACCCATGGCGGCCATATCCTGGGCATGGACCAGCTGGTCAAGCGGGCCAACGGTGGCTTCGTTTCCGGGCGCTACGCGGTTGACGGCATGACCCTGTATGTCAGCAACGGCGCCGGCCTGTGGCCCGGGTTTGCCGCGCGCATCGGCGTGCCTTCGGAAATCACCCTGATCACCCTGCGCGCCGCTCCGCCACGCTGACCGCCCTGCAGCGCCTGGCGCGGCGCTGCAACGCGCCCGTCATGCCACCGCCATACGGCGTCCCTATCCTTCGCCGCACGTGAAGGCAGGGGCGATGCAGTGGCCGAGCAGGCAAGGGGACGCCTGGCCCGCATGTTCGTGGAGCAGGCGCCGTTGCTGCGCGGTTTCTTCGTGCGGCGCGGGGCAAGACAGGACGCGGAAGATCTGGTGCAGGAAACCTACCTGCGGCTGCTGCGTGCGCACGACGGACAGGGCGAGGGGATCGCCAACCCGGAAGCGTATCTGTTCACCGTCGCGCTGAACCTGGCGCGCGAGCAGGCCGTGCGTCGGCGCCCGCCGCTGTTGCCGATCGAAGACCTGGAGCACTTCAGCAGCCAGTTGGCCGCGGAGGAAACCGTGGAAGACACCGCCGCGCTCGCGCAGCGCCGCCAGCGCCTGCAGGCGTTGTTGCAGACCCTGCCCGAGCGCACCCGCGCGGTGCTGGTCATGCAGTACCGCGACGGGCTGAGCTACAAACAGATCGCCGAGCGGCTCGGGGTCTCCTCGCACATGGTCAAGAAGCACGTCGTGCGTGGGCTGGCAGTGTGCCGGCAGTCGATCGGCGGGAGCGCGGAGGCACGGTGAGTGCGCTTCCGCCCTCGCGCACGGCGATCACACGTGGCGCGGCCGAGTGGCATGCACGCCAGCGCGAGCAGCCGCTCGACGCGGCGGCGCAGCGGGCCTTCATGGCATGGCTGGTCACCTCGCCTGAGCATCTGCGCGAGTACCTGGCGGTCTCGCGCGTGGCCGGTGAGCTCGGTGATGCGCTGCGCGGCATGCCGATCGATCTGGATGCCCTGCTCGCGGCGGATCCCGCACCGGCCGGTACCAGCAACGTCGTCGCTTTGCCGCTGCGCCGTGCGTCGCCGCCGGCCGCAGCGCTGCGCGTGCGCCGCCACCGCGCGCCTCTGCCGCGGATCGCGGCCGCCGCGGCGGTGCTGGTCGGCATCGGCATCGCCACCCATCTGGCGTGGCCGCAGCAGCTGTACTACACCGCTGCACATGGCGCGCCGCGCAGCATCACCCTGCCGGACCAGAGCATCGTGCATCTGAACGCGGAGAGCGATGTCGCCGTCCGCTTCAGCGTGTTCCAGCGGCGCATCGAACTGCTGCGCGGGCAGGCCAGTTTCGTGGTCGCCCCGGAGCGGCGCCGTTTCACGGTGCATGCCGCGGGGCTGGAAGTGCAGGACATCGGGACCACCTTCGATGTCGCGCTGCTGCGCGAGCAGGCGCGGATCGGGGTTGCCGAGGGCAGCGTGCGGGTGCTCGGCGATGCCGGCCAGGGCCGGCTGCTGGCCGAGTTGGCCGCTGGACAGAGTGCGCGCATCGACTACCGCGATCACGCGGTACGCATCGGCCGGGAAAGCGCGGACACCATGACCGCGTGGTGGCACCGCCGCGTGGTGTTCCAGGATGCGCCGTTGCGCGAGGTGGCCGATCAGTTCAACCGGCTCAATGCGCTGCGGCTGCAGATCGACGACGATGCCGCCGGCGCGCTGCGCCTGACCGGCAACCTGCGTGGCGATGATATCCATTCATTGCGCGTGTTCCTGGATCAGCAACCTGCCTTGGCGACCACGCGCGAGGCGAACCGGATCCGTGTGCGCAGCCGGCCCATGCCGGCGGCGGACACCGCCCCGCAGTAGCTGTTTCTTCTCCGGGTTGCGCTGCATGGCACGCGGTGGCGCGTGGGTCACGGCGTGGCCGCACCGCGGATGGCGGCGTGCAGTGTCAAAAAAAATTCATCAAAAAACGGTGCCCGATCTTCGCGCTGGACCGTCGTAGTCCTGGTAACCGCGAACGAACCCGTGTCGCGACGCCCGCACAACCACCCCACTGGAATCCACGATGCGCCGCACTCTTTTCCTTTCCATCGCCCTTGCCCTGCAGACTGTTGCCGTGCCTGCCCTCGCACAGGAAACACGCATCACCCGCGAGGCCATTCCGTCCCAGTCGCTGGACAGCGCATTGAACGCCCTGTCACGCCAGACCGGCCTGCAGTTCGTGTACAGCGTGCAGACCATCGGTAATCCGCAGACGCGCGCGATCAGCGCCGGGCTGTCGCCGGATGCGGTGCTGGCCCAGCTGCTGGCCGGTACCGGCCTGCGCCACCGCTATCTCAACGCAGGCACGATCACCATCGAAGCCGACACCGCGACCGGCACTGCGCCGTCCGCGGCCGCCGGCGCTGCCGCGGGCGCCAGCCTGGCCGGCGCGGGCGTGGCAGGCGAGGCCGTGGAAGACCCGATGCACCAGCTCGAGCGCATCGATGTGGTCGGCAGCTACAGCCGCAGCCTGGAAAAGGCGGTGGACATCAAGCGTGCGACGGTGGGGTTCTCCGATTCGATCGTGGCCACCGATGTGGCCGACTTTCCCGAACAGAA
>JBEVNO010000142.1:0-8146 GCA_040508085.1 Steroidobacteraceae bacterium
AAAACCCCGGGCGTGCGAATGCCCGGGGTTTTTTGTGTCCGGCGACACGCCCCATCCACGCCATGCGCGCATGACCCATCCGCCCACCATGACCGTCCCGTGGGGGCGGCGGAAGCGACCATCAAGCATCTGCTGATGCCCGTCCGGCATGAGGTCGGTCCGGATGGGCCTGAACCGGCGGGCCGCCAACCCCGCCGGGGCGCCGGCCGCGCCCTACAATGGGCGCATGCAGATCGGCCCGTACTCCATTGCCCCCAACGTCGTGCTTGCGCCCATGGCCGGCGTCACCGACAAGCCCTTCCGCCTGCTGTGCAAACGGCTGGGCGCGGGCTTGGCCGCCTCGGAAATGACCATCAGCGACCCGCGCTTCTGGAACACGCGCAAATCGATCCACCGCATGGACCATGCCGGTGAGCCCGCGCCGATCAGCGTGCAGATCGCCGGTACCGAGCCGCAGCAGCTGGCCGAGGCGGCGCGCTACAACGTCGACCATGGCGCGCAGATCATCGACATCAACATGGGTTGCCCGGCCAAGAAGGTGTGCAACGCCTGGGCGGGGTCGGCGCTGATGCGCGACGAGCAGCTGGTCGCGCGCATCCTGGAAGCCGTGGTCAACGCGGTGGACGTGCCGGTCACCTTGAAGATCCGCACCGGCTGGGACTGCGACCACCGCAACGGCCCGGTGATCGCCCGCATCGCCGAAGACAGCGGCATCGCCGCGCTGGCCGTGCATGGGCGCACCCGTGACCAGCATTACACCGGCACCGCCGAGTACGAGACCATCGCCGCGATCAAGGCCGCGCTGCGCATTCCGGTGCTCGCCAACGGCGACATCGATTCACCGCAGAAGGCCGCGCCGGTGCTCAAGCAGACCGGCGTGGATGCGGTGATGATCGGCCGCGCCGCACAGGGCCGGCCATGGATCTTCCGCGAGGTGGCGCACTACCTGGCCACCGGCGAACTGCTGCCACCGCCGGCGCTGAGCGAAGTGCGCGACATCCTGCTCGGCCACCTGCATGGGTTGCATGCGTTCTACGGCGAACAGCAGGGCGTGCGGATCGCGCGCAAGCACCTGGGCTGGTACGCCAAGGACCGCCCGGAGAACGCCGCGTTCCGCGCGGTGGTCAACCGCGCCGAAGATGCCGCCAGCCAGGTCGCCCTGACCACCGAATATTTCGACAGCCTCGCCGCCGGCGAGCCGCTGTCCTCCGCCGCCTGAGCCTGACCCATGACCCCGCCGATCGCCGCTCCCACCTATCTCCATGGCTTCTCCGATACGGAGCAGCACCGTCTGGTCACCCAGGCGCGCCTGTTCGAGTCCAGCATCTTCAGCGGCATCGATTACGGCGGCGCCAAGCGGCTGCTGGAAGTCGGCAGCGGCGTGGGCGCGCAGACCGAGATCCTGCTGCGGCGGTTCCCCGAGCTGCATGTGACCGGCGTGGACCTGAGCGAGGCGCAGCTGGATACCGCGCGCGCGAACCTGGAAAAGACCCCGTGGTGCAGCGAGCGCTACGCGCTGCTGCAGGCCGATGCGGGCAACCTGCCGTTCGGCGCGCGCGAATTCGATTCGGCGTTCCTGTGCTGGGTGCTGGAGCACGTGCCCTCGCCGGCGCGGGTACTCAACGAGGTGCGCCGGGTGCTGGTGCCGGGTTCGCCGGTGTATGTCACCGAAGTGATGAATGCCTCGTTCCTGCTCGATCCGTACTCGCCGCATATCTGGCGTTACTGGATGGCGTTCAATGATTTCCAGTACGACCACGGCGGCGATCCGTTCGTCGGTGCCAAGCTGGGCAACCTGCTGCTGGCCGGTGGCTTCCGCGATGTGCACACCGAGATCAAGACCATCCACCTGGACAACCGCGAGCCGGCGCGCCGCAAGACCATGATCGCGTTCTGGGAGCAGTTGCTGCTGTCGGCCGCCGATCCGCTGCTGCAGGCCGGCCTGGTCGATCAGGACACGGTGGACGGCATGCGCCGCGAGTTCAGCCTGGTGCAGAACGATCCGAACGCGGTGTTCTTCTTCTCCTTCGTGCAGGCGCGCGCAACGGTCTACTGACCCGCCGCTGCGGGGTTCCCCTCTACTATCCATCGGCGTCAACCGGGTAGAATCGGCTTCGGGTCGGCGCCCAGGAAGGCGCGCGCCAGATCCACGCCGTGCTGTCACTGCTGTCGTAGTGCACCGCGTTCTGCGCCGAATGGATGCCACATGAAAGATCGCACGTTGGCCGGGGATGTCCGGCTGTCA
Source organism: Steroidobacteraceae bacterium (assembly GCA_040508085.1). Taxonomy (GTDB): domain Bacteria; phylum Pseudomonadota; class Gammaproteobacteria; order Steroidobacterales; family Steroidobacteraceae; genus ZC4RG30. The sequence goes on from JBEVNO010000142.1 coordinate 2,246, forward strand.
TCGCCCCCCCATGACACCGGCCTGTTGAGCGGGCTCGATCCGCGCCAGGCGCGTATCTGCATGGCGGTCATCGCGGTGTTGTGCGCGCTCTATGTCGTTTTCGCCCTGACGCCTTCGTCCTACGCGATGGCCAGCCAGTACCTGGGGCTGGCCCCGATCGAACCGCTGCTTGGCAAGGCGCGCGGCATCCGCATGGACGAATGGATGGTCTACACGCCCTACGTGCAGATCGCCGTGGCCAACGACTTCGGTCCGACCAACGCGTTTTCGCCGTACCACGAGACCCTGCGCTCGTTCCAGGCGTTGCCACTGCGGGACTGGGGGCTGCCGTTCAAGCCCTACCACTGGGCGTTCTTCGTGCTGCCGCCGGCCAACGCCTATTCCTTCTTCTTCATGTTCATGTCGATGGCCTTTCTGTGCGGCTGGGCGCTGTTCCTGCGCCAGCTGCGGCTACCGCCGCTGGCCGCGGTGCTGATCGCGCTCACGCTGTACTTTTCGCCCCATGTGCAGGTCTGGTGGACCAGCAATACCGGCGCCTTCGCGCTGGCACCCTGGGCGGCGGTGGCGTGGCTGCGCATCGACAACCGCTGGCTGCGCATCCTGGCCAGTGCCTACGCGCTGATGGTGTGGCTGCTGGCCATCGCCTACCCGCCTTTCATCATCTCTGCCCTGCTGACCATGGCCGTACTGGTGCTGGCGTTCCGCCGGGATGCACTGACCCTGCCACGGCTGTTGGATGCCGCGGTGGCCGGTGCACTGGCCCTGGCGGTGTTCGTCGGCTACTTCCACGAGGCGATCGAGGTGGTCAGCCACACCGTCTATCCCGGCAACCGCCAGAGCCCAGGCGGTGGCGTCAGCTGGATCACGCTGATGGCCCACCTCTTCCCCAACCTGATGACCCGCGGCTTCTATCCGCTGCCCGCCTTCAGCTATTCCAACGTCTGCGAAATCGCCGTGCTCGGCAGCCTGTTGCCGCTGTTCACCGCCGTGCTGGCCGACTGGGCCAAGGTCGTGCGGTGGGCCCGTGCCAACCGCGCGTCGCTGGCGGTGCTGGTCGGTGGCACGCTGCTGATCGCCTGCTGGATCTTCCTGCCGGTGCCGCTCGCCGTGGGCAAGCTGACCGGCCTGTCCATGGTGCCGCCCAACCGCGCCGTGCTGGCGTTCGGCCTGCTCCTGAACATCGGCTGCGCGATCGTGCTGGTGCAGGGCGGCGCGCGCGTGAGCCGCGGCCGCTTGCTGCTGCTGGCCGCACTGCTGCTGGCTGGCAGCCTGGCCAAGCTCGGGTTCGGGGAAGGCAGCTTCAGCCGGCTGCACAACACCGCCGATGCCTGGCCGCTGCTGTGCGTGGGCGTGCTGGCCCTGGCGGCGCGGCGGCCGTCCCTGGCCGCGCACCCGGCGACGCTGGTGCTGGCGGTCGCCCTGCTGTGCAACGTGCTCATCAACGGCCTGTTCAACCCGGTGCAGTCGGCACAGCCGATCTTCGCCATGGACCGCGATGCCGTGCTCGAATCCATGCGGGCCCGCGGCGGGCAGCAGGCACCGGATGGTTCGCTGGTCGTGGAAGGGCGGTATGGCGCCATGTTCTCCGGCATCGGCATTCCGGCGGTCAACCACACCCTGTACTTCCCCCAGCTGGCCTACTTCCGCCAGCGCTTCCCGTCGATGTCCGAAGAGGCGTTCAACACCACGTTCAACCGCTATCACCATGTGATGGTCAGTGACGTGGTCGAGCCACGCTCGATGTACGCAGACCTGGTGGAAGTGCCTGCCGCAGCGATGCTGGCCGAACCGTGCACCCAGACGGTGCCGGCCGACTGCGCGCCGGCGCCGGCGCCGGTGGGCGTCGGGGAGGGGCAGTGAAGATCGCTGTCATCATCCCCTGCTACAAGGTCACCCGCCATGTCATGGACGTGCTGGCGGCCATCGAAGACGCTGTGGCCGCCATCTACTGCGTGGACGATGCCTGCCCCGATGGCAGTGGCGCATTGATCCAGTCCCGTACCACCGACCCTCGCGTCACCGTGCTGTTCCATCGGCAGAACCGCGGCGTCGGCGGGGCCATGAAGACCGGCTACCGGGCCGCCATCGCCGACGGCATGGATATCCTGGTCAAGGTTGACGGCGACGGTCAGATGGATCCATCGCTGCTGATGGACTTCGTGGCCCCCATCGCCGAGGGCAAGGCCGACTACACCAAGGGCAACCGTTTCTGGAACCTCAGCCACATACGGCGCATGCCCCCGCTGCGGCGGGTGGGCAACCTGATGCTGTCGTTCATGACCAAGGCCTCGTCCGGCTACTGGCCGGTGTTCGACCCCACCAACGGCTACACCGCCATCCATGCCCGCGTCGCCAGCCATCTACGCCTGGACGCGGTCAGCGACCGGTACTTCTTCGAGACCGACATGCTGTTCCGGCTCAACACCATCCGCGCCGTCGTCCAGGACGTCGCGATGGACGCACGCTACGCCGATGAGACCAGCAACCTGCGTGTCAGCCGCATCCTCGGGGAGTTTGCCTTCAAGCATGTGCGCAATACGCTCAAGCGCATCGGCTACAACTACTTCCTGCGCGACCTGTCCATCGCGTCACTGGAGCTGATCGCCGGCCTTGGCCTGCTCGCGTTCGGCAGCATCTTCGGCCTGTACCACTGGATCGCGTCGGCATCTGCCGATGTCACCACCCCGGTAGGCACCATCATGATCGTCATGGTGGCGCTGATTTCCGGGCTGCAGTTCCTGCTGGCCTTCACCGGTTTCGACATTGCCAACGTACCGCGCCAGGTCCTGCACCGCTCGATCCAGGTCAACCGGGCGGCGTCGCCATTGGCCCAGCCACACTAGCGCCCGGGCCGCGGCCGGATCAGCGCACGGTCCCGGCCGCTCCGCTGTCCGCTGGGGCCGCCTGCTCAGGCGGCGTCTGCCAGATCCGCGCCCACATCTGCGCAAACCGCTGCTTCATCCTCGCCCTGCCCTGCCCGCCTTCGTAGGCAGGACGCAACTGCTCGGGCGTGATGGCGCTCCACTGCCCGTCCTGGGCACGCGCCACCGCGAAGGTGAAGGTGTAATCCGGCTCCAGGCCCATGCGCAGGTCGCTGAGCAGCAACCGGCCATCAACCACCTGGGCGCGCATGAAGCCGCGGTTGAACCACTGCAGCCGCTGCACCGCCGGAATGCCGGCCGCCTCGGCCTGGCGCAGCGCCTGCGCGTTGGAGGGATAGCCGTGGAAGGTCATCGGGCCGCGGTCGGCCACCAGTGACCGCTCGCCGATCACATACCCGCTGGGGGTCATCGCAACCACCTGCCAGAGCAGCGTGTTGAACGGCGTCGCCACCGAGAAGCGCGGCGCATCGCCCAGCCCCATGGCGGCCAGCGCGCGGTCGGCCTCGCGCTCGACGCTGTGCTTGGCCAGCAGTGACCAACCCAGGTAGCCGCAACTGAGCACCAGCCCGGCCACCAGGGCCTTCTGCGCCAGCGGCCGCGCGCGGGCGAACCAGGCCACCACGCAGGCGACCAGCAGCCATACCGTGTACAGCGGGTCGATGATGAAGACGCTGGCCCACATCGTCGGATGCGGCGTGAACGGCCACCAGAGCTGGGTGCCATAGACGGTGAAGGCATCCAGCAGCGGATGGGTGACCAGCGCCAGCGCGATCGCCCAGAACCAGCGCCCCGGCGCCTGTGCCACCCGGCCGTGGCCGAACCGCTTGAACAGCCACCAGATCAATGCCGCCACCCACGGCAGCACCAGCAGGGAGTGGCTGTAGCTGCGGTGTTCGACCATCAGCGCCACCGGGTCGGCCGCGGTGACGGCCAGCACCAGCGCGTCCAGGTCTGGCAGGGTGCCGAGCGCGGCACCGGCGAGCAGGGCCGCACGGCGGTGGCCGGCCGGTGCGATGGCGGCGGCCACCGCGCCGCCGAGTACGATCTGGGTAAAGGAGTCCATCGGCCGATGCTAGCAGCGCAACGGGACCTGCGCCGATGCTGTGCCGCTCAGGCCGCCTTCGCCCATGCGGCGTTGCCGGGCAGCGCCGCCAGGGTCTGCCCGGTGTGATCGAGCAGCCGCAGGCTGCCGTCCGGATCTTCGGCCAGCACGGTCAGGCTCTCCACCCAGTCGCCGTCGTTGGCATAGACCAGCCCGTCGCGCTCGACCAGCGCGGCACGGTGGATGTGCCCGCAGACGATGCCATCCAGGCCGCGCCGTCGCACATCCTCGAGCCCGGCCTGGACGAAGCGCTCGATGTAGCGCTCCGCCGCGCCGCTGCGCTTCTTGAGGAAGTCCGACAGCGACCAGTAGCGCTGGCCAAGCCGCCGCCGCGCGGCATTGAGCAGGTGGTTGCCGGTCAGGATGCGGTAGTACAGCCAGTCCCCGAACTTCTCCTGCAGGCCACCGAAGTGCGTGATGCCGTCGTACTCGTCGCCATGCACCACCAGCAGCCGGCGCCCGTCGGCGGTCACGTGGATCGCGCGCCGGCGCACCTGCATGGCCGGCAGCATCAGCCCGCAGACCCTGCGCAGCGAGGCATCGTGGTTGCCGGGAATGTAGATGAGTTCGGTGCCGGCCCGCTGCAGCGCGTGCAGGGCCTGGATCACCTCGCTGTGGGCCGGCCGCCAGCGGGCCCGCCGGTGCGCCATCCACCACAGGTCGATGATGTCGCCCACCAGGTACAGGCGCTCGCAGCGCAGGTCGGCCAGGAAGCGGGCCAGTTCGGCCGCGTGGCAGTGGCGTGAGCCGAGGTGCACGTCGGAGAGGAAGACCGCGCGCCGGTGCGGCGGCAGGGGCGTGACGGGCCGCGGGGCGGCGTTGCGTGGGTCGCGCTGCTCGAGCTCGTGCATGGCGTGGTCCTCAGCACCGGCGGCCGGATGCGCCGAAGCCTGCGCTGCGTCGGCGTCAGCCCGATGGCGCTGCGACGACAGCGCGGTGACAGGCCGCCGCCGCGCTGCGCCCCGTCCCGGCGCACGGCGGGCGCTGCGGGGCGCGGGCCATTGTCACGCGGGTGGAACACTGGGCGGCGACGCTGGCCGTCAATCCCGTCACACAGGGCTCTGCGACGGGCACGCGGGCTTAACCACGGGCAACGCGTGCTGGCGCACAATGCAAGCGCGCGACTTGCCGTGTATCATTCGCGCCCATCTTTCCATCCGAATCAAAGGATATTACGCCTGATGTCCAGCTACCTGTTCACCTCCGAATCGGTCTCCGAAGGCCATCCGGACAAGATTGCCGACCAGATCTCCGATGCGGTGCTGGACGCGATCCTGACCCAGGACAAGCGTGCGCGCGTGGCCTGCGAAACCATGGTCAAGACCGGCGTGGCGATCGTGGCCGGTGAAATCACCACCAGCGCCTGGATCGACCTGGAAGCCCTGACCCGCAAGGTCATCCTGGACATCGGCTATGACAGCTCCGACGTCGGCTTCGACGGTGCGACCTGCGGCGTGCTGAACCTGATCGGCAAGCAGTCCCCGCACATCGCCCAGGGCGTGGACCGCAAGAAGCCCGAAGAAATGGGCGCTGGCGACCAGGGCCTGATGTTCGGCTATGCCACCAACGAGACCGACAGCTACATGCCGGCTGCGATCCACCTCTCGCACCGCCTGGTCGAGCAGCAGGCCAAGATCCGCAAGAAGAAGAACTCGCCGCTGTCCTGGCTGCGCCCGGATGCCAAGAGCCAGGTCACCCTGCGCTATGAAAACGGTGCGGTCTCGGCCATCGACGCGGTGGTGCTGTCGACCCAGCACGCCCCAGGCGTGAAGCAGAAGGACCTGATCGAGGCCGTCCGCGAAGAGATCATCAAGCCGGTGCTGCCGGCCAAGTGGCTGCACAAGGGCACCAAGTTCCACATCAACCCGACCGGCAAGTTCGAGATCGGCGGCCCGGTGGGCGACTGTGGCCTGACCG
>JBEVNO010000166.1:0-42979 GCA_040508085.1 Steroidobacteraceae bacterium
AAATAGCCTTCGTAAGCATCCTGCAGCGCCACCCAGTTGCGCAGCGCGCCGTGGTAGTTGCCGAGGTGCAGCTTGCCCGTGGGGCGCATGCCGGATAGCACACGCTCCCGCCGGGACGGGGGGGAGGAACTCATCGCCTGCATTATACGGACCCGATCCGGCCCTTGCCCTGCCGGACCAGCACCGGGGGTGTCACCGACAGGTCGAGCACGGTGCTGGGCTCGGTGCCGCAGTGGCCGCCGTCCAGCACCGCATCCAGCTGGTGGTCCAGCCGCTCGATGATCTGGGCGCCATCGGTCAGCGGCTCATCGTCGCCCGGCAGCAGCAGCGTCGAAGTCATGATCGGCTCACCCAGCTCGGCCAGCAGCATGTGCGGCACCGGATGATCCGGGATGCGCACGCCGATGGTGCGGCGCTTGGGATGCTGCAGGCGCTTGGGTGTCTCGCGCGTGGCCGGCAGCAGGAAAGTGAATGGCCCCGGCGTATGCGCCTTCAGCACGCGGAACTGCGGCGTGTCGATCTGCGCGTAGCGGCCGATCTCCGCCAGATCCCGGCACACCAGCGTGAAATTATGGTGCTTGTCGGCGTCGCGGATGCGGCGGATGCGCTCCAGGGCGTCCTTGTCGCCCACATGGCAGCCCAGCGCATAGCAGGAATCCGTTGGATAGGCGATGACCCCGCCCTGGCGGACGATCTCCACCGCCTGGCGGATCAGGCGGACCTGGGGGTTCTGAGGGTGCAGTTCGAGGTGTACGGCCACTCCGCTATGATACGTGGATGCAACTGCTGCTCGAGTTTCTTCCGCTGGTCGCCTTTCTGGTGGCTTACAAGGTCTACGGCATCTATGTGGCCACCGCCACGCTGATGGTGGGCATGGTGCTGTCCCTGCTGGTGCTCTGGGGCCGCTCCCGCAAGCTGCCCGCCATGTTCGCCGGCAGCACCGTGCTGGTGCTGCTGGGTGGCAGCGCCACGCTCATCCTGCGGGATGTGCGCTTCATCCAGTGGAAGCCCAGCGTCTTCCTGTGGCTGCTGGCGCTGGCGTTCCTGGTAAGCGTATTCGTGGGCAAGCAGCCCATGGCGCAGCGCCTGCTGCAGCCCGCGCTGGGCGAGAGCGAGCTGACCCGCCGCGACTGGCTGAAGCTGAACACCGCCTGGATCGTCTACGGCGTGGTGGTCGGCGCCATCAACCTGTTCGTGGCCTACCACGCCCCCGAGGCCACCTGGGTCAATGTGAAGACCTATGGGCTGCCCGGCTCCATGTTCGTGTTCCTGCTCGGCCAGATGGCCTGGCTGCAGATGACCGGCAAGCTCAAGCTCGGCACATGAGCAGCCTGCAGACCGAACTTGAGACGCTGCTGCGCCAGTCGCTGGCGCCGGCGAGCCTGGCACTGCGCGACGACAGCGCCCGCCATGCCGGCCACGCCGGGGCGAAGGATGGCGCCCACTTCGCCGTACAGATCGTCTCGCCGCGCTTTGCCGGCCTGCGCATGCTCGAACGGCACCGGCTGGTGTATGCCGCCGCCGCCCCGCTGCTCGCGGGCCGCATCCATGCCTTGCAGATCAGTGCCCTCACTCCAGAAGAAACCGGAGATTCCCGATGAACCGTCCTGTCATTTCCCTGCCCGTGTCCGTGGCGATGTCCGTGGCCATGCTCAGCCTGGCCGCCCTAGCCGCCTGCACGCCCAAGACCGAAACCAAGGTGGTGGATTCCGTGGCCACGGTGGATGGGCATGAGGTGGCACGCGGCACCTACCGGGAATATGCCAAGGGCGTGGCGGGCAAACCTGCCGAAGACCTGACCCCACAGCAGCAGCAGGAGCTGCTGGATACGCTGGTGCGCGGCGAAGTGATCGCGAACACGGCAGAGGCCAGTGGCCTCGCCGCCCGTGATGAGACCAAGGCCGCGCTGGCGCTTTCCCGGCTGTCCATCCTGCAGCAGGCCGTGCAGCAGGATTACCTGAAGGACCGCCGGCCGAGCGAGCAGGAACTGCGGGCCGAATATGACCTGCAGGTCTCGCAGATGGATGCCACCCAGTACCGCGCCAGCCACATCCTGGTGCCCACTGCTGATGCCGCCAAGGCGCTGATCACGCAGCTGGCCGCAGGCGGCAATTTCGCGGCGCTGGCCAGGGCGCAGTCCACCGATGCCGGCAGCAAGGAGAAAGGCGGCGACCTGGACTGGTTCACGCCGGCCAGCATGACCCCGGCCTTCGCCGATGCCGTGCGCAAGCTGAAGAAAGGCGAGACCAGCGCGGAGCCGGTGCAGACGCAGTTCGGTTACCACGTGATCCGCGTGACAGATACGCGCCAGGCCACCCCGCCACCGTATGAATCGGTGAAGGACCGCCTGGTGCAGCTGGTGGAGAACAAGAAATTCAAGGCCTATGTGGATGGCCTGGTCGAGAAGGCCAAGGTCACGAAGACACTTTGAAGTCGGACTGCATCGGGCTCGTGCCTTCCGAGCGGATCGGCACGCGGCCCGCTGCATAGCAGGACTGGCGCCACGGCTCCCGATCAAAGAGCCGCAGTGCTCCCAGCAGCATTTCGCGCGCGAACGGCACGATGAGTGGCCGGCACCACTCCACTTCGAGACGCAGCAGATTGGCCTGCTGCAATGTGAGGCCGCTGCGCCTGCCGGGCATCCTGGATCGATACTCCAGACTGTCGTTGGGGATGACGCGGGCGCCAGCGCGCTGTATTGCGAAATCATGCTGCGCAGCGGCGTCCGGGGAAAGGATATTGATCCTGGCGAAGAGGGCCTGATCTGCGGCAGCCGCAGCGATGGCCGCAGCAGCACGTTGCGGTACGTTGGCGGCGTCGACAGGCTCCCCTGAACTCACGAAGAGCACGGATGCCGCCTGGCTGAAGGCGCGCCGGGCCGCCGCGACCTCGCCGTGGGCCATGGCGGCGTGGCGGGCTGCCAGGAATGCCGCGTGGTCGATGTGATGGTTTTCGGCAAGCAGAAATGCCGCCTGCAGCATGCCAAGGCACAGCGGCAGCAGGGCGAACAGCGCTACGATCTGGAACTCGACCATTGCCGCGCCGGCGCAGTTCGATCTGGCGGCAGTGTGGTAACCGCTCAGCACGGCATTATCCGGTCGCCTACCTGCCATCCCAGTTCCTGCACATTGCCGGCGCGCAGTTCCCAGACCTGCGTGGCTCTGGGCTCCCGGCTGATGCGGCACATGGGCAGGTTGCGCTCGATGCGCAGGATGCAGCCGCTGTCATCGCAGAACAGCACGTCGATGCGGTAGTGCAGGCCGATCGTGTGGATGGCGCGGCATTGACGCAACAGATATGCAGTATCGGAATCCGGCGGGGACCGCAGCAACAATCCCCTGCCACGCTCGAACCGGCTCTCGCAGACATGCACCTGCAGTTTCAGCCGTCGCCGGTTGTGTTCAACCCGGTGGATGATCATGTGCCCAAAGCCTCCCTGAGCCGCACGGCAATCGGCACCGCCAGCACGATGAACGTACAGGGGAATATGCAGAGGATCAGCGGCCCCAGCATCTTGACCGGCGCCTGCATTGCCAGGCGTTCGGCGCGTGAGAATCGCTCGGCGGTGCGCTGGGTGGCCTGCGCCCGCAGGACCTGGCCCAGGCTCAGGCCGGCTCCTTCTGCCGCCGACAGTGCAGCCGACAGGGTCGTGAGACTCTCGATGTTGTATACCTGGGCCACATGCGCAAACGCCTGCGCGCGCGGGCGCCCGCTGCGCACCTCTCGCAGGACCCGATCGAAATAGCGCCGCAGCGGTGTATCCGGCGACTGGCCGACAATGAGACGGATGCCTGCGGTCAGTGTCGAGCCCGCCTCGACGCAGACTGTCATCAGGTCAAGGTAGATGGGCAATTCGCGGTGGATGGAACGAGTGCGAAACTCGCGCAGACGCCTGAGCCACACGGCGCCAGCACCGTAGCCCACCAGCGCCGCGACGCCCAGAACCCAGGCAGGTTGATGACCCGGCAGCAGTGCGACGGCGGCGCACAGGACGGCGCCGTGGATACACCGTACGGACAGCCACAGGCTCGCCGGAAACCCCGGCGCAAGTCCGAGCGAATCCAGCTCCCTTGCGTGCCTCGACTCCATTGTGGAAGTCAACGCGAGCGCCACCACGGGCTGCAGCATTTCTGCCGGAGCAATGGCTGCGCGCACGGGCCACGGAATTCCGTGCTCGGTGTTCGACGCGACCTGCGCATGGCCGACACGGCGGATCAACAGCGCCAGCAGGGCGACCGCCAGCGTGACGCATGTACCGACCATCAGCAGCAGCCACTCTGGCTTCATATGTCCACCCGCACGATGCGGCGAATGAGCAAGAAGCCCGTCAACTCCAGAACCGCGATGGTGGCGAGCGCACACCACCCCTGCCACGTCGTATGCAGCACCCGCATGGCAGCCGGCTCCATCACATACAGGGCAGCCATCACCAGCAACGGCAGCAGGCCGACTACCAGCCCCTGCATGCGTCCCTGCGCAGTCAGCGCCTGGATGCGATCCTCCATCACCAGTCGCGCGCGCAGCAGCTCCGCCAGCCGCTCCAGCGATTCGGCAAGGTTGCCACCCAGTTCCCGGTGTGTAGCCAGCAGGGTTGCGAGAAGCCTGAGGTCGGACGAGCCGACTCGCCCGCACAGGCCGACGAAGGCTGCCTCGATGGGCATGCCAAGGCGCATCTGGCCCAGCAACAGGCGCAACTCGTCGCCCAGTGGTGGTGCCTGACGCTCTGTGACCTGAGACAGGGCCTGGTTGACGCCCTGACCCGCGCGCAACAGGCCAGCCCACATGGCCATGGTGTCCGGAAGCTGCTGCACCAGGCGCTTGCGTCGGCGCGCACGTATGGCCCTGACAATGATGCGGGGCATCGCAAGGCAGGGAACAACCATCGCCACCAGAACGGGCAGAGGCAGGTGCAACGCCAGGCCCACCACGGCGCATCCCGCCGCGAGTACGATGCTCAGGGCCAGCAGACGGCTCGAAGACACGAATACGAACAGGCTCGCCAATTCCGCCTCGGCCACCCTGCCGGCGGCATCAGTCCACCAGGCGCCTGCGGCTCGCATGCCACGCAGCAGCGCGAGCGCGCTCAGTACGCCTGCAAACAGGAGAAGAAGCACGGCACTCAGCATGGCAGCGGCCCACACAATGGTGCCGGCCGCTGCGTCGCGACCAGCGATTCAAAGAACACCGGCTCGTTCCCGCACGGTCGGAAAGTGCCCTGCACTGGGCCATGAACGCCCTGGCTGGTCCGCTCGAACCGGAACAGATCCTGCATCTGGATACGACCGGCTTCCGTGCCAGTTACCTCCGCGATCGAAACGATGCGCCGCGATCCGCAGGGGAAACGCGTCTGCTGCACGATCAGGTTCACCGCACTGGCAATCTGCTCGCGTACGGCGACCAGCGGCAGGTCCATGCCCGCCATGAGTGTCATCACTTCCAGCCTGGAGAGCAGATCGCGCGGCGTGTTGGCGTGAGCTGTCGTCAGGGAGCCGTCATGGCCGGTGTTCATGGCCTGCAACATGTCGAGGGTTTCTCCGCCCCGACATTCGCCCACCACGATGCGGTCCGGCCGCATGCGCAGTGCATTGCGTACCAGATCCCTGATGGTGACCAGGCCGCGCCCTTCAACGTTGGTGGGCCGGGCCTCGAGAGAGACCAGATTCTCGTGTCGCAGACGCAATTCGGCGGAGTCTTCGATGGTCACGATCCGTTCTTCAGGCGGAATCAATTCGGACAGGCAGTTGAGCAAGGTGGTCTTGCCGGTACCCGTGCCACCGGACACAACGATGTTGCGTCTGGCGCGTACCGCCACCAGCAGGAAATCCGCCATCTGCCGCGACAGGGTGCCGTTGTCTATCAATGCCTCCAGATCCGGGCGACGCCGTCCGAACTTGCGGATGGTGACTATTGCCCCGCGCGTGGACAGCGGCGGCACCACTACATTGACACGCGATCCGTCCAGAAGACGAGCGTCGGCCATGGGAGAGGACTCGTCCACGCGGCGACCCGTTTGTTGCAACAGTCTCTCGATCACGCCCTGCAGCGCCCGGCTGCCCGAGAAGCGCAACGCGGTGCGCGCCAGGCGCCCGCATCGCTCCACGAAGATCGTCTCCGGCCCATTCACCATTATTTCCGTGACCGATTCATCGCTGAGCAGGTCTTCGAGCACGCCCAGCCCGACCACTTCCTGGAGCAGGCGTCTCTCCAACTCCGCCCGACCGGCGCGGGCGCCGCCCCGATCCAGAATCTCGCGCAGGTGTCGTTCGGCGACCTGCCACAACTCATCGTTGCTCATGCGATTCACGTCGGTGCGGCGCAGGTCCAGGCGACGCAGCAGTTCGCTGTTGATCTCCTGCAGTTCGATCTCGGAAAGTTCGATCATGGCCGGCCACCCGCCTGCTGCAGGGTGTCCGATCGCTGCAGCAGCACTTCCTGGCTTGGCTGCTCGTTCGCCGGGCGCCGGCCAGCGACGAAACGCGTCGGGGTAATCAACACCACCAGCTCCGTCTCCCGCTCCATGCGGCGCGTGGAGCGGAACAGGTGGCCGGCCACGGGAATGGAGGACAGCCCGGGCAGGCCGGAGCGATCACGCCCGCGCTCCTGGCTTACCAAGCCTGCGATCGCGATCGTTTCGCCCTCCATGGCATTGATGGCGGTACTGGTGCGGCGCTTCAGGAAGCCGGGAAAGTCTCCGACCCGCACCGCCGGGTCCAGCTGGCTGAGTTCAACTTCCACTTCGGCATAGACGGCGCCGCTGCCGTCCGCACGCGGCCGCACCTCGAGGATGACGCCGTATTCCTTGTATTGGACATCGGTGGAGCCCAGCCCGTCCGTAATCGGTATCGGAACCTCGCCGCCAGACACGAAGCGCGCCACACCACCGCTGCGGCAGCTGAGTGTGGGCTCGGCGAGCGTGTATGCCATCCCCTTCTGCTGCAGCAGGTCAATGCGCGAATCCAGCTGGCTGGCGAGTGCGGCGCGCAGCGACAACCCGCCGGTGCCCGCCCCCGCCGTCGCGTCCAGCATAGGTCCGGCTGTGTCCGCATCCCAGCGCACACCGAGGCGGTCCAATTGGTCGCGACGTATCTCAATGAGCCGCACCTGGAATTCGACCATCGACTCCCAGTCGATCTTGCCGACAAAATTGAGCACCTCGCCCGGATAGAGCCCCGCGACCTCTGCCGCACGCGCCTGCTCTTCGGCACTGGCTCGATTGCCTTCCATGACGATGAACCGCCCGGTGATGCGGGCGCTGATCGCTTCGGACCCGCGCAGCAGCTCCTGCACTTCGCTGAGCCGCTGGCCGAGATCGCGCTGCAGTACCTCGATGTCCAGCCTGCGCCGCGTGCCGTCCCGCAGCCAGAGTTCGGCGCTGGTACGTCCGGGCGCCTCCCCGAACAGCAGCAGCTGGCCGCGTTCGGGAGTCGCAAGTGAGACGACCTTGCCGCTGCCCAGAGCGGCACGCTTCAGATCCGCCATGAGTACCACCGTCTCGCCGACGGCCAGCGACACGCGATCCGGGAGCGAAGCTGCCATGCAGCTCCAGCACCAGGAATACAGCAATAGCCCGGCAGCGAACCGGCTCACGTTGTGCCTCCCAAGCCCGTTGTGGCGCCAGCCGCCTGCATCCATGACCGGCCTGGCGAAAGCTCGCCTGCCCCGCCGATCAACAGTTCGATTGCGCCATTGGGTTTCACGCCGGGTGTGGGCGACCGCAGCAGCTCACGGGCGTTGCGTATCGAGATCCCTTCGCTGATTTTGTCTTGCGGGCCGCGCAGCACCACGGCAATCTCTCCGGCCTGCTGCGCCAGCAGCAGGCGCGGTGCTTCGCTCGCAGGCACCCGCAGCGTCACTGTTGCGTAGCTGCGTGCAGCGTCCTGGTTTTCGGTCTCCTGGGTCTGGCGCAGCGCGCCCCCCGCGGCCAGCACCTCGACCTGCTGCAGCAGTGGCATCAGCAGTGTGTTGCCACTCTCGGTGCGGCGATAGTACAGATCGACCCGATCACCGATCTGTATCCGGCCAGCCTGCGAATTGATGTCATCGACTGGCAGTGTCAGCGCGCGCTCGCCTTCGGCGAGCAGTCCTGCAAGGCTTAAGACATCCGCATCAGCCTGCACCGCCGAGGACACGATGGGCGTGCCGCGGCGGATCGCAATTGCCGTACGGGCACCCACCAGGGAATCCACGTGCTCGACAGCTACGGCATCCGGCGGAAGGAAATCCCGCGGCATGCTGCGCGCGGCCATGTGGCCCGGAAGCAGGTTCTCCCCTCGCGGCAGATCCGCTGCCGCTACCACCACCGTGCGGCTTGCGTAGCGGCTCGAAAGAGCCTGCTCAGCCGCTGTTGCCCGCGCCGCGAGATAGCGTGAGGCCAATATCGCGCCAGCAGCGCCCAGCACCACCGCCAGCGACAGCAGTGCTGCCTCGTGGTGGAGAACCCGCCGCAGGCCGGATGTAACTCTGTTCATCTTCACCGAACTCCTCAGAGAATGGACAGCAGGAATGACCGGGCACGCAGGCAGCGCGCAATGGCCCGAAGCAGGAGCGTCGCGACGGATTCGCCGTGCAGGTAGGGGTAGAACAAGGCGGTCGCAAGTGCAGCCGCTACGATGAGGAACTCGGTCATGGCCTGCCCGTGCAGTCGCGTGCGATTCACTTGGCCTCTCCGTCGGCACTGATCCACACCAGCCACGCCTCCGATGGCGTGGTTCCGTTCATCAGGACCAGCGTCGCCGCGACGGCGCCGCGCGCCACATGGAGCACGGACGCGGAGCCTGCGGTGATCTGCCACCTCGCGGCGGTGAGAGACGAGCGCAATTGCGGCAAGAGCTGCGCAACGGAGCCGCGGCATCGGGCGGTGCGCTGCAGATACCGGTGCGCCGCCATGCCGCTGATCTGCCGGCCCCACAGACAGTTGGCTGGCAGCTGTGCCGGAGCTGGCAATGCACGGGCAGGACCGATGCGGGCATTGAAACTGGATAGCAGCAGCTCCGACTGCGCGCCGGCGCCGCGCCATTGCATGACTTCCGAATTCGTTCCATCCCAGCGCGCGAGGAGTTGCCAGCCGCCATCGGCCAGCTGACGCGTCTGGCTTCCGGAATCACGCCAGCGCCGTGCGATCCGTTCCACGAGTTTGGCAACGCCCGGACCAGCTGCGCGCTGCACGTTGATCGGCAGGCCATCGACTTCCATCGATTGTGGGGAGCGATCCCAGTCGAGCTGCAGCCCGCGAGCGTCGGAAGCCTGCAGCCCCGCCGCCGCGGCGAGTTTTGCCAGCAGCAAGGCCGGCAGTGCCCATTTCATGGGCACCTCGTTGGCAATGGTGTGAGGCCCGGGCCCAGGCGATCCTCCGGGATCCGCTCGGCTTCGATCAGCCCGAGGCACAGTTGGCCGATGGAGGGGTCTACCAGGCGCAATGGCGTGAGCAGGTTCTGCCAGACTCCGCCCAGTGCGGAGAGACGGGCCGCGGGCACCAGGCCACTGGTGCGGCGACGCACATGTTCAGCGTCTGCGGAGTGCCATGCGTCTGCGAGCAGGCCGAAAGGGGTGCTCAGTTCGAGGTCCAATGAGTCAAACGGAGCGGGCAGCCGCGGCAGCGGCGCGATGCGGGCGTCCACCCTGCCCTGCAGCAGCCCCTGGTTCTCGAGATCGAAACCCGGATTGCCGAAACCTGCGCTGACCCGCAGCGGCTCCAGCATCAGGCGCGCTGCATCGGCGGCCGCCCCAGCTGCGGCACTCGATGAGGACATCACCTGCAGATCTGCCGCGGCGACGTACTGGTGGCCGCCCACGACATCGGCGGCGCCGGGATCGGAGAAGTAGGCGCTGTAGAGACGTGCCGCCGACGCCTCCGGCAAGTTCGCCAGGTTCCAGGCACCGCCATAGGCGGACTGGCGGGCCGCCGCCAGCGTGCGCCGCTGCACCTCCTGGTAGCCCGACAGCGTCACCGTACCCAGCAGCAGCAGCGACAGCGCTGCGGCGCCGGCGGCGAATTCCGCCATGCTCTGGCCCTGCTGCCTGATCACGGCAGCACCGCGAACGGATCCAGACCCAACCCACGATAGGTGGCGATGGCCTGGCGCGTGACGGCCGGTGTGGGTGCAAGTCTGGCCTGCCAATACGGACTGAACAGGCTGGGGTATTCCTCGCGTCCGTCGGCGCGTGCCTCGGGGCGCTGGAAATAGACCTCGGCGCTGCCGATGGCGTGCAGCGCATCGCCAGCGAGATCCGGATTCACGGGCTCCGGTGGGCCGTCCACTACCGCAATGCCCAGCGGCATCAGCAGTCGATCAACAGACTGGATCGCATCGCGGGGCAGATCGAGCGCAACCGAGTACGTGAGCGAGCGGGTATCCCTGGCTGCTGGATTCACCACGTCGCGGATTTCGGGCACACCTGTGTAGCCTGTTGCTGGGCGCAGCAGTCGCAGGGCAAGCCGGGAGGCGCGCGGGTTGCGGCGCCTGCTGCCGCCGTGGTCGCCGGACTGGCTGACCACCTGCCGCCGGTTCTCGGCGGCACCCCAACCAATGGGCGTTTCAACCTCTCCCAGCAGCAGATCGACGTGCAGGGATAGCGTGTCGAGAGCGCGCCAGCTGTACTCACCCAGCAGATCGGTGCCGCCGCGGCGCGGCAGGCTGACCAGCCCCAGCTGTACCGGCAGATCGCTGCGGCGGGAGCGCGAGAATCCGTCCCTGGAATTCATCAGCAGCGTCGAGAAGCGGCGCAGATCGCCGCTGCCGCGCTGATAACGTGTGGTGAAACGGTTCAGCCATGCTTCGCCATTGCGGGCCTGCAACAGCCGGGTCGCCGCCGACACCTGCGCGCGTGGTTCGTTGAGCCGCGCGACCTGGGTCACGAGGTCGGCGGCAGCGAGCGGTGCCTGCACATGTGCGACTGCCTGGGAGGTGGCAAGCACGGCGCCATTCCAGCGGCTTAGGCCGCTTTCCAGAGGGGGGATCGTGTTGCCTATGACGGTGTCGATGCGGTTCCAGCCCACAGCCAGCGCGCGCATGGGGGCGGCCAAAGGCGGAATGAACTGCGCGACGCGACTGGCGTTGCCCGTGGTGGTCTCGATATAGCGCGACCAGGAACGCAGGGAAACCAGTTGTGCAATGGCGACTTCGTTGGCGACCATCGCCCGGTTGAGATAGGCCTGATAGTTCAGGCTGCGCGCCTGCCATTGCGCCGCGCTGTAGGCAGCGGCGTCGGCCGCATTCGTGAGCCGCATCTTGTCGTTGACCAATACCCCGGCATTGAGCACCAGCGCAAACGCGCCGAGCATGCCCGCCAGCAGTGCCAGCATCACGACCAGTGCCTGCCCTGAATGCGGCCGGCGCATCCCTACCGCTCCTGCTCGAAGTTGTCGAGCTGGACGCCGCGCTGTGCCTGCTCCGTGGCATCTTCGCCGCCGGCATTGGCTTCAGTGCGCGCATCGCCGGCGGACTTGCCGGCCAGTGCCTGCGCCGTGACGGCCATCTGCCCACGCACGGTCTTGCCAAACGCCGTATATACGCCGATAGCCGCGACGGCTATCAGCGCCACCACGATGATGTACTCAGTCATTCCCTGACCTTTCTGGCTTTGTGATTTCTTCACGTTGTTCGCCTCCGCTGTTGTGTTCCGGAAGGTCATTTCACGCGGTACTGCGTCACACCGCCGCCTCGTTAACCCATGCGAACATGCAGAAATCCCGCCGCGGTCTCCTTGGGCTACCATCACCCTCCGTGCCTAGACGTCTCCTCCCTGTTACCGCGCTGCTGGCGCTGCTGCCGCTGCTTGCCTCCGCTGCAGGCATTGGCGCCCCGGCCACCGACCGCGTCATCGTCAAATGGCGCGCCAGTGCGGCCACCGGTGGCGGCAATGCGGCAGAGATCGACGCCCTCGCCGGGCGCGTTGACCGACCCCTGCGCAACGGCCGCGCCATTGGCGGCGGCATGACGGTCATGCACCTGGCTGCGCCCCAGCGCGGCGCACAGCTGGCGGCCACGCTGGCGCGGCTGCGCGCCGACCCGGCGGTGGAACTCGCGGAGCCAGATGGCCGCGTCTACGCGCAGGCCGTCACGCCCAGCGACCCCCTGTTCCTCACCAGCCAGTGGTATCTGCGCAGCGCCGACCCGGCGGCCATCCGCGCCGACCAGGCCTGGGAGAGCACGCGCGCCGGTGCGCCCGGCGCCGGCCTGGTAGTGGCGGTGGTGGATACCGGCGTGCGGCCCAACCACCCTGACCTGCTGGGCAAGCTGCTGCCGGGCTACGACTTCGTGTCGAACATCGCCATGGCCAGCGACGGCGACAAATGGGATGCGGATCCCACCGATCCGGGCGATTACCTCACCAGCGAGGAAAAGGCCGCCAACAGCACGCAGTTCGGTGAATGCGATGTGGCGAACAGCACCTGGCACGGCACCAAGGTGGCTGGCCTGATCGGCGCCAGCACCGACAATGGCCTCGGCATCGCCGGCACCGCTTTCAATGCCCGCGTGCTGCCGGTGCGCGTGCTGGGCAAATGCGGTGGCTTTGAATCCGATGTGATCGCGGCCATGTACTGGGCGGCGGGCATAGTGCCGCCGCCACCCATCCTGGCGCTGGGGGACATCAACGGTGGCAAGCCGCCGGCCAACGCCTACCCGGCGAAGATCATCAACTTGAGCCTGGGCGGCGAAGGCGCCTGCAGCGCCACCTACCAGGCTGCCATCAAGGAACTCAGCGCGGCGGGCGTGTTGATCGTGTCATCGGCAGGCAATGATGGCGGCGCCGTGACCTCACCGGCGAGCTGCGAAGGGGCACTGGCGGTGGCGGGGTTGCGGCAGAGTGGTGCCAAGGTGGGCTACAGCAACCTCGGCAGCGAGGTGGGCATTGCCGCACCGGCGGGCAACTGCGTGCTGACTGGTCCCAACGACCCGTGCCTGTATGCGCTGAACACCACCACCAATCACGGCACGGGTGCACCGCAGGCCGATGATTATTCCACCCCCAACTACCAGCCCACCTTCGGCACCAGCTTTTCGTCGCCGCTGGTGGCGGGCACAGCGGCTCTGATGAAGGCGGTGAACCCGGCGCTGACGCCGGCCTTGCTCATTGCACGCATCAAGGAAAGCGCCCGTGCCTTCCCGACAGAGGCTGGCATCCCCGCCTGCGTATCCCCGGCGGTGACGCCCGTACAGAACAGCACCTGCAACTGCAGCACGCAGGTCTGTGGCGCGGGCATGCTGGATGCAGGGGCCGCGGTATCCGCAGCGCAGCGCCCGGCGGCACTGGCTTCCGTGCAGGGCATCGTGCGCGCGGGCAGCACACTGACGCTCGATGGTTCGCAGAGTCTGGCCGCCAGCGGCCGCGCCATCATCTCCTGGCAGTGGGTGGTCGAATCCAGCAGCGCCGGCGCAGCGCCGCAGCTCGGCAACGCCAGCCAGCCGGTGGCGTCCATTCCGTCGCCGGTGAACACGGACGTCGTACTTAAACTTACCGTCACGGACAATCTCGGCGCTGCCGACGTGGTGCGGGTTACGATCAACGGCGACCGGGTGACTTCCTCCGCGGCACCGCCCGCAGAAAGCAGCGGTGGCGGCGGTGGCCATGGCGGCACCCTGCTGGTGCTGGCGCTGCTGCTGGCCGGTAGCCGCCTGCTCCAGCGCACTTCCCTCCAACGCTAGGCATTCTCGATGGATCTGCTGCAAGCCCTCATCCTCGGCCTGGTTGAAGGCATCACTGAATATCTGCCAGTGAGTTCCACCGGCCACCTGCTGATCGCGCAGCGCCTGCTGGGGATCGAGGAGGGCCAGGCGGCCAATGGCTATGCCATTGCCATCCAGGCCGGCGCCATCCTGGCGGTACTCGGCATCTACCGCGTGCGAGTGGCCGGCATGCTCAACGGCCTCATCGGCCGCGACGCCGCGGGCCTGAATCTCACGCTGTGCATCATTGCGGCCTTCCTGCCGGCGGCGGTGCTGGGTGTGCTGTTCGACGATCGCATCGAGGCGGTGCTGTTCGGCGTGAAGCCGGTGATCGCCGCCTGGGTGGTAGGCGGCGTGCTCATCCTGTTGCTCGCCAAATGGGTGCAGAAACGCCGCACAGGGCTGGACTTGGCGCAGCTGACCTGGAAGGCCGCCATCCTGATCGGTCTGGCGCAGAGCGTGGCGATGTGGCCGGGCACCAGCCGCAGCCTGGTGACGATACTCGGCGGTCTCGCGGTGGGCCTGTCGCTGGCCGCCGCGGTGGAGTTCGCCTTCCTGCTCGGCGTGCTCACGCTCACCGCCGCCACGGCCTACACCATCGTCAAGGGCGGCGACGGCATGCTGGCCGCGTATGGCTGGGCGCCCCTGCTGGCGGGCTTCCTCGCCGCCTGGGTGTCCGCAGCACTGGCAGTGAAATGGATGGTCACCTGGCTGAATCGCCACGGCCTCACGGTGTTCGCGTGGTGGCGGTTCATTGCCGCAGGCCTTGCGGCCTGGCTGCTGCTCTAGCTGGGGTCCGCCGTTACGACTCGGTGATGAACTTGGTGACGAGGCAGGCGTCGAGCCCTTCCATGCCTTCCTCCGAGCCGTGCCCGCTTTCCTTCACGCCACCGAAGGGTGCCTCGGGCATCGCGATGGTGAAGCTGTTGATGCCGAGCATCCCGGATTCAACCTGCTCGCCCAGCAGGTTCACGCGGCGTGAATTCTGCGTGAACGCGTAGGCAGCCAGGCCATACGGCAGCCGGTTGGCGCTGGCGATCACCTCGTCGAAATCCCGGAACGGGCGCAGCACGGCCACCGGGCCGAACGGTTCCTCGTTCATGATGCGCGCGGCCTCCGGCACATCGGCCAGCACGGTGGGTGCGTAGAAGTAGCCGCTGCCAGGCAGGTCATGCCCGCCCGCCAGCAGGCGCGCGCCACTGGCCACTGCTTCGTCGATCAGTGCCGCCACGGCGGGCTTGCGCCGATCGTGCGCCAACGGTCCCATACGCACCGCGGCATCCAGGCCATTGCCCACCTGGATGGTCCGGACGCGCTCGGCAAAGCCGGCGGCAAAACGCTCGTAGATGGATTCATGCACGTAGAAACGCGTCGGCGACACGCACACCTGACCGGCATTGCGATACTTGGAGCCTACGGCCAGGTCTAGCACCGCATCCACGTCCACATCGTCGAACACCAGCACTGGCGCATGGCCGCCCAGTTCCATCGTCGTGCGCTTCATGTGCTGCGCCGCCAGCGCGGTGAGCTGTTTGCCCACCGGAATGGAGCCGGTGAAATGCACCGCGCGGATGATGGGCGAGCTGATCAGATGCTCGGAGACCTCGGCCGGCACCCCGAACACCACCTGCAGCACGCCGCCAGGCACACCGGCATCCAGCAGCGCCTGCGCGATGGCGAGCGCGCTGCCGGGTGATTCTTCCGCGGGCTTGAGGATGACGCTGCAGCCGGCACCCAGCGCCGAGCCCAGCTTGCGTGCCGGATTGCCCAGCGGAAAATTCCACGGCGCGAAACCGGCCACTGGGCCCACCGGTTCCTTGACCACTGTCATGCGCATGCCGGCCACGCGCTGCGGCAGCACGCGGCCATAGGCCCGCCGCCCCTCCTCTGCATACCAGTCAATGATCTCGGCCGACACACTCAGCTCGACGCGCGTCTCCGCCAGCGTCTTGCCTTCTTCGATGGTGGCCAGGCGTGCAATGTCTTCGCCACGCTCGCGCAGCAGATCGGCCGCCTTGTGCAGGATCTTGCCGCGCACCTGCGGCCCCAGCGCACGCCACACCGGCCAGGCGCGCCGCGTGGCCTCCAGGGCGCGGTCCAGATCGGCATTGCTGGCCAGCGGCAACTGCCCCAGCGTCTGGCCTGTGGCAGGGTTCAGGACCGGGATGGTGCGGCGTCCGGCAGCGCCTAGCCGCTCACCATCGACGAGCAGGTGAAGTTCTGGATACGACATGTCGGTGTGCTTAAATACCGGCCTTTCCGGCACGGTCCGCCAATGGAAATGGGTCAAGCATGATAAAGAATCCGGGCTACCTGCGCATTGCAACCGAAGAAGCTTTCCTGACCCGGGAGGTGCTCGCGGGCTATCTGAAGCTGGTGGATGACCCCGGGTTCGACGACCCATCGTTCAAGAGCCTGTGGGGATTTTACAGTGGCAGCAAGAGCGAGCGCGCCAAGGCCATCCTCGCGCGGCTGATGGACATGGGGCCGCAGCGTATCGCCGACATGGACGCCGCCGGCATCGACCACCAGATCGTCGCGCTGACTGGGCCGGGTGTGCAGCCCTTCGACCCGGCCACAGCCAGCGCCATGGCCATCAGCGCCAACGATGAGCTGGCCGAGCACTGCCGCAAGTACCCGACGCGTTACACCGGCATGGTGGCGGTGGCACCGCACGACCCCGCCAACGCCGTGAAGGAAATGGAGCGCGGCATCCGCAAGCTTGGCTTCAAGGCGGTGATCATCAATTCGCACACGCATGGCCACTTTCTCGACGAGCCGCAGTTCCTGCCGGTACTGGAAGCCGCCGAAGCCCTGAACGTGCCCATCTACCTGCACCCGCAGGGCCCGCCGCCGGCAATGAGCAAGCCATTCCTGGATGCCGGGCTCGACGGCGCGGTCTATGGCTTCGGGGTCGAGACCGGGCTGCACATGCTGCGCATCATCACCGGCGGCGTGTTCGACCGCTTCCCGAAACTGCAGTTCGTGATCGGCCACACCGGCGAGGCCCTGCCCTACTGGCTGTACCGCATGGATTTCATGCACGGCGCCACCGTGCGCTCGAAGCGCTACCCATTCATGAAAGAGCTGAAATTCCCGGTCAGCCACTACATGAAGCACAATGTGTTCGTCACCAGCAGTGGCGTTGCCTGGCAGCCGGCGATCGAGTTCTGCCAGAAGGTGCTGGGCGTGGAGCGCGTGCTTTATGCGATGGACTACCCCTACCAGTACGTGCCCGACGAAGTCGGAATCGTCGACGGCATGACCATCTCCGCTGCCGACAAGCAGGCCTTCTTCGAAGGCAATGCGCGGCGCGTATTCAATCTGAGCTTCTGAGGGAGACGATGATGAGCAAGCACGTCTGTGTACGTGAGATTCCGCGCCCTGATGCCGCCGTGACCAAGGCACTGGCCGGCTATGGCGTGGCCACCTGCCACGAGGCGCAGGGCCGTATCGGCCTGCTGGCCTCCTACATGCGCCCGATCTATGCCGGCAAGTCCATCGCCGGCCCCGCGGTGACGGTATCCTCGCCGCCCGGCGACAACTGTATGATCCACGTGGCCGTCGAAGTCTGCCAGCCCGGCGACATCCTGGTGGTGGCACCGACCTCGCCGTGCATCGATGGCTATTTCGGCGACCTGCTCGCGACCTCGCTGCAGGCCCGCGGCGTGCAGGCACTGATCATCGATGCCGGCGTGCGCGATGTAGCCACGCTGAAAGACATGGATTTCCCGGTATGGAGCAAGGCCATCTACGCGCAGGGCACCATCAAGGCGAGCCTGGGCTCGGTGAACATCCCGGTGATCTGCGCAGCGCAGATCGTCAATCCCGGCGACGTGATCGTCGCCGATGACGACGGTGTATGCGTGGTCCGCAATGCCGAGGCCACCACCGTGGCCGAAGCCGCGGCCAAGCGCGCAGTGATGGAAGAGGAGAAGCGCAAGCGGCTGGCCTCCGGCGAACTGGGAATGGATATCTACAAATTCCGCGAGACGCTGGCCAGCATGGGCCTGAAGTACATCTGAAACGACAACGGCCCGGGGCCTCACGGCGCCCGGGCCTGCTCGCCACCTCGATCAGGCCACGGCGACCACTTCCTGGTCGGCCACCCATGGACGGATGGTGGTGTAATGCGGGCCTTCCGCCGCCAGCTGCGGGTAGGCCTGCATGCCGGCCGCATCCCAGGCGGCGCGATCACGGATGTAGAAATGTGCGGCTGCGGTAAGCGCCGGCGCGGCTTCACCCTGCTTCACGCCCAGCGTGTACTGCACACGGCGGATGGATTTCGCGCCATACAGCTTGATCATCAGCGGGATGACTTTCTCGCCGTAGTATTTGGCATCGAAGGTCGCTCCTTCGCGGGTCGGGAAGTAAGTGGAGAACACCTGCCCGTCCACCTGGATGGCGGAGCTGTCATCGCCCAGCAGAGACACCACGCGGTCGTACTGCACGATGGGCTCGGATGAGGTGACCTGCTTCAGGTCTTCAAGGATCTGCGCATTGACCGTCAGGCTCCTGGCCGCGAAGTCCTTGAGGTTGCGGATCCAGATGCTGGCGCTGGCGAGGACCGCAGGTGGTGGCCCCATGGGTGCCGGCTGCGAGGGCACATTGCTGATGCCGGCTCGCCGGCCTGGCGCGCTGATCTTGCGGGGCACGCGCAGCTCGACACGTTCGATGCTGTCGCCATACAGGCTCTTCAGCAGCGGGATGTGCTTGCCCTCGTAGCGCTTGGCATCGAACTCGGCCTTCGGCGCATTCGGATATACGATGCTGAGCAGGATGTCCGACTCGCTGGCCGCTTCATCCGCTGCGAACAGCGCGCCCGGCAACGCCGCTGCCACCGCGCTGAACGCACTCGCCCCGCCCACACCGTGCAGCACGGCACGCCTGGAAATCAGCGTCATAAACCCCCCTCGTTTTTATTGGTGATGCGGCCGCCGCTCGTCACCCCGCGAACTTGCTGCCGCGTCAGGCGTTAAGGCGTGCCTTCAACCGAGGATACACCCGGTATGCATTGTCCTCAAAAATCCTGTGCTTGTCGGCTGCGGAGAGCGAAGAGCTGTCGATGTAGCGCCGCGTGTCGTCGTAGTTGAAGCCGGTGGTCGGGTCGATGCCGCGCACCGCGCCCACCATCTCCGAGCCGAACAGGATGTTTTCCACCGGGATCACCTTGAGCAGCAGATCGATGCCCGGCTGGTGATAAACGCAGGTGTCGAAGAACACGTTTTTCATCACGTGGGTATCCAGCGGCGGGCGTTTCATGTCCTGCGCCAGGCCGCGGTAACGGCCCCAGTGGTAGGGCACGGCACCGCCGCCGTGCGGGATGATCAACCGCAGGGTGGGAAAATCCTTGAACAGGTCGCCCTGGATCAGCTGCATGAAGGCCGTGGTGTCGGCATTGATGTAGTGCGCGCCGGTGGCGTGGAAATTGGCATTGCACGACGAACTCACATGCACCATCGCCGGCATGTCCAGTTCAACCAGTTTCTCGTAAATGGGATACCAGTACTTGTCGATCAGCGGCGGCGAGTTCCAGTGGCCCCCCGACGGATCGGGATTCAGGTTGGCTCCAATGAAACCCATCTGCGCACAGCGTTCGAGCTCCTTGACGCTGCCGGCCAGCGAGGCGCCCGGCGACTGCGGCAACATGCACACGCCCACGAAATTCTTTGGATACAGCCCGACCACGCGCTCGATCAGGTCATTGCTGATCTGGGACCATTCGAGGCTGGTGGCTTCGGTGCCGATGTGATGCGCCATGGTCGAGGCGCGCGGTGAAAACACCGTCAAGTCCGAGCCGCGTTCGCGCTGCAACTTCAGCTGCGCGTTCTCCAGGCTGTCGCGGATCTGGTCATCGCTGATTTTCAGCGAGGCGCGCGAAGGCGTCTGGGTGGGATCCTTCAGCGCCGCCTGCTGTGCGTCGCGGAAATCAGTCAGCGCCTGCGGCGCCGTGGTGTAGTGCCCATGACAGTCGATAATCATCGCGAAACGCCCTTTTTGTACCGTGCCGAAGGGCTGGGATGATAGCGCAGGGCCGGTGGTGGTGGCTGCGCCACATCATGCGCTAAGGTGCCGCCATGAATCGCAGCGACAACCCCAGCAGCGAGCGCCCACTGGGCCGCGGCGACGCCAGCATTTCGGCCATCGGCTTCGGTTGCATGGGTCTGGTGGGGTGGTATGGCAGCCGCGACGATGCTGAGGCGCGCGCGACGCTGCTCGCGGCGGTGCAAGCCGGGGTGAATCACTACGACACCGCAGCCAGTTACCAGGTGGGCGAGAACGAGCGTTTCCTCGGCCAGGTGCTCGCCCCTTTCCGCAGCCAGCTGTTTCTCGCCACCAAATGCGGGCTGTCACGGTCGCCGGAGGGTGGCGCGGTGGTGGATAACCGGCCGGAGACCATCCGCCGCGCCTGCGACGCAAGCCTGGAGCGGCTGGGTACGGATTACCTGGATCTGCTGTACCTGCATCGCATCGACCCTGGCGTGCCTGTCGAGGAATCCGCCGGCGCGCTGGCGGATCTGGTGCGCGCCGGCAAGATCCGCCACGCCGGCCTCTCCGAATGCAGCGTAGCCACGCTGCGGCGCGCCTGCGCGGTATTGCCGATAGCGGCCGTGCAGAGCGAATACTCGATCTGGTCGCGCGAGCCCGAGGACGGCATGCTGGCCGCATGCGAGGAGCTGGGCGTGACCTTCATCGCGTACAGCCCGCTGGGTCGCGGCTATCTGGCGGGCAACTTCCACAGCCTGGGGGATCTGCCCGAAGGCGACCACCGGCGCAGCAATCCACGCTTCCAGCCGGTTGCGGCCGCTGCCAATGCGGGCATCTTCGCAGCCATCAGCCGCATCGCTGCTGCGCATGGCGCCTCACCCGCACAGGTGGCCATTGCATGGGTGCTGTCACGCTCACCGCGAGTTGCGACCATTCCGGGCATGAAGACCCGCCGCCATCTGCGCGACAATCTCGGGGCAGCAGATCTGCAGCTTGAGCCGCCGCAGCTGCAGCAGCTGGATGAGCTGGCTGCCACCGTCACCGGCGAGCGTCACCCGCCGGCGATGATGAAGATCCTCGACCGCCAGTAGCGGGAGCCGGATTACAGGGACTTTTCGATGCGGTCGAGCGTGCGGTAGGCCGGCAGCACCTGCGCCACGCTGGAATTCGGCTCGCGTCCCTCGGTGATGGCGGCGAAGAACTCCCGATCCTGCAGCTCGATGCCATTCATCGACACATCCACCTTCGACACATCGATGGCGTTGTTCTTGCCATCCACCAGGTCGTCATAACGGCAGATGTAGGTGCCGTTGTCGCAGATGTAGCGGAAGAAAGTGCCGAGCGGGCCATCATTGTTGAAGGACAGTGACAAGGTGCAGATGGCACCCGACGGCACCTTCAGCTGGATGCTCATGTCCATGGCGATGTTGAGTTCCGGATGCATCGGGCCCTGCACCCCGCGCGCCACGGAGGCCTCCTGGCCGGTCTGGTACTGGAACAGGTCGACAGTGTGGGCGGCGTGGTGCCACAGCAGGTGGTCGGTCCAGCTGCGGGGCTTGCCCAGCGCATTGGTGTTGGTGCGACGGAAGAAATAGGTTTGCACGTCCAGCTGCAGCAGCTTCAGTTCACCGGCGGCGATCTTGCGGCGCACCCACTGATGGCTGGGGTTGAAGCGGCGGGTATGCCCAACCATCGCCACGAGCCCGGTCTCCTGCTGCACCTTGTGCACCGACTCGGCATCCTCGAGGGAATCCGCCAGCGGGATCTCCACCTGCACATGCTTGCCGGCGCGCAAGCACTGGATGGCCTGCGCGGTGTGCATCTGCGTGGGCGTGGCAAGGATCATCGCCTCGAGGCCGGGCTGCTTCAGGCTTTCGGCCAGATCGCCGGTGTAATGCGCGATGCCGAACTTTTCGGCGACCTCGCGGGTGGATTGCTGGTTGCCGCCCGTGAGGGTGATCACCTCGATGCCGGGAATATTGCGGATCGCCTCCAGATGCTTGATGCCGAATGCGCCCTGACCTGCCAGACCTACTTTCATTTGCTGAACCTCGAACGATGAACCAGTATCTTAACACCCCCTCAACACCCATCCGGCCAGCTTCCCATGGTCGATTACAACGCTCCTTACCGCCTCCTCATCGCCGGCCAGCTGGTGGAATCGGCCGCCCGACTGGATGTTGTCAATCCGGCTACCGGCGAGGTGTTCGCCCACTGCCCCGCCGCCGGTGCGCCCGAACTGGACGCGGCAGTCGCAGCCGCCCGTGCCGCCTTTACAGCCTGGCGTGCGCTGCCGGCCGCCGAGCGCGCCGCTTGCATCGAGCGCTTTGCGGCGGCGCTGGACGCGGACAAGGAGCCGCTGGCGCGACTGCTGACGCAGGAGCAGGGCAAGCCGGTGGCGCAGGCGAAAGAAGAAATTGCGCGCGCGGCATCGCTGTCGGTCGGGATTACTAAGATCGCAATTGCCTCGGAGGTGCTGGTCGACAACGCCGAGCGGTTCATCGAGTTGCGGTATCTGCCGCTGGGCGTGGCGGGCATCATCACGCCGTGGAATGCACCGGTTAATCTGGCGGCAGGGCCACTGGCCTCCGCGCTCTACACGGGCAACTGCGCCATCATCAAGCCCTCGCCCTTCACCCCGCTCACCACGCTGCGTATCGGCGAGATCCTGCATGAAATCATGCCACCGGGGGTCGTCAACGTGCTGGCCGGCGGCGATGAGCTGGGCGGATTGCTCACAGCACATCCCGGCATCGACAAGATCTCGTTCACCGGGTCCGTCGCCACCGGCAAGAAGGTGATGGCAAGCGCCGCGGCCACGCTCAAGCGCGTCACGCTGGAGCTGGGCGGCAACGATGCAGCCATCGTGATGGAAGACGTCGACGTGGCTGATGTGGCGAAGAAGCTGTTCTTCGCCGCCACCGTCAACAGCGGCCAGGTGTGCATGGCGGTCAAACGCATCTATGCCCACGAGAAGATCTACGACGCGCTGTGTGCGGCGCTGGCGGCCGAGGCCAGCCGCGCACGCCTGGGGGATGGACTTGATCCGGCGACCACGCTCGGGCCCATACAGAACAGGCGGCAGTACGAACGGGTGCGGGAGCTTTCCGAAGACGCGCGCCGGCACGGCGGGTTCAGCGAGGCACTTCCCGTGCCGGCGGGCGGCGGCTACTTCATCGCGCCAACCGTGGTGACGGGCTTGTCTGAATCCGACCGTCTCGTGGCCGAGGAGCAGTTCGGCCCGGTTTTTCCAGTGCTGAAGTTCACCGATGTGGCGGATGCGCTAGCCCGCGCCAACAACACCCGCTTCGGTCTCGCAGGCTCGGTATGGAGCCGCGACCTGGCGCGTGCCCGGGACATCGCCGCCCAGCTCGAAGTCGGCACGGCCTGGGTGAACCAGCACCGAGCCACCGCTGCCAATGTGCCGTTTGGTGGCGCGAAGGAATCCGGCCTGGGGCGCACATATTCGCGGCTGGGTCTGGAGGCTTATCTCGAACCACAGGTCATCAGCATTCTGAAGGGCTGAACCCCGGCCCGATTCTTGCTTGACCCTATCGGTACGGTCTTTTCGGAGATGCCCTGTGGGAACGATCCACTACCTGGATGACGTCCGGCCCGTAGTTACCGAGGAAATGCGCTGTCTTTTCTGTGGCCAGGTGCACGTTTTGCGGCACGTCACCGGCACGCGCACCAACTATTTCCCATGCCCCGGCTGCGATGAGACCGCAAGCGTGCCGGAGTGGAGCATCGAGCGACGCTGACTGCGCGCATTTGGGGCGCGCAGGCGGTGCGGGGGAGACTCAGCCGCTGGCCTGGAGCACGCTGCGGTCTATTTCGATAGCCAGCTGCGGATCCAGGCCGAGGCGCGCCGCCAGCATATCCAGCCAGGCCTGTTCGGCGCGATTGACCGGATGTGCGGCCATCACTGCCGCCGAATAGATCTGGGCTGCTTGCTCCGGCTTGTCTACACCGCGCACCAGTTCGTCCATGTCCGGTGCAACCGTGAGCTGGCGCATGACTTGATCCTGGTCTGCGCCGGTCAAACCTGCCTCGTCCACGCGCGCAAAAATCCGGTTGCGCTCGGCCGGATCGATCGCGCCATCGGCGCGCGAGACTGCAATCATCGCCTGCACGGCCTTCAACGCCACGCCGGCCCCAGCCGCGCCGATATTGAACGCGTCGGGCGCAGCCGATGACAGCTGTGGCAGATGTCCGAACCCGGTGCCCGGCTGACCCGAACCAGCCGCACCTTGCTGGGAGGCCTGGTGTCTTTGCCACGCCTGCCAGGCCATGTATCCCGCTGCGGCCAGTCCGCCGGACTTCAGCAGTCCGCTGCCCTTCCCGCGCGCAAGCACATTTCCCAGCAGGCTGCCGGCAAGTCCACCCAGTGCACCGGAGGCACCCGGATTGCGTGTCAGTGTTTCGAGAAGTTGGCGTGTATCCATGGCTTATCTTATGCGCAACGCGCGCCATACCCACAGCAATGCGGTAGGAAGGGTCCGACACCGCCTGTGGCAGCAGTGGTTTCCCGATGTCCCTAAGCTAGCCATGCGACTACAGGAGGATTTCGTATGGGTATGGAACACAGCGAACTCGAGCACGTCTACAGCGAACTCGAGCGGCTCGGATACAAGCAGACTGTTTTCGAGTTCGACTCCACGGTACCGAAGGATTCCTCCCCGCAGGCCAAGCCGGCCCGCGCCACGGTGCTCGTTACCAATACCGAGACCGGAACCCAGCGTCGTTACGATGCTGCGCCGGGATCGGACTGGCAGCGCGCGTTCGCAGAGGACCTGAGCCGAGGCGAGTTCGGACCGGCGCCCAAGGGTGTTGCGGCCTGAGTCGGCGCAGCCGCGCGAGGATGTGGTGGGCCGTGCGCGATTCGAACGCGCGACCAACTCGTTAAAAGCGAGCTGCTCTACCGGCTGAGCTAACGGCCCCGGTAATAATCAAGGACTTGACGACCTTTCCTCACCTGGTTTCTTGACCGAGTCCCGTGCGGACTGGGACGGGCCGGGCACCTTGCGAGGCGGCACATTCTACCAGCGCAGCGGCGCTGTTTCTCAGGCGTGAGGGGTGACGTAGTGCGTCGGGTCCGGCAGATTTGCCGCCTTGAAGCCCTCGCGACGCAGCCGGCAGGAATCACAGCGGCCGCAGGCTTCCAGCCTTTCATTGGCCTGATAGCACGAAACGGTCTGGGCATAGTCCAGACCCAGCGCCGTTCCCGCGCGGATGATGTCGGCCTTGCTCAGTTGGATGAGCGGCGCACGGATATGAACGCTCGCCCCCTCCACTCCGGCCCGCGTTGCGAGTTCCGCGAGCCGCTCGAAACCCTCAATGAATGCCGGCCGGCAGTCCGGATAGCCCGAATAATCCACGGCATTGACGCCAATGAAGATGTCGCGCGCGTCCAGCACCTCGGCCCAGCCCAGCGCCAGCGACAGGAACAACGTGTTGCGCGCCGGCACGTACGTCACGGGGATTCCGCCCGTCGGTGCCTCCGGCACCGCGATGCGCGTATCAGTGAGCGCCGAGCCGCCGATGTCGGCCAGATCCACCTGCATCTGCCGATGCTCCAGCGCCCCGAGCAGCTGCGAGATGCGCCGCGCCGCCGTCAGCTCCACCGAATGCCGCTGCCCATAGCCCACCGCAAGCGTGTGGCACGCGAAGCCTTGTGCGCGTGCCATGGCCAGCACCGTCGAGGAATCCAGCCCGCCGGACAGTAATACGATGGCGTGCGGTGCGCTCATCAGCGGCCGGGCTCGTTGCCCCATAGGATCTTGTGCAGTTGCACCTGCAGGCGCACTGGCAGCCTGTCCTCGAGTATCCAGTCGGCCAGCTGCCGCGCGGGCAGTTGCTCATGGCTGGGCGAGAACAGCACCATGGCCTGGGTGCCCAGGCTGCCATCACGCACCATGTCGCGGCTCCATTCGTAGTCCGCGCGGTCGCAGATGACGAATTTGATCTGGTCGCGCCCACCCAGTGTGCCCAGCTGCGGCAGCAGGTTGCGCGCCGCCTCGCCAGATGCAGGCGTCTTCACATCCACGACCCGTCGCACGCGGGGATCCACTTCACCGACGGGCAGCGCGCCGCTGGTCTCCAGTGACACCTGATAGCCGGCATCGCACAGCTGCTGGAGCAGGGGCAGGCAATTGCGCTGTGCCAGCGGCTCGCCACCGGTGACGCAGACATGGGCGGCTTCGAGTTCGGCCACCCGGCTGAGGATTTGTTCCAGTGTCCACCAATCGCCGCCGCCGAAGGCATAGGCCGTGTCGCAATAGCCGCAGCGCAGCGGGCAGCCGGTGAGCCGGACGAATATGGTCGGAAAACCGACTGCATCGCCCTCGCCTTGCAACGAGCGGAAAATCTCGGTGATCTTGAGCCGCGGTGCGGCCAGTTCGTCGCTCACGCGCGCCATGCTACCGGCAAGCGCCGGACCGCCGTCACTGTTTAGGGAGTTTTGCGAGCCGTTCTGCGGCAAGCCGGGCCGGCTCCGTGCCCGGATACTTGGCCACGACCTGTTGCAGGCTGCCGCGGCCAGCGGCCAGCTTCCCCTGCTCCAGCTGCGTATAGCCCAGCTTCAGCAGTGCATCCGGCGCCTTGCGGGCATTGGGCCAGTTGGTCAGCACCCGCTGGAAAGCCGCCGCCGCATGGTCGTATTCCTGCGTGACGTAATACGCCTCGCCGAGCCAGTACTGGGTGTTGTCGGCCAACTGTCCATTGGGGAAGCTCGCCGCCAGGCTGCGGAAGCTTTCCACGGCGGTTGCATATTCCCGGGTGCGCAGATGTTCCAGCGCGCGATCATAGAGCGACTGCTCATCGCCACTTGCCGCAGGCGCGGCAACAGTGGGCGCGGCCGCAGCCGCAGAAGCCGCCGCTGCCTCGCCCATCCGCCGGTCGAGGTCCGCATACAGATCGCGCTGTTCCTTGCGCAGCTTGGTGTTGTCGTTCTGGAGTTCTTCGACCCGACCGCGCAATGCCCGCAGTTCTTCCTGCTGGGCATCGATGCGGCTGGCCATCTGCACCAGGCTCTGATTGGAGACGATTCGGTCCATGCGACCCACGCGCGCGTCCAGATCATCCAGGCGCAGTTGCACCGGATCTTCCTTCGGCGTGGTGGCGCAGCCGGCGAGCAGCACCACCAGCGAGACGCCCGCCAGCAAGGATTTCATTGCGGCTGCGCCTGCCATCAGTTGATGTAGACGATCTCGACGCGGCGGTTCTTGCCCCAGGCGTTCTCATCGCTGCCGGCGGCGGCCGGGCGTTCTTCGCCGTAGCTGACCGTGGCCACCTGGGATTCCTGCACGCCCTGCAGTGCCAGCGCCCGCTTGACGGTCTGGGCACGACGCTCGGCGAGGCCGATGTTGTACTCGCGCGAGCCACGCTCATCCGTGTGACCTTCCAGGCGTACGCGAACCGTGGCATTGCCGGCGAGGAAGCGGCCGTGCGCCGCGATCACATCGACGAACTCGTTGCGGATGTCACTGCTGTCGAAGTCGAAGTAGATGATGCGCTGCGAGGCCAGGCCTCCCTGGGGACCCAGGGCGCCACCATTGCCAATGCTGTTGGCGTCCACTGTGGCAACGCCGGAAGTATCGGCGCCGGTGGTGGCACCGACCGTCGACCCGCTCGCGCCGGCATCCTTCTTGGGCTTGCCCGCGCAACCGGCTGCCAAGGCGACCGTGACCATGAGAACCATCAGAAATTTACGATTCACCGCTGCTCCAGTGCCCACGACGCGGGGCCTATGACTGCCATCATAACCGACTAATTGATGAAGGGGCCCCACACTGGCTCGCGCACTTCGCCTTCGCTCGACTTCAGGCGCGCGGAAACCTGCCCATCCACGGATACCGTGGCGAGTACGCCTTCACCGCGTTCACGGCCGGCATAGATCAGCACAGCGCCGTTGGGCGCGAAGCTGGGCGATTCATCCAGCGCGCCACGCGAGAGCGTCGTGACAGTGCCGCTGGCCAGATCCAGCGCCGCGACGCGGAAGCCGCCAGCCTCCTGGGTGACCAGGGCCAGCTGTTTGCCATCGGGAGATACCCGCGGCCGCGCCGCATACGACACGCCAAAACTGACCCGCCGAGGGCGGGCGCCGGCCTGCGGCGCCACCGCATAGATCTGCGGTCCGCCACCGCGATCCGAGGTGAAATACAGGGTCTGGCCGTCCGCCGACCAGGCCGACTCGGTGTCAATGGCCGGGTCGTCGGTGATGCGCGTCAGCTGCTGCGTACCCAGATCCAGCACGAAGATGTCGAGGTTGCCGGAGCTGCCGGACAGCGTCAGGGCCAGCCGGCGACCATCCGGGGAGAACGCCGGAGCACCATTGACGCCGGCGCGGGCGGACACCTGGCGGCGCTCGCCAGTACGTACCCGCTGCACGAACACTGCGGCGGCGCGCGACTCGAATGACACATACGCCAGCCACTCGCCATCGGCCGACCAGGCCGGTGACATGATGGGCTGGCTGGATTGCATGGAGATGCGCGCGTTCTCGCCGTCGGCATCGGCCACCAGCAGCTGGTAGCGCTGGTTCGGCGGCGCACCCGAAACCGCCACATAGGCGATGCGCGTGGCGAAGGCGCCGCGTACCCCGGTGATCTTCTCGAACACGCGATCGGCGACGCGGTGGGCACCATTGCGCACGGAAGCCTGCGCCACGGTAACCGTCTCATTGAGCAGCACCTGGCCGGTGAGCACATTCACCAACTCGAACTGCAGCGCCACATTGGCGCCGGCCGCACCGGCCACCTTGCCCACCACTACATAGTCGGAACGGGCCGCACGCCAGCTGGCGGCATCCACGTCGCTGGCGGCATTCGGCTGTGCCGGCATGGCGGCGCGCGCCAGCGCCCGGAACCTGCCGGTACTGGCGAGATCGCGTTCGATCACACCGGCCACATCGAGGCCGCCATCGGCCGGCACGGCGCGCGCGAATGGCACGACCGCCACGGGCACCGGATCGGTCACGCCACGCGTGATGTCGATACGCAGTTCAGCGTGGGCCGCGCTGGCGCCCAGCAGCAGCATGGCGCACCAGGCAAACAGGGCACGTCGGGAATTCACGGTTGGCACTACCTTGGATCTAGTTCCTGGGCATGAAGTTAAACACCAAATTGCGCTCGAACAAGTCCGGATCTGGTGGCTCGGGCAGCGGCGAGGCGCGATACACGGCCGCCTCGATCGACTGCCGTACGGATTCATCGCCGTTGCAGCGCCCGACCTGCACGGCGATGACGGTGCCGCCGGGCGCCTGCGTCACCCGCACCTCGCACTGCAACCCCACGGCGGCACTGGCCGGGCGGATCCAGGCACGTTCGATGCGGGCGGCGATCTGGCTGATGTACTGCTGCTGCAGCCCGCTGGCCCGTGCCGCTGCGGCCCGCTGCTCCGCCGCGAGCTGGGCGCTGAGCTCGGACTCGCGCTGGGTGCGGGCGCGCTCGGCAGCATCCGCGGCCGCCTTCTCGCGGGCTATGCGCTCGCGGTCAGCTTTCTCCTTTTCCGCCTTCTCGGCCTTATCGCGCTCGGCCTTTTCCTTTTCGCGCTTCTCGCGCTCGGCTTTCTCGCGCTCCGCCTTGTCGCGGGCGGCCTGCTCGGCCTTGCGCTGGGTGGCCTCTTCCTGGTCTTTACGCTCGGCCGCCAGCCGCTCCTCGGCAACCCGTCTTTCTTCCGCGACACGCGCGGCTTCCGCCGCGGCAGCGGCCTTCACGGCTTCCTCATCCACGGGGGCGGGCTCTTCCGGCGGTGGTTCGACGGGCGGGGACTCCTCCACGGGCTCAGGCTCGGGTTGTGGGGCAGCCGGTGGCGGATTCAACGCTGCCTGCGCATCGGCACCCATCACCACGCGAGCCTCGACGCCGAGCGGCTGCGCTGGAGTCTCGCGTTTGTTCCATTTCCAGATGCCGAACAGCACCGCTGCCAGCGTCAGGTGCAGCAATACCGACCACACCCACGAACCGCGCCCACCGTGCCTGGCTGGCCACCTCACGGCTGGCGACGGGCGGGTGGAGGTGGATCGGTCAGAAAGCCCAGCTTCACCGCACCGGACTGCTGCAGCAGCACCATGGCGCCGATCACGCGCCCATACTCGACGCTGGTGTCGGCACGGATGAGCACATCGCGCTCGGGATCGGCACTCAGGGCATTGCGGATCCCCTGCTGCAATTGCCCATCATCCAGCGGCAGCTCCGCCGTGCTGCCCAGGTTCAGCGTGCGGTTGCCATCGCGGTCGATCGTCAGCACCACTGGCGGTGCGCGCTGGGCGCTGGGCGGCATGGGATCGGCGCCAGCTTTGGGCAGGTCCACTTTCACGCCCTGGTTCAGCAGCGGCGCGGTGGCCATGAAGATCACCAGCAGCACCAGCATCACGTCGATGAGCGGGACCACGTTGATCTCGCCGATCACGCGCCGCTTGCGTGGAGGGGAATCCATACTTGTCGCGTGGCCTCAGGCGTCAGCCGCCGCAGCCTGCCGCGGCGTATGCCGCTGCAGGATGGTGGAGAACTCTTCCATGAACGCGTTGTAGCGCAGTTCCAGGCGGCTCACCTTGTCGGCGTAACGGTTGTAGAAGATGAACGCGGGGATGGCGGCCACCAGCGCGATGGCCGTGGCCACCAGCGCCTCGGCGATGCCTGGCGCCACCGTTGCAAGCGTGGCCTGCTGCACGCCACCCAGTGCAACGAAGGTGCTCATGATGCCCCATACGGTGCCGAAGAGGCCCACGTAGGGGCTGACCGAACCGATGGTCGCGAGCGTGACCAGGTTGTGCTCCAGTCCATCCAGCTCCTTCAGCTGCGCCACCTTCATGGCGCGGCGCGCGCCCTCCAGCTGCTGGTCCGGCGTCGCACCAGCCTGCCGCAGGCGGGCGAACTCGCGGAAGCCGAGCTCGAAAATATTGCTCATGCCGGTGCTGCCGCCCTTGGCCTCGAGGTTCCGGTACAACGTGCCCAGATCGCCGCCGGACCAGAATTCGGCTTCAAAACGGTTGGCCTCGCTGCTTGCCTTGGACAGCACCGAGCGCTTGCCGAGGATGATCGACCAGGAACCGATCGACGCCAGTCCGAGCAGCAGCAGCACGAATTGCACGACGACGCTGGCATGCAGCACCAGCTGCAGGATGGAGAGTTGACCGCCTTCCATCAGCCCATCCTCTCCAGAAGTTGCGCCGGCAGGCGACGGGCCCGGAAAGTGTGTGCATCCACGCAGGCGACGCGCACCTGCCCTTCTGCCAGCACCTCCCCTGCTGCCGAGACGACAGCCTGTTCGAAGCGCATCGAAGCGCCGCCAGCGGTGCTGGCCGTGCTCACCACGGCGACTTCATCGTCGAGCCGGGCGGCTTTGCGAAAGCGAATCTGCAGATCAACCACGGTGAACAGCACTCCTTCATCCTGCGCCAGCTGTGTCTGGGAGTAACCCAGTGCGCGCAACCATTCGGTACGGGCGCGCTCGAAATAGCGGATGTAGCCCGTATGGTAGACGACCCCGCCGGCATCCGTATCCTCGTAGTAGACCCGCACCGGCCACCGGAATGGCATCACTTCGATGGATCCTCGAACAGCGGCAGCGCACCGCTGCCGCGCTCTGGCGCTGCCAGACCCAGGTGCAGGTAGGCCGCGCGCGTGGCTACGCGGCCCCGCGCCGTGCGCATCAGAAGCCCACGCTGGATCAGGAACGGCTCCACAACATCTTCGAGCGTACCGCGTTCCTCGCCAATGGCGGCAGCCAGACTTTCGATGCCGACCGGGCCGCCATCGAATTTCTCGATGATGGTCAGCAGCAGGCGCCGGTCCAGTGCGTCCATGCCCTGCGGGTCGACGTCGAGCAGATCGAGTGCCGCATCCGCAATCGTGGCGTCGATGTGGCCATTGCCGCGCACCTGGGCGAAATCCCGCACCCGCCGCAGCAGGCGGTTGGCGATGCGTGGCGTGCCGCGCGAGCGCTGCGCGATGCGCGCCGCCCCTTCCGGACTGGTGGCCACGCCCAGGATGGTGGCCGAGCGCGCCACGATCTGCGCCAGCTCGCCATCGGAATAGAAATCGAGCCGCTGCACGATGCCGAACCGGTCGCGCAGTGGTGAAGTCAGCAGGCCGGCGCGGGTGGTGGCCCCGACCAGCGTGAACGGTGGCAGGTTCAGCTTGATCGAGCGCGCGGCCGGCCCTTCGCCAATCATGATGTCCAGCTGGTAATCCTCCATCGCCGGATACAGCACCTCCTCGACCACTGGCGACAGGCGATGGATCTCGTCGATGAACAGCAGGTCGCGCGGCTGCAGGTTGGTCAGCAAGGCAGCGAGGTCACCGGGCCGCTCCAGCACCGGCCCGGAGGTATGGCGCAGGTTGACGCCCAGCTCCGCCGCGATGATCTGGGCGAGCGTAGTCTTGCCCAGCCCCGGGGGCCCGAACACCAGCACATGATCAAGTGCCTCGGCGCGCGACGCCGCGGCCTCGATGAACAGGCCGAGCTGCGCCTTGACGTTCGGCTGCCCGATGTATTCGGCCAGCCGCTTCGGGCGGATCGCCCGGTCCTGGCTTTCCTCTTCACGTTCGGCGCCAGCGCCCACCAGGCGCTCGCTGCTCATCGTTTGTCCTGCCTGGCAGCACCTTGCAGCGCGGCGCGGATGAGGTCCTCGGTGGTGGCCCCTTCCTCGGCCACCTTCTCCAGCATGCGCTGCGCCTCCGGCAGCTTGTAACCCAGTGCCAGCAAGGCGTGCAGTGCCTCCTCCCGCGGTGCCAGCTGCACCGTCACGTCGCCGGGCAGCACTGCGGCGTCCTTGAAGTGGTCACGAAGTTCCACGATCAGCCGTTCTGCAGTCTTGCGCCCCACGCCCGGGATGCGCGTGAGGCTGGCCACATCGTCCGCGGCGATGGCCGCGCGGAAGGCGTCGGCGCTGACGCCGGAAAGAATGGCCAGCGCCACCTTCGGCCCCACTCCATTGACCTTCAGCAGTGCGCGGAACAGCGCACGCTCAGGCTCGGTGGCGAAACCGAACAGCAGCGAGGCGTCCTCCCGCAGCACGTGATGGATGCGCAGCCGTACGCCGCTGCCCACCGGCGGCAGACCCAGGTAGGTCGACATGGGCACTTCGACTTCGTAGCCCACGCCCTGGGTCTCGATGAGCAGTCGCGGTGGTTCCTTGTCGGTGATGGTGCCGACCAGTGAACCGATCACCGCGCACCGCCCAACGATGCCAGCCGGCCGGCGGCGCGGCGCGCCTGCGCATGGCACAGGGCAATGGCGAGCGCGTCGGAGACATCCGCCGTGGCCGGTTTGCCGATGGCGAGCAGCACCTGGACCATGTGCGATACCTGCGCCTTGTCGGCGGCACCGGTGCCCACAATCGCGAGCTTGATGGCGCGCGGCGCATATTCGAACACCGCGGCGCCGCGGCCGGACACCGCGGACAGCGCCGCACCGCGCGCCTGCCCGAGCTTCAGCGCGCTGCCGGCATTGCGATGCATGAAGACGCTCTCCACGGCCACTTCATCGGGCACGAACTCATCGATGATGGCGGTGAGCCGCTCGTGGATATAGCGCAGGCGCACTGCCAGATCGCTGCCGCCGGCACGGACGCAGCCACTGGCCACGTGGATTTCGCGGCCATCAATGCAGTCGACGATGCCGTAGCCGGTACGCAGCGAACCGGGGTCGAGGCCCAGCACGCGGCGCGGCAGCGGCGTCGCGGTGGTCGCAGGCTGCGCAGCTTGTGGGGCAAGCGCTGCCGGATCGAAGGAGCGCCAGGACCGGCGGGCATAGCGTGGCATCCGCGTATGATAGCAGCCGTGCTCCCCCTCGAATCCGCATCCGCTGTGCTGCTGTCCGCTGGCTTCACGGCGGATGCCCTGACGCGCGCGCAGGAAGTCGGCGCCATCGTGCTGCAGCTCACCGGTGATCCGGCGCTGGCCGTGGCTGCCCTGCTGCACGGCGCACGCCAGGCCACTGCGGAACCGCCCACGCTGTCGGCGGCGCAGCGTGCCGAGCTTGGCGCGCCGGCGCTGCGCCAGGCCGAACAACTGGGCAAGCTCGGCGATTTCAGGCTCGACGCGCGCTGGTCCGAAGGCAAGGCTCTGGCCAGCGGGCAGGCCGAGACGGTGCGCAAGATGCTGCTTGCCGTGGTGGGCGATCCGCGGCTGGTGGTGGCCAGGCTCGCCGAGCAGCTGGTGCGCATCCGCCATGGCCGCGAGGCCAGCGCGGAGCAGCGCCGCCAGATGGCGCTGGAAGTGGAGGAGCTCTACGCGCCGCTCGCCAACCGCCTCGGCATCTGGTCGCTGAAATGGGAGCTGGAGGATCTGGCCTTCCGGGAATCCCATCCGGAGGAATACCAGCGCCTGAAGGCGGCCCTGAACGAGAAGCGCCGCGATCGCGAGCGCTACATCGAGGAGGTGACGACCAGCCTCACGGTGGATCTGCGTCGCGCGGGCGTGCTTGCCGAAGTGGTCGGGCGGCCGAAGCACATCTACAGCATCTGGCGGAAGATGCAGCGCAAGAACCTGTCTTTCGAGCAGCTGTTCGACATCCGCGCGGTGCGCATCATCGTGCCTACCGTGGCGGACTGCTACGCCGCCCTGGGTGTGGTGCACGAGATGTGGGCTTTCCTGCCCAATGAATTCGATGATTACATCGCGACGCCCAAGGACAACAACTACCAGTCCATCCACACCGCCGTGCGCGGCCCCGATGGCCGGCCGCTCGAAGTGCAGATCCGCACGCGGCAGATGCAGGATCAGGCGGAACTCGGGGTGGCGGCGCACTGGCGCTACAAGGAAGGCGGCACCGACCGCCTCTATGACGAGAAGATCCAGCAGGTGCGGGAACTTCTGGCCGGCGGTCGGGGTGATGGCGGCGCTGATGCGCTCAGCCGGCTGTCCGCCGGTCTCTTCGAAGACCGCGTCTATGCGATGACCCCCAAGGGCGAGGTGGTGGACCTGCCGCAGGGTGGCACTCCGCTGGATTTTGCCTTCCATGTCCACAGCGATGTGGGCGAGCGCTGCAAGGGCGCGAAGGTCAACGGGCGTATCGCGCCGCTGACACAGGCGCTCAAGAGCGGCGACGTCGTGGAGATCATCACCGGCAAGGAGCCTGCGCCCAGCCGCGACTGGCTGGCGGAGCGCGGCGGCTACATCGTCTCGCCGCGCAGCCGATCCAAACTGCGCGCCTATTTCCGCCGCATCGACGAGGCGATGCAGAAGAGCACGCCGCCACCGGCCGCGGTTCCGGCCGCGGCCCCAGCCGAGCCGGAACTGCCCCGGACTGCGCGGCCACGCAAAGCGGCGGGCAGTGCACGCTCGCCGGTGGAGATCGACGGTGTGGGTGACCTGCCAATCACGCTGGCACGCTGCTGCACCCCCATGCGGCCGCAGCCGATCCGCGGCTACCTCACTCTGGGCCGCGGCGTCACCATCCATCGCGCGGAGTGCGTGGGCCTCGCGCGCATGGTCAAGCAGAAGCCGCAGCGGCTGCTGCAGGTGGAATGGATCGACAGCGCCGAATCCCGCATTGCCGCCACGCTGGTCATCGAGGCCTTCGACCGGCGCGGCCTGCTGCGTGATATCTCCGACACCATCGCTGAGGAACGCGTCAGCATCGAAGGCGTTTCCAGCGACACCGACCCACGCGACCGCATTGCCCGCTTCCAGGTCAGGCTCACCGTACGCGACGCCGAGGAGCTGGCCAGACTGCAGCGGCGGCTCGGCCGTATCCCCAACGTGTTCCAGGTACGGCGCGCGCATTAGCCGGGTGACCCCGGTGCAGCCCGGCAGCATCGCCAGGCATGCCTGTGCCCCCGCATGTGGGCGCTCCGTGAGCCTGCAATGGAATGTTGGTATGGCGGATGATCAATTGTGCGAACCGGAATCCTCGTGGGACTCTCGGGGCAGGTCTCCTCTCTCCGCTCAAGGATCCACTCGCTCATGACACATATACCCCGCCCGAGGAATATCACGTCGAAGGTCGCGCTTGCGGTCGCCATGGCCATCACGGCCGGGGCCCTGCAGGCACAGACGACTACTGGCACCATCGTTGGTGAGGTCGCTTCGGCGGCCGGCAAGACGATCGTCGTAGAGAGCAACAGCGGCTTCAAGCGCGAGGTGTCGCTGGGCTCCAGTGGCCGCTACGAAATCCCGAATCTCCCGCTCGGCGTCTACAAGGTAACGGTGCTGGAAAACGGCAACGTCGTCGACTCGCGCGAGAACGTCAGCATTTCGATCGGCAGCACCACGGCCGTGTCGTTCACCGATGAAGTGCTGGATACGGCGCTGGTGTCCGCGACTTCCAATCGCGCCATCGATGTTTCCACCACCGATACGCGCACTGTCATCACGGCCGAAGAGCTGGCGGTACTGCCGCTCGGCCGCACGGCAGAGGCCATCGCCCTGCTCGCTCCCGGTGTGGTGCCGAACAGCGGCGCCTACCTTGGCCCCACCGGCACCCCGCTGGTGAGCTTCGGCGGTTCGGCGGCCACCGAGAATGCCTACTACCTGAACGGTTTCAACACCACTGAGCCTTACCGCAACCTCGGCGGCCTGGGTCTGCCCTATGGCGCCATCGACCAGCAGGAAGTGTTCTCTGGCGGCTACGGTGCCTTGTATGGCCGTTCCAACGGCGGTGTGCTGAACCAGGTCGGCAAGCGTGGTACCAACGACTGGACCTTCGGTGCCGGCGCCATCTTCGAGCTGGACCAGACCCGTGCCAAGGCGAAGGATCTCTACTACGAGCCATGGCCGACCGGCACGAACCCGTTCGAAGGCCGCCTCTACCGCCCGAATGGCGACAACGCGGCCAGCAGCTACACCTACAACGCGTATGTGGGCGGCCCGGTCCTCGAGGACAAGCTGTTCTTCTTCGTAGCCGCGGAGAAGGGTTACACCTACGGCGACCGCGCCAATGCGGTAACCGATACTTCCGCGCCGTTTGTTTCCTACACCACGGAGAACACACGCTGGTACGCGAAAGTGGACTGGCAGATCGCCGAAGGCCACCTGCTGGAACTGACCTCGGCGCGCGACGAGGCTGAAACGGAAGGCTCTATCTTCAACTACAGCTGGCCCGCCAACGCGGCGGATTCGGTCGGCAAGGGCAGCAGCGATTACGGCCCTACCACCTTCCGTGGACCGATCGAGACCACCAAGCGCGGCAACACCCTGTATGTCGGCAAGTACACCGGCTATCTGTCTGATTCCCTCACGCTGTCGGCGCTGTATGGGTACCAGGAGACCCCGGATTACAGCCAGCCCCCGACCTATGACGACACCTACGTTGTTGTTGGCGGTCAGCAGTTCCGCAACCCGGCGTATACGGCCGGCAGGCCCGCCACCAGCCTGCAGACTGTGTCATCGCTTTCCAACCCGGATCGCCACTACGAAAAGAGCGGCTACCGGGTCGACCTCAACTGGCGCCTGGGCAGCCACAGCCTGACCTTCGGTATCGACAACCAGACGACCAAGTCCAAGTACCTCGGCACCTACAACACCGGTCCGGGCGCAACCGCCGATGGCAGCGTGCTGGGCTATTCGTGGACATACGCACGTCTCACCAACCCCGCAGGCGGCCTCATCAGCAGCGCGCCCAGCCAGGCCAATGTCAACAATACGGTGACGCTGCCCAATGGTTTCGGCGGCTACTACGTGAGCCGCGGTATCGGCTTCACCAGCTACGGCACCGAGGCCACGCAGACGGCGCAGTACATCGAGGACCGCTGGAAAGTCACCGACAACCTGCTGCTGACCCTGGGCCTGCGCGCCGACCAGTTCACCAACTACACGGCCGCCCATGACCCCTACGCGAAGGTGGACGATGCGATCGCGCCCCGCTTCGGTTTCAGCTGGGACGTGAACGGCAATTCGACGTTCAAGGTGTTCGGCAGCGCCGGCCGCTATTACCTCGGCCTGCCGCTGGCTCCCAGCGGGTTGGTGGTGCCGGCCCTGGCCACGACGGAGTACTTCACCTATACGGGCATCGATCCGGCGACGGGTTACCCCACCGGCCTCACCTCACTGGGGGCACCGGTCTCGGCGAACTCGGCCTTCGGCGGTTCGACGCGTGACTACCGCGCCGGTGCGGCGAAGGACCTGAAGGGCGAGGCCCAGGATGAGTTCATTCTCGGCCTGAACAAGGCAGTGGATTTTGCCGGTCAGAGCTGGGTGGCGGGTGCCCGCCTGGTGTATCGCACGTTGCTGTCGGCCGTGGACGATACCAACTACGACACCGCCCAGGTGCAGGCGGCGGCTGCCGCGGCGGGTTTCAGCATCTATTACGGTGCCGGGACCAAGAACGTGCCGGGCGTGCTGATCAACCCGGGCGAGACCAACACGCTCGAATTGTTCGACGCCGCCGG
The DNA here is from genome assembly GCA_040508085.1 of Steroidobacteraceae bacterium. Classification (GTDB taxonomy): domain Bacteria; phylum Pseudomonadota; class Gammaproteobacteria; order Steroidobacterales; family Steroidobacteraceae; genus ZC4RG30. The sequence goes on from JBEVNO010000166.1 coordinate 37,990, forward strand.
CGTGCTGCATGAGCTCAAGATGACGCGCGAAGACTGGGGCTTCCCCAAGCTGAAGCGTGACTACATGGCTGCGGAGTTTGCCCTCGAAAAGCCGCTGCGCGACAAGTGGTACGCCAAGTTCACCTACGTGCTGTCGAAGAGCGAGGGCACCACGGAGGGCCAGCTGCGTTCGGACCTGTACCGCAGCAGTGGCGTGGTCGGCGTCGACCAGGGCCAGGTCAGCGTTTCGACCACCCAGAGCTGGGATGATCCCTCGCTGATGGAGTACTTCGACGGCGTGCAGCTGAATGACCACACGCACCAGATCAAGGCGTACGGCTATTACCAGCTGACCGAGCAGTTCGGCGTGTCGTCGAACTTCCTGGCTGTATCGGGGGCGCCGAAGGCCATCCTCGGCTACTACTACGGCACGCAGTTCATCGAGATCGTGGGCGGCCAGAACAACTTCGACCCCGCCGGTTACGGTGGCTCGTACCACTTCAACGGCTTCACCAAGGAGGCGGCGCCGCCGGGCTCCGCGGGCCGGATGCCCTGGACGTTCCAGCTGGATCTGGGCGCTTCGTACAAGCCGTCGTTCGCGGATGGCAAGCTGGCCTTCAACGTCAATGTGTTCAACGTGCTGAATGCGCAGCGGGCAACCTACCGGTTTGCCCGTACGGAGCGCGCATTGGCAACTCCGCATGAGCAGTACGATGCGGCGATGTTCCGGCAGACTCCCCGCTACGCTCGCCTGTCGGTGAACTACGACTTCTGAGACCAGCTGAAGCTTTGCGCTGAAACCGGACCCCGCGCGGCTGCTGAAGGCACTGCGCGGGGTTTTCTTTTTCCCAGGTTCCCCAGGTTGTAAACCCATGACCAGATCCTCTTGCCTGCCCAGGGCGGCCGGTGTCGCCTTCGTCCTGCTCGCCCAGGCCGCGTCGCTGGCACAGGCGCCGCGCGCAACGCTGGTGACCGAATCCGAACGCTCCGGCTTCGTGCGCACTGGCCGCTACGCCGAAGTGCCGCAGTTGAATACGGCCTTCGTGAAGGCGTTCCCGGGCGCGGTACGCGCCTTCACTTTCGGCACCAGCGCCGAGGGGCGTCCACTCCACGCGATGGCGGTATCCCGCAGTGGCGCGCTGACTGCCGCCGCTGCGCGCCAGCGCGGCCTGCCCATCGTGCTGGTGCAGGGCGGCATCCACGCCGGCGAGATCGACGGCAAGGATGCCGGCTACCTGATCCTGCGCGAGATGCTGGAGGGCCAGGTTGGCCGCGGCGTCCTCGACAAGGTGGTGGTGGTGTTCGTACCCGTCTACAACGCCGATGGCCACGAGCAGTTCGGCAAATGGAATCGCCCGAGCCAGCGCGGCCCTGAGCAGATGGGCCGGCGCAATACGGCGCAGAACATCAACCTCAATCGTGACTACGTGAAGGCCGATGCGCCCGAGACGCAGGCCATGCTGCGGCTGTTTGATGAATGGGATCCCATCGTCTACACCGACCTGCACGTAACCAATGGTTCGAAGTTCGAGCACGACGTGTCGCTGCAGATCGAGCCGCTGCATCTGGGCGATGCCGAAATGGGCAAGGCTGGTCTTGCCCTGCGCGATGCGGTGCTGGCCAAGCTCGCCGCGCAGGGGTCGATGCCGCTGCCCTACTACCCGGAACTCATCCGCCAGGATGAGCCGGAATCAGGCTTCGAGCAGACGGTGTACCAGCCGCGTTTCTCGACCAGCTATCCGGCGCTGCGCAACCGGTTCTCGCTGCTGCTGGAGACGCATTCCTGGAAGGAATATGCCGTGCGCGTGCGCGTCACCCGTAACTACATCCTCGACCTGCTGGAGGAGGCGGCAACGCATGGCAAGGCCTGGATGGCCACGGCGAAGGCGGCGGATGAGCGTGCGGCCGCGCTCGCGGGACAGGAGGTGCCGCTGGACTGGAAGAACACCGACGTGTCGCGGCTGGTCGAGTTCCGCGGCTACGCCTACACCTACTCACCTTCGCCCATCACCGGTCGTGTACTCATCAAGTACGACGAGAGCCAGCCGCAGATCTGGAAGGTGCCGCTGTTCGACCAGGTGACGCCGGCGCTCAGCGCGCGGTTGCCGGCGGGCGGTTACCTGGTGTTGCCGGCATTCGCCGACTCCGTTGCCAGGCTGCTCGAGCTGCACGGCATCGGTTACACGCGGCTCAATGCCGCCAAGCCACCGGTGGGCGTCGAGGCCTTCCATCCCACCAAGGTGCAGTTCGCGCCCACGCCGAATGAAGGACGCCAGCAGGCCAGCGTCGAAGGCCGCTGGGCGGCGGAGCAGCGCGCCCTGCCGGCGGGTTCGCTCTTTGTCCCCTCGGCTCAGCGGGCTGCGCGCCTGATCGCCGTGCTGTTCGAGCCGCTGGCGTCGGATTCGCTGCTGTCGTGGGGGCAGTTCAACCCTGCCATCGCCGCCAGTGCCTACCTCGGCGCGTACGTGGCCGAGGACATTGCGCTGGAGCAGCTGAAAGACCCGGCCATCTCGGCGGAATTCACGCGACGCCTGCGCGATCCGGCATTCGCCAACAATCCGCGCGAGCGGATCGCGTTCTTCGCCCGCCGGCATGAGTCCTTCGACCCGGACAACGGCATGTATCCGGTACTGCGCCTCGCCACAGCGCCCTGACCCCTTTTTTCTGATCAGCGATTGAGGGAATCGATGGCGCGCTTGTCGGCGTTCAGGGCGGCTTCGTGCACGCCTTCCGAGAGGGTCGGATGGGCGTGCATGGTGCGCTGCAGATCCTCGCAGCTGGCGTTGTATTCCAATGCCAGGCAGGCCTCGGCGATCAGCTCGCCAGCCATCGGGCCGATGATGTGCACGCCAAGGATGCGATCTGTATCGGCATCGGCGATCACCCGGCAGGAGCCGGACGCGGCCTCCATGGCCTTGGCGCGCGCGCTCGCGGCGAACGGGAACTGCCCGATCTTGACGTTGAAGCCGGCAGCCCGGGCCTGCGCCTCGGTCTGGCCCACCCAGGCGATCTCCGGGGCGGTGTAGATCACCGACGGCACCACATCGTAGTTCACATGGCCATAGCGACCAGCGGCCAGCTCCGCTGCCATCACGCCCTCTTCCTTGGCCTTGTGGGCCAGCATCGGGCCGCGCACGCAGTCGCCGATGGCGTAGACATTGGCGGCACCAGTGCGGCAATGCTCGTCCACGACGATGAAACCGCGGGCGTCGATCTCCACGCCGGTGCCATCACCCAGCAGATCCTTGGTATAGGGCCGCCGGCCCACAGCAACGATCAGCTTGTCGAATACGGCCGTCTGCTCGCCCGCGGCGTCGGTGAACTTCACCTTCACCTCGGCACCACTGACAGCCGCCTCGCTGACCTTCGCGCCCAGCTTGATGTCGAGCCCCTGCTTGCGCAGCTGGCGCAGCGCGTCACCGGCCAGCGGCCGATCCGCCATGGCGAGGACTTCCTCCGAAGCCTCCAGCACTGTGACCTGGGCGCCCAGGCGCGCCCACACGCTGCCCAGCTCCAGGCCGATGACGCCGGCGCCAATCACGCCGAGACGCGCGGGCACGGCGGCAAATTCCAGCGCACCCCAGGAATCGACAATGGATTTGCCATCGAAGGGCACGGTCTTCAGGGCCGTGGGCTCGGAGCCGGAGGCGAGGATCACGCTGCCAGCTTCCAGCAGCTGCTTGCTGCCATCTACGGCGGTGTACTCAACCTGGTTGCCGGCGAGCAGCTTGCCATGGCCCGGCAGGCCCACAACGCCCGCTCCCTTGAACAGCGCCAGGATGCCGCCGGTCATGCCTTTCACCACCGCGGCCTTGCGCTTCTGCATGGCCGCAATGTCGATGGTGGGAGTACCCACGCCAATGCCATGGCTCTTGAACTCATGCCCGGCGCGGTGGAACAGCTCCGAGGATTCGAGCAATGCCTTGGAGGGAATGCAGCCGGCGTTCAGGCAGGTACCACCGAAGGCATAGCTGCCGTCGAGGTTCTGCCAGCCGTCGATGCAGGCCACGCGCTGGCCGTTCTGGCCGGCACGGATGGCCGCGGGATAGCCACCAGGGCCGCCACCAATGACGATCACGTCGTAACGATCAGCCATGGCGTCAGATCCCGATCAGCAGACGGCCCGGGTCTTCCAGGCAATCCTTGATGGTGACGAGGAACTGCACGGCTTCCTTGCCATCGATGATGCGATGGTCGTAGGTCAGCGCCAGGTACATCATCGGGCGGATCACGATCTGCCCATTGACCACTACCGGCCGGTCCTGGATCTTGTGCATGCCCAGGATGGCGCTCTGCGGGGCGTTCACGATGGGCGTGGACATCAGTGAGCCGAATACGCCGCCATTGGTGATGCTGAAGCTGCCACCGGTGAGATCGTCCATGGTCAACGTGCCGCTGCGGGCGCGGGCGGCGAAATCTCCGACGGCCTTCTCGACCTGCGCAAAGTTGAGCTGGTCAGCATCGCGCAGCACCGGCACCACCAGCCCGCGATCGGTCGACACCGCCATGCCGATGTCGTAGAACTCGCGGTAGACGATATCGCTGCCGTCGATGGCGGCGTTGACTACCGGGAAACGCTTGAGCGCCTCGACCGTCGCCTTCACGAAGAAGGACGAGAAGCCCAGCTTCACGCCGTGCTGCTTCTCGAACTTGTCCTTGTAACGCGCACGCAGATCCTGCACAGCCTGCAGATCCACTTCGTTGAAGGTGGTCAGCAGCGCCTGGGTGGACTGGGCCGTGATCAGGCGTTCGGCGATGCGGGCGCGCAGGCGCGTCATCGGCACGCGCCGCTCGACCCGGTTGCCGGCTGCGGCGTGGGCCAGCACATCCGACTTGGTAACGGCGCGCCCGCTGGCGGGCACGGCCGACAGATCCACGCCGGCTTCGGTAGCGGCGCGCCGCGCGGCGGGACCGGCTTTGACAGCATCCGCGGCAGCGGGCGCCGCGGCCGCCGGTACGGCGGCGGCCGGGGCCGCTGCCTTCGGGGCGGGCTCGCTCTTCGCAGCGGGCT
>JBEVNO010000174.1:0-17146 GCA_040508085.1 Steroidobacteraceae bacterium
GCGCTTCGGCAAGGATGTCGCCGAGATCGTCGACGGCGTCACCAAGCTCGACCAGATCAAGTTCAAGAGCCGCGAGGAAGCGCAGGCGGAATCCTTCCGCAAGATGCTGCTCGCGATGGTGCGCGACCTGCGCGTCATCATGGTCAAGCTCGCCGACCGCACACACAACATGCGCACGCTCGATTCCATGTCCGCGCCCAAGCGCCGGCTGATCGCGCGTGAGACCCTCGAGATCTATGCCCCGGTGGCCGAGCGCCTCGGCCTCTACAAGATCAAGCTGGAGCTGGAAGACCTCGGCTTCCGCGCGCTGTACCCGCAGCGCTACCGCGTGATCGAGCGCGCGTTGCGGCGCGCGCGCGGCAACCAGAAGGAGTTCCTCGGCAAGATCGAGGTGCAGCTGGCGGAGGCGCTGAAGAAGGCGGGCATCCCCGGCAAGGTGGAATCGCGCGAGAAGCATCTGTACAGCGTCTACCGCAAGATGCGGCGCAAGCGCACGCTGCTGGCGCAGGTGGTGGATGTGTACGGCCTGCGCGTGCTGGTGGATTCCGCCGACACCTGCTACCGCGCGCTGGGCGTGGTGCATGGCACCTACCGGCCGATGCCGGGACGCTTCAAGGATTACATCGCCATCCCGCGCGTGAATGGCTACCAGTCACTGCACACCACCTTGTTCGGCCCCAACGGCGTGCCCATCGAGGTGCAGATCCGCACCCGCGACATGCACAGCGTGGCCGAGGCCGGCGTGGCCGCGCACTGGAAATACAAGAACGAAGGCGGTGGCAACGACTCGGTGCAGCAGGAACGCGCGCGCGCCTGGATCAGCCATCTGATGGAGATGCAGGCCAGCGGCAACGCCGAAGAGTTCATCGAGAGCGTGAAGGTCGACCTGTTCCCGGACAAGGTCTATGTGTTCACGCCCAAGGGCGCCATCCTCAGGCTGCCACGCGGCGCCACGGTGGTGGATTTCGCCTATGCCGTGCACACCGACGTCGGCAACCGCTGCGTCGCCGCCAAGGTCGATCGCCGGCTCGCGCCATTGCGCACCGTGCTGCGCAACGGCCAGACCATCCAGATCATTACCGCCAAGGGCGCATCACCGAACCCGTCGTGGGTTAATTTCGTTGCCACCGCGAAGGCGCGCAGCGCCATCCGCCACTACCTGAAGTCGCTGCAGCGTTCCGAGGCCATCGAGCTCGGCGAGCAGTTGCTGAATGCGGCGCTGGCCGAATTCGAGCTCGACGTGGAGCGCATCGAACCGGTCGTGATGACCCAGGCGCTGCAGGAATTCAACCTGAAGGATCGCGACGAGCTGCTGGCGCAGATCGGCCTGGGAGAACGGCTCGCGCCGCTGGTGGCGCGGCGCCTGCTGCCCGGCGGGCATGATGAGCACGGCAAGATCACCCCGCTCACCGTGGCCGGCACCGAAGGGTTGCTGGTCAGCTACGCCCGCTGCTGCCGCCCGATCCCGGACGACCCCATCATTGCGTATCTGTCGGCGGGCCGCGGCATCGTCATCCACCGTGACACCTGCGGCAATGTCGAGGATTACGAGAAGCATCCGGAGAAGTGGCAGCCGGTGGTGTGGCAGGCCGACATCAACCGCTACTTCAGCACCGAGATCCGTGCCGAGGCGATGAACAAGGTGGGCATGCTGGCCAGCCTGTCGGCGGCCATCGCCAGCACTGGCACCAACATCGGCGATGCCAAGGTTGAAGTGCGCGATGGTGATGTGTCGCTGTTCCGCTTCGAGGTCGAGGTGAAGGATCGCAAGCACCTGGCCAATGTTGTGCGTACCATTCGCCAGATGCCGGAAATCCTGCGCGTGTCGCGCTACCAGGCGTCCCGACGGAGTCACGAAGAATGAGCAAAGAAGTCGTCAACACCCCGAAAGCACCGGCCGCCATCGGCCCGTACTCCCAGGCCGTCAAGGCCACCGGCACCTTCGTCTGGCTCTCCGGCCAGATCCCGCTCGACCCGGCCACCGGCCAGCTGGTCAGCGGCGAGATCGAAGCCGAGATCACGCGCGTATTCGAGAACCTGAAGGCCGTGGCCGAGGCCGCGGGTGGTTCGCTCAACGATGCGGTGAAGGTCAACGTCTACCTCACCGACCTCACCCACTTCGCCAAGGTCAACGAGATCATGGCCACGTACTTCAAGCTGCCCTACCCGGCCCGCGCCGCGGTACAGGTGGCCGCCCTGCCACGCGGCGCCCGCGTGGAGGTGGAGTGCGTGCTGAGCCTGTAGCTCCAGGAAAAGGGGTCAGGTCTATTTTCCGGAAGGGACGTTCGCCAGGCGATCCAGCGGTCATCCCGGAAAATAGATCTGTCCCCTTTTCCGGCACCGATCCGCTGTTCCTGCTGCCGGCGCGCTACGAGGATCGCACCCGCATCACGGCCATCGGCGCATTGCTGCCGGGTGCGCGGGCCGTGGTCGAGGGTGAGGTGCAGCTTGCGGATGTGGTGTTCCGCCGCCGCCGCGCGCTGCTGGTGCGCATCTCCGACGGCTCGGGCTTCCTCACGCTGCGCTTCTTTTATTTCTCGCGCGCACAGCAGCTCGGCTTCACGCGCGGCGCGCGCCTGCGCGCCATCGGGGAGGTGCGCCGCGGGCCCCAGGGCCTGGAGATGGTCCACCCCGAATACCGCGCCGTCAGCGCCGCCGCGCCGCCGCTGGATGATCGTCTCACCCCCGTCTACCCCCTGACAGAAGGCCAGACCCAGGGCCGCGTGCGCCTCGCGGTGGACAAGGCGCTGGCCCATCTCGCCGCCAACCCCGCACAGGATCTGCTGCCCGCAGGCATCATCACGCAGCTGCACCTGCCACCACTGCGTGATGCGCTGGAGTTCATGCACCACCCGCCGGTGGGCACCTCGCTTGAGTCGCTGACTGCCGGCCGTCATCCCGCGCAGCGCCGCCTCGCCTTCGAGGAACTGCTGGCGCACCAGCTGTCCCTGGCGCAGCTGAAACAGCGCACCCAGCTGGCGCCGGGACAGGCGCTGCCTGACACCAGCGGCACCGCCGCGCGCTTCGTGCAGTCCCTGCCCTATGCACTCACCGGCGCGCAGCAGCGCGTGCTGGCCGAGGTGGAACACGACCTGCAACGCGACACCCCCATGATGCGGCTGGTGCAGGGTGATGTCGGCTGCGGCAAGACCGTGGTCGCAGCGGCGAGTGCGGCGCGCGCGGTGGGCAGTGGCCGGCAGGCGGCCATGATGGCGCCAACCGAGCTGCTGGCCGAACAGCACTGGCGTTCACTGGATGCCTGGTTCCGGCCGCTGGGCGTCACGGTGGCGCTGCTGTCCGGTTCGCAGCCCGCGCGTACCCGGCGCAGCGCCCTCGCCGCGGTGGCCAGCGGCGAGGCGCAGATCGCGGTCGGCACGCATGCACTGTTCCAGGAGGGTGTCGAATTCCGCGATCTCGCACTGGTGATCGTCGACGAGCAGCATCGCTTCGGCGTGCAGCAGCGCATGCAGCTGGCGAGCAAGGGGCAACGCGACGGCCGCGTGCCGCACCAGCTCATCATGACTGCCACCCCCATCCCGCGCACGCTGGCCATGACCGCCTATGCCGATCTTGATGTGTCGGTGATCGACGAGCTGCCCCCAGGCCGCACTCCCATCCGCACCGTAGTGCTGGCCGAGGAGCGGCGCGACGAAGTGGTGGAGCGCATCCATGTCGCCTGCCGCGAAGGCCGGCAGGCCTACTGGGTGTGCACATTGATTGAGGAATCCGAAGAACTGCGCGCCCAGGCTGCCGAGGAAACCGCCGCGCAGCTTGCCGAGGCGCTGCCGGAATTGCGCCTGGGCCTGGTGCACGGCCGCATGCCGTCCAGGGGCAAGGACAAGGCCATGCAGGATTTCAAATCCGGCGCCACGCAGCTGCTGGTGGCCACCACCGTCATCGAGGTGGGCGTCGACGTGCCCAATGCCAGCCTGATGGTGATCGAGAATGCCGAGCGGATGGGCCTGGCGCAGCTGCACCAGCTGCGCGGCCGCGTGGGGCGCGGCACGCGGGAATCGACCTGCGTGCTGCTGTATCGCGCGCCGCTCTCGCAGCTGGCACGCGAGCGGCTGGCGACGATGCGCGACACGAATGACGGCTTCGAGATAGCGCGCAAGGATCTGGAATTGCGCGGCCCCGGCGAGCTGCTTGGCACCCGCCAGACCGGCCTGGCCGAGCTGAAGGTCGCCGATCTAGTACGCGATGCCGACCTGCTGGAGCGGGTGCGCGCCACGGCCGAGACACTGTTGCGCGACAATGCGGATTGCGTGCTGCCGCTGCGGCAACGCTGGATCGGCAATGCGGAGGATTACGGCCGCGTGGGCTAATTTACATAATGCGGCCCCTGGACGCCGCATGCTCAAACTGTGACGTACCGCGATGTACTTCTCATTTTGGTCAGGGATCATCCCCGCGGGATTATTCCACCTGACGCCGGGCAGCCACAATTTTCATGCAGAAGCGGATCGAATCAGTCGACTCACTTCGTACCATTGCGATTTTCGGCGTCATTATCGGACATAACCCGAACTGGTACGTGTTCCCGATGGTCGTCACGTTCGGCATCGGGCAGTTCCTGCGCTTTGCAGTGCCATTTTTCTTCGTGGTGGCTGGCTTCTTCTGGGCCGGCAAGTTCAACTCGCGCGATGAGATCGGAGCCGCGACCTGGCCGATGGCCAAGCGCACCGCGCTGCTGTTCCTTGTATGGAGCCTGGTCTACCTGCTGCCTTTCCACAGTGAAGGGAATGCGCACTACGAACAGTGGAATGCGCTGCAGATCACGACTGACAATTTCCGCTACGCAATCTCCGACCCCTTGCGGCTGCTGCTGGAAGGCGGCGCCGCGCCGCTGTGGTTCCTCAGCGCACAGGTGATGGTGCTGTGCATCTGCGGTCTCATGCTTCAGCGCGGCCTGGATCGAACGCTGTTGATCCTGGCCATCGTCTTGTACCTGGTGGGCCTTGCAGGCCACACCTATGCCAACACTCCGCTGGGCATCGAGGGCGGCTTCATTTATCGCCGCGGCCCGTTTGCGGCGCTGCTGTTCTTCGTCACCGGCTACTTCCTGCGCAAGGCGGAGAGCCGCGAGCACTGGCTCCGCTGGGGCCTGCTGCTGGCTGTGGGCGGCATCGCATTGCAGTCCATTGAAGTCATCATCATCCATTTCAACTTCGACGGCTTGAGTTACCCCGACTACACCATCGGCACATATCCTTTTGGCGTCGGCATGGCGATGATGGCACTGTCGAACTGGCGCTTGATGGCCGTCCCGGCATTGGTCCGCGTGGGTCCGTATGTGCTTGGCATCTATGTCTCGCACGTGCTGTTCATGGACCTGCTGCGGCCCTACTACAACCCGGAATCGACCAACGCGTTCTACTACCTGGGCTACCTGCTGCTGGTGTTCGGGCTGTCTTTCGGGTTCTCCTACCTGCTGTGCAACAGCAGGCTCGCCCGACCGCTGGTCAATCTGCGGCGCCGCATGACCACCACGCCGGCACCTGGCTGAGGCCAACCCGCCGGCATTGAGCGACAATGGCCGCTGCATTTCATGCAGCGGGGCTCCCATGTCCAGCCTGGTCGATCCTTTCCTGTACGGCCGTCGCGCCTCCCCGTGGCTGCGGCGCGGCCTCGCGTATGCGCAGCTGATGCGCCTGAACCGTCCCATCGGCATCGGGCTGCTGCTGTGGCCCACGCTGTGGGCGCTGTGGATCGCCGCGCTGGGCGTACCGGGCCAGCAGGGCACGCCCGGCATCAAGCTGCTGCTGGTGTTCATCGCCGGCACCATCGTCATGCGTTCGGCCGGCTGCGTGATCAACGACTTCGCCGACCGCGACATCGATCCGCATGTGAAGCGCACCAAGGGACGCCCGCTGGCCTCGCGCCAGACTTCCCCCTACGAGGCGCTGGGCCTGTTCGCGGTGCTGGTGGCCCTGGCGCTGTGGCTGGTCATGCAGCTGGATGCAAAGACCGTGCGCTTCTCCTTCATTGGCGCCGCCCTCACCGTGGCGTACCCGTTCACGAAGCGCTTCTTCCCGCTGCCGCAGTTCTGGCTGGGTGCCGCGTTCGGCTGGGCGGTGCCCATGGCGTTCGTGGCGACGCTGGGCGGCGTGCCGCGGCTGGGCTGGCTGCTGTTCATCGTCACCGTGCTGTGGGCCGCTGTCTACGATACGCAGTACGCCATGGTGGATCGCGACGACGACCTGCGCATCGGCGTGCAATCCACTGCCATCACCTTCGGCGACATGGACAAGCTGCTGGTCGGCGCCATGCAGCTGATGGTGCTGCTGGGGCTCGCGTTCACCGGGCGCGCGCTGGGCTTCGACTGGCCCTACTGGCTGGCGCTGGCCTGCGCCGCGGCGCTGTTTGCCTGGCAGCAGTGGCTGATCCGCGACCGCGACCGCGAGGCCTGCTTCCGCGCCTTCCTGAACAACAACTGGGTGGGGCTGGTCGTGCTGGCCGGCATCATCGCCGCCTGAAGCACGGCGCCGCAGCCCTCAAAAAGCGGCGGGTGGTGTTGGCCACCCGCCAACTGACCTTCCAGATCCTGACCTCGTCCATGCGATGCCGGATCGGTATTGGGGGAAATGCGCCGCTGCGCCAGAAGGTCAGGCGTTTGATCCCGCATGGCGATTAATGACGCGCGCAGGCCCGTGCAAGCAATACCGCACCTGTCTATGGGCTATAGGGCCGTATCTGTTGCGCTATGGGTGCCGATCAGGCCCGGCGCAGCGCGCGGTTCAACGCCAGCGTCGACAGCAGCAGCAATGCCGCGCCAGCGTTGTGCGCCGTGGCCAGCCACAGCGGAAAGCCGCGCCTGACCATCAGGATGCCGATGGTCAGCTGCAATGCCAGCGCCAGCAGCACCAGCGCCGCGGCGAAGCGGCTGTTGCGCTCCTGGCGGGTGCGCAGCGCCAGGATGGCAACCACCAGCAGCGACAGTGTCGCCACGATGGCCCCCAGCCGGTGGGTGAGATGGATGGCCACGCGCGCGGGATGGTCGAGCACGCCGCCCTCGTAGTTGATGCCCAGGCCACGCCACAGCACGAAGGCATCCTTGAAATCCGCCTCGGGCCACCACTGTGCCTGGCACCTGGGAAAATCCGGGCAGGCTACCGCCGAATAGTTCGTGCTGGTCCAGCCGCCGAGCATGATCTGCAGTACCAGTGCCACCAGGCCCGCCAGTGCCAGGCGCCGCAGGAACGGCGGCGCCGGCCGCACCAGCGCCGAGGAGCTGCCGCCGCCATGCGAAGCACGCATGCCCGACCAGGGGTTCGACGAGCGCCGCGACAGCGTCATCCACAGCCACCACAGCAGCGACAGCGTGGTGAGACCGAAGATCAGGTGCAGGGTGACGATCAGCGGCTTCAGCAGCAGCGTCACCGTCCACATGCCCAGCATGCCCTGGAACATCACCAGGCCAACCAGCGCCAGCGGCAGCGCCACCGGCACGTCGGCATGGCGCCGCCAGCGCAGCGCCAGCACCGCAATGGTCAGGATCAGCAGGCCGAGCGTCGATGCGCCATAGCGGTGGATCATCTCGTTCCACGCCTTGCCCACATGCAGCGGCGCATCGGCGGTGCCCGCATTGGCTGCGGCCGCGGCCGCGGGCGTTACATGCCCATAACAGCCCGGCCAGTCCGGACAGCCCAGCCCGGCATTGGTGAGCCGCACATACGCACCGAACACCACCACGCACAAGGCCAGCAGCATGGCGAACAAGGACAGGCGGCGCAGGACGACGACACGGAACATGGCTTACCCGATGTGTGAGAGCTTCAGCAGCTTCTTGAGATCGTCGAGCAGGCCGCGCGGGTTCTGGCGCGTGTCGTAACGCATGACGATGTTGCCGCGCGGATCGACGATGAACAGGTATGGGGCAAGGTCGCCCGGTGGCAGCTGCGCCAGCAGCGCGCCCTGCGCCGCCGGTTCGCTGACGTCGAACACCTTGATGCCCTCGTGCTCCTTGTCTAGGAAGCCGCGATCGCAGCAGTTGCTGGTCGCCAGCAGCGCACGGTTCACCCGTGTCATCTCCTGGTTCAGCGAGAGACGTGTCTGCCGTGCCGTCCACAGCGCATTCCGGCACACCTCGTCCACGCAGCGGCCATCGCCCACGTACACCAGCGCCCATTTGTCCTGCAGCTCATCCGCAGCGACCGGCAGCTGGCGCAGTGGCTGCAGCAGCTCGCCGTGGTTGGTGCCGCCGGTGGGACGCCAACCGGTGCCGTAGTAGAGAAGGAAGGCCACGGCCAGCGGCATGAAGAACAGGGCTACCAGCAGCAGCAGGGTGCGGCGCTGCCGTTTTGCCGGAAGGGCGGGAGGCGTGTCAGTCATTTGCGTTTCTTCAGGTTGAGGCCGATCAGCAGGGCCAGCGCCAGCACGGCGAAGGACCACCACTGCACCGCGTAGCCGAAATTGCGTTCCGGCGGAATGCCGGATGGCTGCCAGTCACGAAGATAACCGGGACCGGAATCCGCGTCCAAGAGCAGCACCACCGGCAGCAGCGGCGCGCCGTAGGACCGCTGCAGTTCGTCCAGGCTGGGGAAGCTCGCGAGGCGCGGCCAGGCACCCGCCATCGGTGGCGGCGCCCGTCCCGCCGCAATGCCGGCAACCGGCAGGATGGAGAGCTTGCCGGTGAGCACCTGTGGCGGCAGATCTGCCGGCAGCGACACATCGGGCAGGCGGTCGCGGTAACCGGAAAAGGGTATCCAGCCACGATTCACCAGCAGCAGCGACCCTTCCGCCAGGCGCAGCACGCCCAGCACCTCGAAGCCCGGAGCGCCGGCATGGGACACATTGTCGAGCAGGAAGGCGCGGGCACCATCCAGCTCGCCGCGCACCCGCACGCGCGTGAAGCGTGGCAGCTGCGGCAGGTGTGCGGCATTGGCCTCCACCGGCGGCACGTCCGCCTGCACGAAGGCATCCCACTGCCCCTGCCGGTATTGCCCGCGATGCCACTGCCAGAAGCCCAGCGACACGAACACCGGTATCACCGCTGCCGTCAGCAGCACCCAGTACCAGCGAGGAGCAAAGCGCAGCGTCATGAAGAAATGGGGTCAGATCTATTTTCTGCGGCGAATCTATAATCGGGCATGGACATTACCCGCCTGCTCATCATCGCCGTGCTCTTCGCCATCATCGGCAGCCTGGGCGCGGCACTGGTGCAGCTGTCGCGCGGCAAGGGAGATTCGCAGAAGCTGCTGCGCGCCCTCACCTGGCGCGTCGGCCTGTCCGTCGGCCTGTTCCTGCTGCTGATGCTGGCCTGGCGGATGGGTTTCATCCGCCCGCACGGCATGTAGAAGCTAGATCCAGTAGACGAAGACGAACAGGATCAGCCACACCACGTCGACGAAGTGCCAGTACCAGGCCACCGCTTCGAATGCGAAGTGGCGCTCTGGCGTGAAGTGGCCCTTCAGCGTACGGAACCAGATCACCGTCAGCATGATGGCGCCGATGGTCACGTGCAGGCCGTGGAAGCCCGTCAGCATGAAGAACGTTGCGCCGTAGATGCCGGTGGACAGCCGCAGGCCGAGTTCGGTGTACGCATGCGCGTATTCCTCGGCCTGCAGGAACACGAACACGAAGCCCAGCAGGAAGGTCGCTGCCAGGAAGATCTTCAGGATATTGCGCTTGCCGGCCCGCAGCGCGTGGTGCGCGATGGTGATGGTCACGCCGGAGGTGAGCAGCAGCGCGGTGTTGATCGCCGGCAGGCCCCAGGCCGAAATGGTCTGGAAGGTGCCGTCGGCATGGCCGCCGATGGCACGCGGGCCATTGGTGGGCCAGGCGGCATCGTAGTTCTGCCACAGCAGCAGCTTGTTGAAGATCTTCACGCCCTCGCCCGAGATCCACGGCACCGACAGCGTGCGGGCATAGAACAGCGCGCCGAAGAACACCGCGAAGAACAGCACCTCGGAAATGATGAACCAGATCATTCCCATGCGGAACGAACGGTCCACGTCGAGGTTGTACATGCCCTTCTCGCTCTCGCCGATGACGGTCGAGAACCAGCCGAAGAACAGCACTGTCAGCAGCGCAGCACCGGGGATGAAGCTCCAGGCACCGGTCCAGTCATTCAGGAAGGCGACCACACCCCACATCAGGACGAACAGCGTCACCGAGCCGAAGATCGGCCAGATGCTGCTGTGCGGAACATAGTATTGGCCGGCGTCGTGCGTTTCGGTGTGTGTGCTCATGAGTCTTACCCGGAAAGAATTCTGTAGGCTTCAGCGACCGGCCACAGGCGCCGGCGTGTCATAGAAAGTGTAGGCCAGCGTGATGCGGTCGACGTATTTCGGCAGCGCCGGATCGACGAAGAACCGCACCGGCATGTGTTTCTGCTCACCCACGGCGAATTGCTGCGGGGTGAAACAGAAGCATTCGGTCTTGTGGAAGAAGCCGGCTACCTTGGACGGGGCGATATCGGGCACGGCCTGCGCCCAGGTGGCCCGTCCGGTCCCGTTGGTGGCGGAGAACTTGGCCTCGTAAAGGCGCCCCGGCACCACTTTCATGCTGGTCACTTCGGGGGTGAACTCCCAGCTGCCGACGGTGGGAAGGTTGGCCATGAACTCCACCGTCACTTCGCGCGTTTCATCGACCTCGCCGGGGGCGGTCCGTGCCACGCGGGCCAGCGCCTTGCGATCACCGTAGCCGGTGACGGCGCACAGCACGTCATACAGCGGCACCAGCGCGAAGCCGAAGCCGAAGGCGCCCAGCGCCACGGCGCACAGCTTCAGCGCCAGGCGGCGATGCGGCGAGCCTTTGTCGTTGCGGTCAGCCACTAGTGCCGGTTGATGAAAGCCACGATGAAGCCGATGTAGACGACGAAGGCGAACGCCGCCAGGCGCCACGCCGTAGCGTGCAGCTTGCGGCGACGCGCGGTGGCTTCATCGTCCATCTGCGGGCTCATGGCGGGCTCCCTGTTCAAGCAATCAGTGGCTGATGGTGCCGCGGGCCACGACTTCAGGCGTCGGCGCGACGGTCCAGCTGTGGTACGGCGCGGGGGAGTCCACTTCCCACTCCAGGCCATGCGCACCCTCCCAGACGCGGTTGGTGGCCTTCTGGCCGCCCTTCACGCACTGCCAGATGGCAATCGGGAACATCAGCTGCGACAGGCCGAAGCCGAAGGCGCCGATCGAGGACACCATGTTCCATTCGGAGAACTGCGTGGAGTAATCCGGAATGCGGCGCGGCATGCCGGCCAGACCCAGGAAGTGCTGCGGGAAGAACAGCACGTTGACGAAGATGGTGGACAGCCAGAAGTGCCACTTCGCGAAGGCCATGTTGTACATGTGGCCGGTCCACTTCGGCAGCCAGTAGTACACCGCGGCCATGATCGAGAAGACCGCGCCGGGCACCAGCACGTAATGGAAGTGCGCCACCACGAAGTAGGTGTCGTGGTACTGGAAGTCGGCCGGCACCATCGCCAGCATCAGGCCCGAGAACCCGCCCATCGTGAACAGGAACAGGAAGGCGACCGCAAACAGCATCGGCGGCTCGAAGGTGATCGAACCCTTCCACATCGTGGCGGTCCAGTTGAACACCTTCACGCCCGTGGGCACGGCGATCAGCATCGTGGTCAGCATGAAGAACAGCTGGCCAGCCAGCGGCATGCCCACCGTGAACATGTGGTGCGCCCATACGATGAACGACAGGAAGCCGATCGAGGCCGTGGCATAGACCATCGACTCGTAGCCGAACAGCGGCTTGCGCGAGAAGGTCGGGATGATTTCCGACACCACGCCGAAGGCCGGCAGGATGAGGATGTACACCTCGGGGTGACCGAAGAACCAGAAGATGTGCTGGTACAGCACCGGGTCGCCGCCGCCGGCCGCACTGAAGAACGTGGTGCCGAAGAAATGGTCGGTGAGCAGCATGGTCACCGCGCCGGCCAGCACCGGCATCACCAGGATCAGCAGGTAGGCGGTGATCAGCCAGGTCCAGCAGAACAGCGGCATGCGCAGCAGCGTGACGCCCGGCGCGCGCATGTTCATCAGCGTGACGATCACGTTGATGGCGCCCATGATCGAGGAGACACCCATCATGTGCACCGCGAACACCGACATCGGGAAGGCGTCGCCGCCCTGCACGGTCAGTGGCGGGTACAGCGTCCAGCCGCCAGCGGGCGAGCCGCCCGGCACGAACAGCGTCGACAGCAGCAGCGTGAACGCGAATGGCAGGATCCAGAAGCTGAAGTTGTTCATGCGCGGCAGCGCCATGTCGGGCGCGCCCACCTGCAGCGGGATCATCCAGTTGGCCAGGCCGACCCAGGCCGGCATCACCGCGCCGAACACCATCACCAGCGCATGCATGGTGGTCATGGAGTTGAAGAACTGCGGATCGAAGAACTGCAGGCCTGGCTGGAACAGCTCGGTGCGGATCAGCAGCGCCATGGTGCCGCCGATGAAGAACATCAGGCCGGCAAACACCATGTACAGGGTGCCGATGTCCTTGTGGTTCGTCGTCAGCACCCAGCGCTGGATGAAACCCTTCGGCGGGCCGTGGTGCTCGTGGTCGGCGTGATCAGCGTGATCGGCGTGCGTGGTTGAGGTGGCCATGTGCGTTACTCGTTCGTCAATTCTGGATTACAGCGATCAGCCCGCGCTGGCGGGCGCGGCGGCGGCGGGCTTCTGCGTGGCCAGCCAGGCGGCGAAATCCTCGGCGGATTTCGCTTCCACCACGATGGGCATGAAGGCGTGGTCACGGCCGCAGAGCTCCGCGCACTGGCCGCGGTAGATGCCCGGCTTGGCGGGATCGATGTTGAACCAGAGTTCGTTGACCGTGCCCGGGATGGCGTCCTTCTTCACCGCAAGCGCCGGCACCCACCAGGCGTGGATCACGTCCTGCGAGGTCAGCAGCAGACGCACCTTCTTGCCCACGGGCACCACCAGCGGCTTGTCGACGGACAGCAGGTAGTCGGGAACCGTCTTCGGATCGATGCCGGATTCCAGCTGGCGGGCGGCATCGCTGTCGCGCGACAGCGTGGAGAAGAAGCTCACGTCCTCGCCCATGTACTCGTACTGCCACTTCCACTGGTAGCCGGTGACCTTGATGGTGAGGTCGGTGCTGGAGGCATCCTCGATCTGGATCAGCGTGCGCGCCGCCGGCACCGCCATCACGATCAGGATGAGCACCGGGATGGTGGTCCAGACGATCTCTGCAGTGGTGCTGTGGATCATCTTGGTATCCGGTATCGCCCCCTGCGACTTCCGGAACTTCACCAGCGAATAGATCATGACGCCGAACACGGCGATGCCGATGACGACGCACACCCACAGCATCAGCATGTGGACGCCGTGGATCTTGCCGGACAGGGTGGTGACGCCGGTGGGCATGTTGAGCCCGGACCAGGCGGCATGTGCGGGAGCCGCCAGCGTGGCGGAAGCCGCCACTGCAGCGCCCAGGATTGCTGATTTGCGAAGCATCGATAGCCCTTAAAGAAACTTGATCCCGATGGATGTCAGGCGGGTTGGAACCCCCCCCATCACTGACCCGGCAGTATAACGCGTGGCGCTGACCACAGCATTGGTTCGGGCAGCCGCAGCTGCAACGATTCGCAATAGCTGTGGGCGTCCGCAAAATCCGCAGCTGCCTGATTGGCAATCCAGCCCAGCAATGGCAGGCCGGAGCGCCGGATGGCGTCCGCGCTCAGCAGGGCGTGGTTGAGGCAGCCGAGTTTCACGCCCACCACCAGCACCACCGGCAGCTGCAGGGCCAGCGCCACCTCCTGCATGGTCGGCCCCCTTTCCCCGGCACGCGCCGGTTCGCCGATCGGCGCGTGCCACCCGCCGGCGCCTTCAGCGATGATCACATCCGTTACGCACCTGATCTCATCATATGCGGCCCTGATGGCGGCGACATCGATCGGCATCCGGGCGCGGTGCGCAGCCAGATGCGGTGAGGTGGCGTCCGGCAGGCACAGCGGATTGGTCAGGTGGTAGGGCAGCCGCACATTGCCCGCCGCGGCCAGTTCAAGCGCATCGTCGTTGCGCAGACCATGCGAGGTCATCTCGGCACCGGCGGCCACCGGCTTCATGCCGGCGGCGCGGTAGCCGGCGGCGCCCAGAGCCTGCAGCAGACGCGTGGCCACCCAGGTCTTGCCCACTCCCGTATCAGTCCCGGCAACGAACAGGCTCTGCGTCAGCAGTGGGTGCAGCGGCGCCACTGCTGGCTGGACCGGCCCGCTCATGTGCGCCTGCGGGCGAGACTGTCGCGCAGCTGCTCGAGGCCGATCAGCGTCTCGCTGTCCCCGTGGGTGGCGGGGCGGGGCTGCGTATCCACCCAGCCCACGGCATAGACCACCTGCCAGGTGGCCGGCACCCCAAGTGCGCTGCGCTGCGCTTCATAGGCCCCGAGCATGCGGCCCAGCGCGCCGCGGCCGGTCAGGCCGCGGGCACGGCGGCTGTCCAGGTTGTGCGCGCCCAACGCCTTGAGTTCACGCATCAGCGCGCGCGGCTGCGGGTAGTGGCGCAGGTGCCGGTCCACATCCAGCACCGGCTCGGTGAAGCCGGCGCGGTGCAGCGCGCTGCCCAGGTCATGCATGTCGATGAACTCGTTAACGTGCACACCTGCGTCGGCGGCGGCCCAGGCTGCGCGCAGCTCCTGCAGGGTTTCCGGCCCGAAGCTGGACAGCAGCAGCAGGCCGCCGGGCCTGAGCACGCGGCGCATCTGCGCCAGCGCCGCATCGGGCGGGACCAGCCATTGCAGCATCAGACTGCTGAACACCAGGTCGAAGCTCGCATCCGCGAATGGCAGCGCGCGCGCATCGGCCTGCACGCAGCGGATGGGACGCCAGAAGCGGCTGTGGCGGCGCGCCTGTTCGAGCATGGGCTCGGCAATATCGCAGGCGGTCACCGCGGCGCGCCGGAAGCGGCGCTTGATGGCTGCGGCTGCCTGGCCCGTTCCCGTGCCCAGGTCCAGCACGGCCGCCGGCGGCGCCCGCAGCAGGTCCAGCCGCGACAGCAGCTCCTCGCGCACCAGGGTCTGCAGCCAGGCTGCGGCATCGTAGCGCTGGCTGGCGGCCCCGAAACTCGCCGCCACCGCGGCGGGCGCCAGGGTTTCCGGCCCCTGGCTCATGGCGCGTCCGCCGGCACGCCGGCCAGGAAATCGCGCAGCGCCGCGGCCACTTCCAGGTGATGGGACACCAGCGGCGCATGGCCGGCACGCGGCACCTCCACCAGGCTGGCCCGGGGCAGCTGCTGGACCAGCCACTGCGCCGCTGCCGGCGGAGTCACGCGATCGCTGGCGCCGACAATCACCAGCGTGGGCTGCGTGACGTGCGGCACGCTGCCACGCAGATCCACCGAGCCCAGCAGTTCCAGCCCGCTGGCCAGCGCGGCGGGCTCCGGCGCGCCCTGCGCGGCCAGCGCCGCCGCGATGGCCGCGCGTGATTGCTCGGCATTGCGGCTGCCGCGCAGCTGCAGCCAGATGAAGTCGTCCAGCGTCTTCTGCCAGTCCTGCGCGAGCGCGCGGCGGAAGGCACGCATGGCATCGGGCTTCATGCCCTGCGGCCAGTCATCGGACTGCATGTGACGGGGCGTGGCGGAGATGAGCACCAGCGCCGCCACCCGCGCGGGATGTTCCGCGGCGATGGACAGCGCCAGCTTGCCGCCGAACGACCAGCCCACCAGCACGCAGCGCGGCGGCAGCATGGCCAGCACTGCGGCGCGCTGTACTTCGAAGGCGGCGGCTGCCGGCCACCAGGGGCTGCGGCCGTGGCCCGGCAGGTCGATGGCCCAGGTTTCGCGCTCCGGCAGATCGGCACGCAGGGCATCGAAGGCGCGCAGGTTCATGCCCCAGCCATGCAGCATCACGATGGGCAACGCGGCGGCCGGGCTGGCAGCGCCGCGGCGATCGACGCACAGGGCTGGCAGCTGCGCCGTCATGCCACCGCCGGCAGGCACTGCGCCAGCGCATCCAGCAGCGCGTCGATGTCTCCTGCCTCATGGCCGGCGGACAATGTCACGCGCAACCGCTCAGTCCCCGCAAGCACGGTGGGAGCGCGGATGGCGCCTACCCAGAAGCCGCGTTCGCGCAGCGCCTCGCTGGCCGCAAGACAGGCCGCGGCGCCGGGCACCAGCATGGGCTGGATCGCAGTGGCTGAGGCCAGCAGCGCCATGCCACGCGCGGCAGCGCCAGCGCGGAAGCGCGCGATATGCGCCTGCAGCAGCTCACGCCGCCAGCCTTCTGTGCGCAGGATGGCGAGGCTGGCGCGCGTTGCTGCCGCCACGGCCGGCGGCAATGCGGTCGTGTAGATGTAGCTGCGCGCACGCTGCAGCACCAGCTCGATCACCTCGCGGTCTCCCGCCACGAAGGCGCCGAAGCAGCCGGCGGCCTTGCCCAGCGTGCCCACCAGCAGCGGCACCTCGTCGGCAGTGAGGCCGGCTGCCTGCAGCGAGCCGCCCCCGTGCGCGCCCAGTACGCCGAAGCCGTGCGCGTCATCCACCAGCAGCCAGGCATCGTGGCGGCGCGCCAGCGCCGCAAGCTCGCGCAGCGGCGCTGTATCGCCATCCATGCTGAACACGCCGTCAGTGATGAGCAGCGACAATGCTGGCCCGTGTTCGGCCGCCACGCGGGCGGCATCCATGGCATCGGCATGGCGGTAACGCAGCAGACGCGCGCCGGACTGGCGCGCGCCATCGATCAGCGAGGCATGGTTCAGGCGATCCTGCAGCACCACTTCGCCGCGCGCGGCCAGCGCCGTGATCACGCCGACATTGGCCATGTAGCCGGTGGAAAACAGCAATGCCGCCTCGCGCCCGGTGAAGTCCGCCAGCTCCTCTTCCAGCGCCTGGTGTTCGGCGCTGTGGCCGGTGACCAGATGCGCGGCACCCGCGCCCGCCCCCCAGCGCAGTGCCGCCGCGCGCATGGCTTCGGCCACGCGGGGGTCACCTGCGAGGCCGAGGTAATCGTTGCTGCAGAAGTTGATGAGGCGGCGGCCATCGACCACCGGCGCGAGCACCGACCCGGTGGCAGCAAGGCGCTGCACCGTGCGCCGCACGCGCCGCTGCGAGCGCGCCGCCAGCGCTTCGAGTTGCACGGTAACTGCCGTGGCACTGCGTTTCATCCGGTCACTTGCTCAGGGCCAGCGTCGCGGGGGGCGGCGGGGCGGGATGGCCCCCCCCCCCGGGCGGCGGGGGCGGGGGGGGGGGGG
>JBEVNO010000039.1:0-17301 GCA_040508085.1 Steroidobacteraceae bacterium
GCCCCCTCGGCGGGGCCTGGCGCGACCTCGCGCGTGAACTGCTGGATCAGGATTGCGACCGTGGCCGTGGCGGCCATGAACAGGGCGTCGCGATTGCCGGTGAGCAATGCCATCGCGCCCACCGGCAGCAGCACCAGAATCCCCAAGCCACTTTCCACGCCGCTGGTGGCCCACAGGATGAAAGCGATGCCCACCGAATCCGCCACCGCATGGCTCAGCGCGAGCAGGCGCAACCCGATCGGCAGCCGCCGCAGGGCGATCAGTCCTATGCCCACCAGGAAGTACGCCGCGCATACCACCGCCAGCGCCCCGGGCTGCTCGATGATTAAGGTTTCCTGCACCACCTGGACCCAGGAAGCGGCGAACAGCGCCCCCGCGATCAGCAGCCGGTACAGGTTTACCAGGCCAATCAGGCGCCAGGCGAAATCTGATGGCGCGCTTTCTGTCGTGTCGGGGCTGCCACGGAGGTGGTTGCGCATTGGCCGGAACTCTAGCAGACGCCCTTCCGGCGGTGGCGGCACCGCAACGAATGGGCCAGAATGCGCGGTTATGAACCTGCACGAATACCAGTCGAAGAAGATCTTCGTGGAATATGGCATCCCCGTCCCCGCCGGCTTTGTTGCCGCGTCGGCAGATGAGGCGGAAGCCGCCGCGAAGCAGTTGGGTGGCCCGGTCTGGGTCGTCAAAGCCCAGGTCCACGCGGGCGGCCGCGGCAAGGCGGGAGGCGTGAAGGTCACCAAGGACCTCGCCACCGTGCGCACCGCCACGGAGGCCATGCTCGGTACGCGCCTGGTCACCAAGCAGACCGGCCCCGAAGGCCTGCCCATCTCGCAGGTGTATGTTGAGTCCGGCTCCGATATCGAACGCGAGATTTACCTGAGTCTCACGCTGAACCGCGAGAAGAGCCGTATCGCCGTGGTGGCCTCCGCCGCCGGCGGCATGGACATCGAGGAAGTGGCCGAGCATGAGCCGGAGAAGATCCTCTCCGTCACCATCCATCCGGCCGTGGGCTTCGAGGCCTACCAGGCGCGCGAGCTGGCCTTCGGGCTCGGCTTCAGCGGCACGCAGATCGGGGAATTCACTGCCATCCTCAAGGCGCTCTACAAGCTGTATATCGAGCAGGACGCGAGCCTGGTCGAGGTCAATCCGCTGATCGTCACCAAGGCCGGCAAGCTGATCGCGCTGGATGCCAAGATCGGCATCGACCCGAATGCATTGTTCCGCCACCCCGAGCTGGTGGCGCTGCGCGACAAGACGCAGGAAGATCCCATCGAGGCGCGTGCGGCCGAGCACGACCTCAACTATGTCTCGCTCGACGGCGACATCGCCTGCATGGTCAATGGCGCGGGCCTCGCCATGGCCACCATGGACCTCATCAAGCTGCACGGCGGCAAGCCCGCCAACTTCCTGGACGTGGGCGGCGGCGCCACCGTGGAGCGCGTGACTGCGGCATTCGAGCTGATCCTTTCCAACCCCAATGTGAAGGCCATCCTGGTCAACATCTTCGGCGGCATCGTGCGCTGCGATGTGATCGCCGAGGGCATCATGGTGGCGGTGAAGAAGGTGGGCGTGAAGGTGCCGGTCGTGGTCCGCCTTGAAGGCACCAATGCAGTACAGGCGCGCGAGATGCTGAAAAACAGCGGTCTTGCCGTCACCCCGGCCGAGAGTCTCACCGACGCCGCCAAGAAAATCGTCGCCGCGGCGCGCAAGTAATACGGATCCAGCATGAGCATTCTCGTCAACAAGCGCAGCAGAATCATCGTCCAGGGTTTCACCGGCAAGCAGGGCACCTTCCACGCCCAGCAGTGCATTGCCTACGGCACGCGTGTCGTCGGTGGCGTGACTCCGGGACGCGGCGGCACCGAGCACCTCGACCTGCCGGTCTTCGACACCGTCCACCAGGCAGTGGCCAACACCGGCGCCACCGTCAGCATGATCTACGTGCCGGCCGCGTTCGCGGCCGACGCCATCCTGGAAGCGGCGGATGCCGGCATCGAGCTCGTGGTGTGCATCACCGAAGGCATCCCGGTGAACGACATGATCCGCGTCAAGGCGGCGCTGGCCGGCAAGCCCACGCGGCTGATCGGCCCCAACTGCCCAGGCATCATCACGCCGGACGAAGCCAAGATCGGCATCATGCCGGGCTTCATCCACCAGCGTGGCTGCGTGGGCATCGTGTCGCGTTCCGGCACGCTGACCTACGAGGCCGTGCACCAGACCACGGCCATCGGCCTCGGCCAGAGCACCTGCGTCGGCATTGGCGGCGACCCGGTGCGTGGCATGAATTTCATCGACGTCATCGAGTTGTTCGAGCGCGATCCGCAGACCGAAGGCATCGTGATGGTCGGTGAGATCGGCGGCAGTGACGAGGAGGCCGCGGCCGCGCATATCGCGCGCTTCGTGACCAAGCCGGTGGTGGCCTACATCGCCGGTGTCACGGCGCCAGCCGGCAAGCGCATGGGGCATGCCGGCGCGGTGGTGGCCGGCGGCAAGGGCACTGCGGCGGACAAATACCGCGCGCTCGAGGAGGCGGGAGTGCGCACGGTGCGCAGCCCGGCGGAGCTGGGTTCGGCCATGGCCGAACTGCTGAACGTACGCGCGAAAAAACGCGCGGCGGCGGCTTATATCGGCGAACGGCCGGCGGCGCTGGTGAAGGCGAAGAAGAAGGCGGGCAAGAGCAAGCCGGCCGCGAAGAAGAAGACCGCCGCCAAGGTTGTGCGCAGGACCGCGGTGAAGCAGGCCCCGGCGAAAAAACTGCCCGCGAAGAAGGTCGCCCGCAAGTCGCCCGCGAAGACCAAAGCTTCGCGTCGTCCCGCCCGCAAGAAGTAACCCGCAAGTGGCCAGTGGGCCCTGTATCGCGCTGGCCCAGTTAGACCTGCTCGTCGGCGATGTGCAGGGCAACGCGGCGCGAGTGCGGGAGGCCGCCCGCGCCGCGCGCGCCCGCGGCGCGGACCTCGTGATGTTCCCGGAGTTGACGCTGTCGGGTTACCCGCCCGAAGACCTGCTGTTCCATCGTGGCCTGCGCATCCAGCTGGAGCAGGCGCTCGAGGCGCTGACGCGGGAAGTGGACGATCCGGCGGCAGGCCTGCCGGCCATCCTGCTGGGTTATCCCGAGTACGAAGGCACCGGCAATACCCCGCGCATCTACAATGCGGCGCGCCTGCTCGTGCCCGGCCGCGCGCCGGTGAATTACCGCAAGACCTGTCTGCCGAACTACAAGGTGTTCGACGAGAAGCGCTACTTCACGCCCGGCGCGGCGGCCGCCGTAGTGGAGTTCATGGGCGTGAAGCTGGGTCTCACCATCTGCGAGGATGTCTGGGAGAGCGAGCCGGCGCTGGCCACACGCGCGGCGGGCGCTGAAGTGCTGCTGGTCATCAATGCTTCGCCCTATGAGCAGCACAAGCAGCGGGCGCGCGAGGCAGTGCTGCGCGAGCGTGTGGCGGAGACCGGCATCCCGGCGCTATACGTCAACCTGGTGGGCGGCCAGGACGAGCTGGTGTTCGATGGCCGTTCCTGCGCCATGGATGCCGGCGGTGCGGTAGTGATGCGCGCCCACGCCTTCCAGGAAGCACTGCTGCTGATGCGTGCCGAGCGCGGCGCGGACGGCCAGGTCGCCCTGCGCAGCGTGGCGCCGGATGCCATCGTCGCCGAACTGGCTGACGAGGAGAGCGTGTATGGCGCCCTGGTGCTGGGCGTGAGGGACTACGTGAACAAGCATGGCTTCCCCGGCGTGGTCATTGGCCTCTCCGGCGGCGTGGATTCCGCGCTGACGCTGGCCATTGCCGTCGATGCGTTGGGCGCGTCGCATGTGCAGGTGGTGATGATGCCGTCCCGCTACACCTCGCAGATGAGCCGCGACGATGCCGAACGACAGGCGCGGGCGATGGGCGTGGCGTACAGCGTCATTTCCATCGAGGAATCCTTCGCGGCCATCCTCGATTCTCTGGCGGAGCAGTTCGCCGGCCGCAAGCCGGACACCACGGAGGAGAACATCCAGGCCCGCATCCGCGGGCTGTTGCTGATGGCCATCTCCAACAAGACCGGCCGCATGCTGCTGACCACCGGCAACAAGAGCGAAATGGCGGTGGGCTACGCCACTTTGTATGGCGACATGAATGGTGGGTTCGCACCCATCAAGGACTGCACCAAGATGCTGGTGTACCGCCTGGCGCGCTATCGCAACGTACTGGCCCGCAGCCGCGGGGATTTCGGCGGCGAGGCGATACCGGCGCGGGTAATCGAGCGCGAGCCCTCGGCCGAACTGCGGCCGGACCAGAAGGACACCGACTCGCTGCCGCCATACGAGGTGCTGGATGCCATCCTCGAGGCCTTCATCGAGGAAGACCTGTCCGTGGACGAGATCGTGGCGCGCGGCTTCGACCGGGCAGTGGTGGGCCGGGTGCTCGACATGGTCAAGCGTAATGAATACAAGCGCCGCCAGGCGCCCCCCGGCGTGCGCGTCAGCCGCCGCGCCTTCGGCCGCGACTGGCGCTACCCCATCACCAACGGCTACCGCCGCTGATTTCTTCAGCGGCGTTGCTCAGCGCTCGAAGCGCAGGCCGACGACGTAGCGGCGCCCGAGCACGTCGAACAGGCCCTCGTTCGTAGGCAGCGAGCCGGCGAAGCCCCAGTCCGGCGCGATTGGCGGGTCGGCGTCGAACACGTTCTGCACATTCAGGAACAGCCGCAGCTCGCGCCGCGTATCCGGCTGCCAGTTCAGTTGCAGCGCGGTAACCGCCATAGCGCGCACATGCCGGTCATTGATGTCACTTGGTCCATAGGTGGCGTCGTAACTGCCGCTGCTGGTGAAGCGCTCCTGCAGCATCAGCTGCAGCGGTCCGCGTTCATAGGCCAGCGACAGATTGGCCTGGAAGCGCGGCGCGCCACCGAAGAGCCCGGTCTGTCCATTGCGGTCGATGCGCGTGCCCCGCGCATCGGTGGTGGAGCTCTCGAAGCTGCGGTTCGCCATCAGCCGCACGGCGAAGGATTCCCCGCCGCCGAACCAGTCCACTGGCCGGCGCCAGGCAGTCTCCACATCCAGGCCGCGCGTGCGCGCAGCGGCGATGTTCAGCACCAGGTTGTTGACCAGCGTGATCTGTCCCGTCGAGCCATCGCGTTCGAGCAGCGCGCACAGGTCCGCATCGCCATCGGCGCAGCGATCGATGATGGTCTGCGCGCCCCAGGTGGCGATGGCG
Source organism: Steroidobacteraceae bacterium (assembly GCA_040508085.1). Lineage (GTDB taxonomy): Bacteria > Pseudomonadota > Gammaproteobacteria > Steroidobacterales > Steroidobacteraceae > ZC4RG30. The sequence continues at coordinate 5,196 of JBEVNO010000039.1, forward strand.
CCGTGCACGCGGATATCGTAGTAATCCGCGGACAGCGAAAATTCCGGTAGCCAGCCCGGCTGCCACACCACCCCTCCCGTGGTGGTATCCGAAAGCTCCGGATCTATCGCCGGATTGCCACGCCGCTCGATCACCGCGGCGTACATCGGCGCATCCGGCAGCACCCGGTCGGTGATGGTCTGCCCCGAGCGGCTCACGTCGTAGCGCTCGGAAAGGCTCCCGGCGCGCACATCGCGAGAACGCGTGCCGCGCAGGCGCAAAGACTCCAGCAACTGCCAGTCCACGCCCAGCTTCCACGCGGTCACCACGCCGCTACCGCTGTAGTCGGCGGCGCGTATTGCCCCATGCAGGTCCAGGCGCCTGGCGAAAGGCTGGTTGCGCAGCAGCGGCAAGGCCAGTTCCCCGAAAGCCTCGGAGACGCCGTAGCCGCCCCGCACCTGTACGCGTGTGGTGCGTTCGAAGATATTGGCCCCCACATACGCGGCCGGCAGACCGCGATACCCCTGCGTGGCCGCAGGCTCCACCACCAGGTCATCCAGCGAGGCGGGGTAGCGAAGCGGATGACTGGCCACCGCTTCGCGACGCCAGGCCACGCCCGCCGCAACGCTGACCGGGGCCGCCAGGCGCCACCCCAAGTCGCCGTTGAGCGTCAGCTCGGCTGTCTGTTCCGTCAGGTGCTGCGTATGTGCCGTGCTGCCTTCCATGACCCACGCACGCGCGGCAGGCGACACCGAGCCCTGTCCGAAGAGGTCCAGCGGCACGCAGCCATCACCGGGGAAACTCAGGGTCGAGCGGCAGGTGGGCTGGCCAGTGCGCGGATCAAGCACCGCATCCACCGCCCGGTAGAGCCGGTCGATGCGCACCACTTCTTCGTAGTCCAGCCGCGTCCGGTTGCTGCCGTACTGGTAGTAGCCATCGACGCTCCAGTCCGCGAAGTGCCAGTCGCCGCCGGCGGTAAGCGACAGCAGCTCGCCGGTCTGGCGGGACATCGGATTGCCCAGTTCGCCGTTCGTCACCACCCGGCCCATGCGGAATGAATCCACATCGAGCGAGCGCATCTGCGTACCAACGCTCGCAGGCAGGAAGGCGTTGTCCGCATAGATGGTCGCCTCCCACGGCCCCCAGAACGCCGGCAGGTCCTTGGCGAAGGAATTCTCGGTGCGGCCAGCCAGCACCTGCGCGAAGGCCGAAGTCGATGCGCTGGGCTGGGTGGTCAGCCGCGCAAAGGCGCTGAGCCGCTGCTGGTCCGGCAGTATCCATACCTGGTCCTCCGCCTGGTCGGCACCATCCCCGCCGGACTGCGTGACATTGGTATACAGCGCGCCACGCGTGAAGGGCGCAGTGGCGCCACCCGGCAGGAACTGCGTCCCGGCCAGCGGTCCTGAGGTGATCAGGCCGCCGTAGGTATAGCCGGTTGCATGCACATCGCGCGCAATGATCTCGCGCGGTCCGGCCGGATCCGGATTGGTGATGGCGGCCGCGCTGTGATACCACCCCCGCGAGCCATAGCCGCGGATACCCTCGGAGCTGAACAGCTCCGCCGCCAGCAGCAGGCTCGACTGCTCGCCCACCCGCGTGCCATAGGCCACGCTGGCTTCCATGTTGCCGTAATCACCGCGTTCCGACATCCCCGCCTGCGCATGGCTGCGCATGCCCCGGAAATCCGTGTCCAGGATCATGTTCACCACACCGCTTACCGCGTCCGAGCCATAGCTCGCCGACGCGCCGCCCGTGACTACTTCAACCCGCTGCAGCAGGTTCTTCGGGAACAGCGCGATGTCCACGGTGCCAAGCCGCGAGGCTGGCACCGTGCGCCGGCCGTCCAGCAACGTCAGCGTGCGGCCCGCGCCCATGCCGCGCAGATTGAGATAGCTCGCGCCGGCGGCGCCGGTGGATCCAAACGACTGCGTCTGCGGCGTGTCGTTGTTGAGGAAGTGGGGCAATTGGGCCAGCGCATCGATCAGCGCCGTCGGCGCGGTAGCCTGCAGTTCCTCGCGCGACAGAATGGCCAGCGGCGTAGGCGTGGTCATGCCATTGCGTACGATGCGCGAACCGGTGACGGCGATCTCGGGCAGCGTGTCGCCAGGCTCCAACGGGTCCAGGCCTTGCGCCAGCGGATCGGCATTGGCCGCCGTCGCTGCGGCGCGCGGCGGCTCGGCCAGCCGCACCGACAGCTGCCCGCGGCTGTTGACGTATGCCGTCAGTCCACTGCCGCGCAGCAGTTCGCGCAGTCCGTCCTCGACCTCGTAATGCCCCTGCAGCGGCTGCGTCTGCCGCTCGCGCAGCAGCTCGTACGGAAACAGCACCGGCAACCCGGCCTGCTGCGCGAAGCGCGTGACACCGACGTTCGCCGGGGCTGCTGCAATGTTGAAATCGCGGCCGGCCGCCATGGCCAGCGTAGAAGCCCACATCAGCGCCAGCCCGGGCAGGGCCCCCCCCAACCGTTTGCGCAATGCCATGTTCCGGTGGCGTCAGCGCCGGCGATTGATCCGGATGGTGCCGTTGGCGTCGCGCGTGGTGACGAGGCCGAAGCTGTTGTGCAGGGCGTCCACCAGGAAGGCGGTATCCCCGGCCGGGAAATAGCCACCCACCCGCAGTTGCCGCAGCTGCGGGTCGTCGATCTCGAAACGCGTCGGCGTGTAACGCGCGAACTCCTCCAGGGCGTCGGCCAGCGTCTGGCCGTCGAAGACCACCATGCCATTGCGCCAGGCCAGCCGCGAACCCAGCGCATCATTGTCGAGGGTGCTCACCCGGGCACTGCCGTCGCGCGCGATCAGCAGCGACTGGCCGCGCTCCAGATGCTCCGCAGCGGGATGGCGCGGAATCAGCTTCACGCGGCCCTCGGTCACTACCACTTCGATCTCGCCACCGCCATGCAGGCGCACATCAAAGGCCGTGCCGACGGCCTGGATGATCTGGCCACCGGCGCGCACCCGGAAGGGCCGCGCCGCGTCATGGGCCACAGTGAAATGCGCCTCGCCACGCACCAGCTTCAGTTCGCGCGATGGTCCGCCGGTCAACGGTTGCACTTCTACCCGGGAATCGGTGTTCATCGCCAGCAGTGAACCATCGGCCAGCGGCAGGCTGCGGTGCTCGCCCATGGCGGTGGTGAAGGCCAGCGGTGCAGGTGCCGCCACTGCAGAGGAGGTCGATTCGAACTTTCGATGGATGCCCACGCCGGCCAGCACCAGCGCCGCGGCAAGCCCGGCGGCGATGGCCGGCCGCCAGCGATGCAGCGCCGGAGTGCTGCTTGCCGCAGCCTCCGGCAGGTCGATGGACAACGTCTGCAGCGCATCCATTTCCTCATACAGCGCACCCAGCTGCCGCAGGATGCGCACATTCGCGGGACTCGCGCACCAGCGCTGGAACTCGGCCTGCTCACTGGCGCTCAAGCCGCGCTCGCGGCGCACGATCCAGGTGGCCGCCTGCTCGCGCAGCACCGCCACATCCGGGAATTCAACAAGACTGCTCATGCGGGGCGCGTTGTCACTTTGGAAGGCTGTCGTCTGGTGTTCAGGTATTCATGGCACAGCAGCAGCCCCTTGGCCACGTGCTTCTCGACAGTGCTGGGAGCGATGCCCAGCCGGGCGCTGATCTCCTCATGGCTGAGGCCATAGACCTTCTTCAGCACGAAGGTGCGCCGGCATTGCTGCGGCAGTTGGCCCACAGCTTCGCAGAATGCGATGAAGCGCTGCTCGGATTCCACACAGGCATCAGGCAGCGGCGCCTCGTCGGTGAAATGCGCCTCGTCCATGCCGTCAAGCGAGCCGGTGCGGCGGTACGCCGCGCGCCCCACGTGATCCAGCGCGACATTGCGCGCCGTGCGCAGCAGGAACGCGCGCGCATCCCGGATCGGGTAACGCGACTCGGCCTCGAAGCTGCGCAGGAAGGCTTCCTGCAGCACATCGTCCACTTCATTGGGGCGCACGATGCGGCGCACCGCCTTGGCCAACAGGCCACGGCAGGCAATGAATATTGAAGCGACGCCATCTTCCTTGCGCGTGTCCGCCATTGGCAGGCCCTGACCCCCCGACCCGGTGCGCACCGACTATAGGTGCTGGGCGGTTCGGTACTCAAACGAAAATAAGAGTGGCGGTTTTTCTTCGCTGTTTCGTCTCCTGCTGCTGACGGGGGAGTTTCGTCGCGGCAGGCCAGTGCATGGTGGCCGCTGCGTGTCGCGCCCCCGCGATTTTCAGAATCAACGTTGGGGGAAGAATGACACGTCATAAGTATTGGGCTATCACTACGCCGGCGCCAGCCAATCGGATCGCCATGGCGGTAGCACTCGCGCTGGGCGGCGCAATGCCTGCTCTGGCAGCGGATCAGGCGCCCGCGGCCGCAACGCCTTCCGAGGACATCCAGCTCGAGGAGGTCACCGTCACCGGCTCGCGCATCGTGCGGCGCGACCTCGAATCCTCAAGCCCGGTGGTGACTGTTGAAAGCCAGGCTTTCGATGAATCCAGCACCCTGGCAGTGGAATCGGTGCTCAACCAGTTGCCGCAGTTCACGCCCGCCAACACCCAGTTCAACACCTCGGATGTGTTCCCCACCGCCACCAGCACGCCGGGCATCTCGACCGTCAGCCTGCGTGGCCTCGGTTCCAACCGCACGCTGGTGCTGGTGGATGGGCGCCGCGCGCAGCCGGCCAACTCGACGCTGGTCATCGATACCAACTCCATTCCGTCCTCGGCGCTGGAAAGCGTCGAGATCATCAGCGGCGGCGCCTCGGCCGTGTACGGTGCCGACGCGCTCGGCGGCGTCACCAATTTCAAGCTGAAGAACAATTTCCAGGGTGTGGACATGCAGTTCCGCACCGGCATCACCGAAGAGGGTGATGGCGAGGAAAACCGCGTCAGCCTGCTGCTGGGCACTTCGCTCGCTGAGGGCCGCGGCAATGCCATGCTGGGCATGGAATGGACCGAGCGCGGTGAAGTGCTGGCCACCGACCGCGCCTTCTTCCGCAAGGCGTTGAAGGATCCTCTGACCAACGCCACCTCGGCGGGTCGCCTCGACGGCTGGCAGTACGAGCCCAGTTCCACCAACGCGCCGTCGCAGGCTGCCGCCAATGCAGGCGTGGCCGGCGAGCCCGCGGGTTACCAGATCCCGCGCACTACCGTCTTCATGTTCAATCCGGATGGCACGCTGTTCAAGCTGGAAAACAGGGGCATCGGCTTCAAGGGCGACCTCGCCAACGACGAGCGCTACAAGGTGGCGCCGAACGGCCAGCTGATCGAGAACAATACCGATCTGCGCTACTCGAGCCCGATGAACCGCTACTCGCTGTTCGGCAAGGCGCACTTCGGCATCAACGAAAATGTCGAAGTCTATTCGCAGGTCAACTTCGTCAACACCAACAACAAGCAGGTGCTGCAGCCCACCGGCGCGGTCGGCGGCTTCGGTGCCAGCATCCCGACCGGCACGGAGATCTACGGTCCCTCGCGCCTGGCCAATGGCAACACCAACCCGGATTACCTGCCGGGCGGCCGCTTCGGCCTGACCACCTGCACCAATGCCACGGGTGGCTGCACCAAGTCGCAGGTGTTCCCGGTACCGGCGGATCTGGCGGCGCTGCTCGCCTCGCGTGGACCGAATCTCACCACCAATGCGGCCAACCCGAATGTCACCTATGACCCGAACACCGGCGCGCCGGTGGTGGTGCAGGGTGCCGACTCGAGCTGGCTGCTGGGTGGCACCTTCGGCTTCCTGCCGGCGCGCACCATCGAGAACACCACCAACCTGTACCAGGTGCTGGCCGGCCTGCGCGGCAAGCTGCCCTTCGGTGACTGGACCTGGGATGCCTACACCTCGCATGGCGCCACCCGCACCGAGCTCGACTATGTCGGCTTCGTGTCGACTGCGCGCTGGCGTGCGCTGGCCACTTCGCCGAACTTCGGCAAGGGCTACAACGCAACCGGCGCCGGCTCGACGGCATCCACCTGCACCAGCGGCCTGCCGGTGTTCAGCGACTTCGCCATCTCGCAGGACTGCATCAACACGCTCACTGCCCTGTACACCGACAAGACGCGCCTGACCCAGGATGTGGTCGAAGCCACGGCGCAGGGCGGCCTGTTCGAGCTGCCGGGCGGGCAGATCCGCGCCGCGCTGGGTGCCACCTGGCGCAGCAACGATTTCGAGTACCTGCCGGATGCCGGCCGCGAATCGAACGCCATCTTCGACGTGCCGGTGGGCGCGTTCGCGCAGGCCAATGTGTTCGGTTCGACCACCGTGAAGGAGGTGTACGGCGAATTGCTGGTGCCGCTGCTGCGGGGCCTGCCGGCCGTGCAGAACCTCGAGCTGGAACTGGGTTACCGCTACTCCGACTACGATACCGCCGGCAGCGTGCCCACCTGGAAGGCGCTGTTCAGCTGGCAGCCCATTGACTGGGTGCGCCTGCGCGGTGGTTACAACGTCGCCAACCGCGCGCCGAACATCAACGAGCTGTTCCTCGACGCCAGCAGCGTGGCCACCACGCTGCGCAGCGCCGAACCGTGCCGCTCGGACACGCGCGAGGCCTACGGCAACATCGCCACCAACCCCAACCGTGCCGCGGTCCAGGCGCTGTGCTCCGCACTGGCCGGCGGCGTGCCCATCGGCAGCACCTATGCCGAAGGTCGCTCGGACGGCGTGCTGCTGCAGGTCAACAGCGGCAACCGTGACCTGAAGAGCGAGAAGGGCAAGACCTGGACGGTGGGTGCGGTGTTCCGCTCACCGTTCGAGACGGCGCTGCTGTCCGGCTCGTCGCTGTCGGTGGACTGGTATTCGGTGAAGATCACCGACGCCATCTCCACGATCAGCGCGCAGTCGGCCTTCGACCTGTGCCTGAACCGCGATGGCGCCAGCAATCCGACCTATTCGCTGGATGATCCGAACGGCATCTGCCGCAACATCGAGCGCGATACCACCAATGGCGTGGTCACGCAGGTGCGGTCGCAGTACCAGAACCTGGGCACCATCGAGACCTCGGGCATCGACGCCAACCTCAACTGGCGTGCCGGCCTGTCGGACATGGGCACCAGCCTGCCGGGCGCCGTGAGTGCGAACTTGTCGTACAACAAGACGTTCCACTACAAGGCGCAGGACTACCCGACCCAGGCGCCGCTGGAGAACACCGGCACGCTGGGCAGTGGTGCCCGTCCGGCCCTGTATGACTGGCGCCTCGTGACGACGCTGCGTTACAGCCTGTCGACCTGGGATGTGGCCCTGAACTGGCGGCACCTGCCGTCGATCAAGAGTTTCAACTTTGTCGCCGATCCGGCCACCACCGTGCAGGGCGCGGGCGCTTACGACATGTTCGGGCTCACCAGCAACTGGAACCTCAGCCGCTCGCTGTCGGTCAGTGCCGGTATCGACAACCTGTTCGACCGTGATCCGGAACGGGTTGGCGCTGGCCAGATCCAGACGATCACCGCCGCGAACGGCGGTGGTTCGGTGGTGCTGAACGGCTCGGGGTCCACCAACGCTCAGTATTACGACGTGCTGGGCCGCCGCTACTTCCTGAACGTGAAACTGCGCTTCTGACCTGACCACACTCTGACGGACCCCCTCCGGGCGGGGATCGGGCAAGGCTTCGGCCCCCCGGTTCCTGCCCGTTTTTTTTGCCCGCCCCCAACGAAGCCCGGGCCCATCGTTACGGTTTCTTATCGATGGAGTAGCGGGGTTGCCCGGTATGTTCCCCCTGCAGAGAGAGTGGAACCCTGTGGGCGGCAGCGGCGCGAACCTGTGGTTCTCGACCCTCCGCCCGTTTTTTCAGGGCGGTCAGGGCCTGTCAGGGCGTCAGCCCCAGAACTTCCACCAGTGGCTGTCGTGGCGCGGCATCTCGGGCGAATCTTCCGGGAAGTTCTCTTTGAACACCTTCTCGGTGTTCTCCGCCAGATCGTCGTAATCCAGCTTGCGGTAGCAGAAGATCATCATGCGCAGCGCATCCTTCATGGCCGGCGCGCCGTCGTACTCCTCGATCGACTGCCGGGCGCGCTGCGCCGCCGCGACCCAGGCGCCACGCTGCATGTAGTGCTCTCCCACGCGCAGCTCATATTCCGCCAGGCGATTGCGCATGTAGACCATGCGGCGGCGGGCGTCGGCTGCGTACGGGCTCTTCGGGAAACGCGTGACCACGGTGCGCAGCGCGTTGATCGAATCCTTGGCCGTCTGCGGCGGACGCTCCGACAGATCCACGTTCAGCCAGCGCTCCACCGCGAAAGGAGTGCGCTCGAAATCCACCAGCCCGCGCACGTAGTAGGCGTAATCCAGGCGCGCGCTGGCCGGGTTCTCGCGGATGTAGGTATCGGCGGCGTCCCGGGCGGATTCCTTCTCGCCCAGCTTGTAGTAGGCAAAGATGATGTCGAGCCGGCCCTGCCTCGATTCCGGCGTGAACGGATACCGCGCGGTCAGCGCCTCGTAGATGTTGACCGCCTCTGAATAGTCGCCGACCCGGATGGCCTTGCGGCCCTGGTCGTACAGGGATTCCGGGGAAAAGCGCGCGAGCCGCTGCTGGCGATCCGAGCCGCGGCCAGCGCAGCCGGCCACGATCAACAACGCGCACAGGGAGAGCAGCCAGAGGCTGCGACGGGAGCCGGTCGATGAGAGCATCACGGTAGTATAGACGAATGCCCTCCCGCGCCCCTCCCGCCGCTCCCATACCTTTCATAGAAGTAACCTTGACCCTGCCGCACGACCCGGTCGGGCAGCGCCTGGACCAGGCCCTGGCCACCGCGCTGCCGCAGTATTCCCGCTCCCGGCTCGCCAGCTGGATCAAGGACGGCTCGGTGGTCCTGAACGGCAAGCCTGCCCGCCCGCGCGACGCCGTTTTCGGCGGCGAGGAAGTGGTGGTACGGGCGACCCCGGCCGCGGACGAGCGCGTCACCCCCGAGCGCATGGCCATCGATGTGCGCTACCGCGACGCCCATGTATTCGTGATCAACAAGCCCGCTGGCCTCGTGGTGCATCCGGGCGCCGGCAACCGCGCCCACACCCTGCAGAACGGCCTGCTGGCGCTGGATCCCAACCTGGCGCGCGTGCCGCGGGCCGGCATCGTGCACCGCATCGACAAGGACACCAGCGGCCTGCTGGTGGTGGCGCGCACGCTGGAGGCGCACACCGCGCTGGTGGCGGCACTGCAGGAACATGATGTGCAGCGCGAATACCTGGCGCTGGTGGTGGGCACCATGACCGGCGGCGGTACCGTCGACAAACCCATCGACCGGCATCGCACCGACCGCCTGCGCATGGTGGTGCGCGCGGATGGCCGCGAAGCCGTCAGCCACTACCGGCTGGAGGAACGCTTTGTCAGCCACACGCTGCTGCGCGTTACGCTTGAAACCGGCCGCACGCACCAGATCCGCGTGCACATGGCGCATATCAACCACCCGCTGGTGGGCGACCAGCTGTACGGCGGACGCCGCCAGCTGGCGGCCGGGCTCACGGCGGAACAGCGCGCCGCGCTGGCTGCCTTCAAGCGTCAGGCGCTGCATGCCGCAAGGCTCGAGTTCGAGCATCCGGTCACCGGCAAGGCCATCAGCGTCGAGGCACCGCTGCCGGCGGATTTCGCGGGATTGCTTGCCGTCCTGCGCGGCGCCTGAGTGACCCGGTCAGCCATGGACGAGAAGGCGCCATCGCTGCCGCCCGGCGTGCGGATGCTGGTCACTACCCGCTCTGGCGGGGTGAGCCGCGCGCCCTGGGATTTCCTGAATCTCGGCGACCATGTCGGGGACGACCGCGACGCGGTGATCGAGAACCGGCGCCTGCTGACCGAAGTGCACGCGCTGCCCCGGCCGCCACGCTGGCTGCAGCAGGTGCATGGTGTGGCGGTAGCCGATCTGGATACGGCATCCGGCGGGGTGCCGGTGGCCGATGCGTCGGTCACTGCGGAGCCCGGAACCGTCTGCGCGGTGCTGACGGCGGACTGCCTGCCGGTGCTGCTGGCCGCGGCGGATGGCTCGGCAGTGGCGGCCGCCCATGCCGGCTGGCGCGGGCTCGCGGCGGGCGTGCTCGAAAACACGGTGGCTGCGCTGCGCGCGCGCGTGCCGCCTGACGTGGCATTGCATGCCTGGTTCGGTCCGGCCATCGGGCCGCTGCGCTTCGAAGTGGGCGATGAGGTGCTCGCAGCCTTCGTGGCGCAGGATGCGGCAGGCGGCAGCGCCTTCACCCGCGGCGCCGGTGACCGCTGGCATGCGGATCTGTACGAACTGGCGCGGCAGCGGCTGGCCGGCGCTGGCGTGACGGCCGTGAGCGGTGGTGGTGCCTGCACCTACGACGAGGAGGAGCGCTACTTCTCGCATCGCCGCGACGTGCAGCATCGGGGGCAGGGCGCCACCGGTAGAATGGCCAGCCTCATCTGGCTGCAACCCTGAACCTGCGCGCATGAATATCCCCGTATGAACACGCTGGGCTGGATCGTCAGTTTCACCCTGCTGGGTGGGGTGGCCGGCGTATTGCTCGCCAGTGCATTCCTGCTGGTGCCAGTGCGGCTGCGGGCGCGGGCGTTGCCGGCGATGGTGTCCTTCGCCACCGGCGCGTTGCTGGCCGCGGCCCTGCTGGGCCTGCTGCCCGAAGCCATTGAACTGGCCGGCCCCGAGCATTACGGCGCGGTGGGTATATCGCTGCTCGGCGGCATTGCGCTGTTCTTCGTGCTGGAGAAGCTGGTGCTGTGGCGGCATTGCCACGCCGACGACTGCGAGACTCACACCCCAGCGCACGACCACGGCCACCGCCACGGGCATGATGCGCATGAGCGCGCGCCGGGCGTGATGATCCTGGTGGGCGACACCATCCACAACGCGCTCGATGGCGTGCTGATCGCCGCCGCCTTCCTGATCGACCTGAACCTCGGCGTGATGACGGGCCTGGCGGTGCTGGCGCATGAGGTGCCCAGCGAGGTCGGCAACTTCGCAGTGCTGCTGAACAGCGGCATGTCACGCAAGCAGGCTTTCAGCTGGAACCTCATCTCTGCCTTGGGCGCGGTGCTGGGCGGCGTACTGGGCTATTTCGCGCTGTCGACCGTCCAGCCGGCGCTGCCCTATGCCCTGGGCGTATCCGCCGCCAGCCTGCTGTACGTCGCCGTCGCCGACCTCATTCCCGGCCTGCACCGGCGGGTAGGCACCACCAGCGACAGCGTGCTGCAGGTTGTCCTCATCGCACTCGGCGTCGGCCTTGTCGCCGGCGTCGAATACCTCGTCCCCCACTAGACGAGGTGCATGAATGGGGTCAGATCCATTTTCCGCAGCGATGGCCATATCGCCGGCGCCCGCCGAAGCGGAAAATAGATCTGACCCCATTTCTTGAACCCGGGCCCGGGCGGCCCCAAGTAGGCCGGCATGCGTAACGACAAACTAACCAGCCGCTTTCAGAACGCCCTGGCGGACGCCCAGTCCCTGGCCGTGGGCAAGGACAACCAGATGATCGAGCCGGCGCACCTGTTGGTGGCGCTGCTCGACCAGCAGGGCGGCAGCCTCAGGCCGCTGTTCGCCAAGGCCGGAGTCAACGTCGCCAAGCTCAAGGCCGAGCTCGGCACGCTGCTCGATCGCCTGCCCAAGGTAGAGGGCAACGCCGGCGAGGTGCATGTCTCGCAGGATCTGCAGCGCGCCCTGAACGTCACCGACAAGCTGGCGCAGCAGCGCGGCGACCAGTACATCGCCAGCGAGATATTCGCGCTGGCCGCGCTGGAAGACCGCGGTGAACTCGGCCGCATCCTGAAAAGCCACGGCCTTACCAAGGACAAACTCGAACAGGCCATCACCGAAGTGCGCGGAGGAGAAGCCGTGAACGACGCCAATGCCGAAGAGAGCCGCGAGGCCCTGTCCAAATACACCGTCGATCTCACCGAGCGCGCCGCCGCCGGCAAGCTCGATCCGGTGATCGGCCGCGACGACGAGATCCGCCGCACCGTGCAGGTACTGCAGCGTCGCACCAAGAACAACCCCGTGCTCATCGGCGAGCCGGGCGTTGGCAAGACCGCCATTGTCGAGGGCCTGGCCCAGCGCATCGTCAACGGCGAAGTGCCCGAGGGCCTGAAGAACAAGAAGATCCTCGCGCTCGACATGGGCGCACTGATCGCCGGCGCCAAGTTCCGCGGCGAATTCGAGGAACGCCTGAAGGCGGTGCTGAAGGATCT
>JBEVNO010000054.1:0-6825 GCA_040508085.1 Steroidobacteraceae bacterium
CGCGAATGGGGACGCTATGCCTGCTGCGAACCTGTTGCCCGCGGCCTCGCCTTCTGGAAAGGCAAGGTCATCATCGCGACGCTCGACGGGCGCCTGATCGGACTCGATGCCAGGACCGGCAAGGCGCTGTGGAGGGCGAATACCTTGTAAAATTCGGAGCCCTGGCCAATACCGGCGCGCCGCGCGTTTTTGATGGCCTGGTGGTCGTCGGCAATGGCGGCGCTGATCTGGGCGTACGCGGCTTCGTCAGCGCCTGGGACGCCGATACCGGAGAATTCCGCTGGAAGTTCTACCTCGTGCCAGGCGACCCCGCGAAGGGACCAGATGGCGCAGCCTCAGACAGCGTGATGGCCATGGCCGCCAAGACCTGGACCGGCCAGTGGTGGACGCTGGGCGGCGGTGGCACGGCATGGGATTCAATTGCCTACGATCCTGAGCTGCAGCTGGTGTATGTCGGCACCGGCAATGGCGGCCCCGACGCGCAGTTGCATCGCAGCCCCGGGCGCGGCGACAACCTGTTCCTGTGCTCCATCGTGGCGCTGGATGCGAAGACCGGTGCTTACCGCTGGCATTACCAGCAGGTGCCGGAAGAGGATTGGGACTACACCTGCACGCAATCCATCGTGCAGGCGGACCTCACCATCGATGGCCAGCCGCGCAAGGTGCTCATGCAGGCGCCGAAGAACGGCTTCTTCTACGTGATCGATCGCACCAACGGCAAGTTCATCTCGGCGAAGAACCACGTGCCGGTGAACTGGACCACGGGCATCGATCCGGTCACGGGCCGTCCGGCCATGAACCCGCAGGCGCATTACGGCACTGATCCGGTGCTGGTGACGCCGGGCCCCGGCGGCGGCCACAACTGGTTCCCCATGGCCTACAGCCCGGACACCGGGCTCGCCTACTTCCCGCAGTACGAGCACTGGTTCGTGTACGCGCTCGACCCCAACTTCAAGCCGCAGCCGTTTCGTTCCAATGGTGGCTGGGGCGGCTATGCCGGCGCGGCATTGCAGAAGCGCATCGAGCTGACGCGTGAAGCAGCCGGGCGCGAAAAGGCGGCGCTGGTGGCCTGGGATCCAGTGAAGCAGGAAGCGCGCTGGAAAGTACCCCTGCCGCGCCATGGCAACGGCGGCGTGCTGGCCACGGGGGGCAACCTCGTGTTTGAAGGCACCACGAAGCAGACCTTCGCCGCCTTCCGCGCCACCGACGGCGCACTGCTGTGGGAGATGCCGGTGCAGTCCGCCCCCGTCTCCGGACCCATCACCTACGAGCTCGATGGTGAGCAGTTCATTGCAGTGAATGCCGGCTGGGGTGGTGGCGCCGCACAGGTGGAGCGCGGTTCGGGCACCGCCGAGAGTCGCGCATCTGCGCGCCTGCTGGTGTTCAAGCTGGGCGGCCGGAAGCAGCTGCCGCCGCTGAGCCCTGCCCCGCCCATCCCCGATCCGCCGCCGCTGCGAGCCCCCGAGGCCACCGTGCAGCGCGGCGGTGAGATCTATGCCCGCACCTGCGCGCAATGCCACGGCCAGCTGGCCGTGGGCGGAGTGAAGGATCTGCGGCAGATGACCCGCGAAACGCATGCAGAGTTCAACGACATCGTGCTCAAGGGCACGCGTGTGCAGAAAGGCATGGCCAGTTTCGCGAGCCTGCTGACGGCCGAGGAAGTGGAGGCCGTGCACGCCTACCTGATCTCGCGCGCCCAGGAGGACTGGGGCTCCTCAGGCGGCGGCGGCGGCGGGCCCCACGGCTAGATAAACGTATTCTCCAGCACCAGCACGCCCGCGCCGGTATTCGAGATCGGCGCGTGGTAGTGCTTGTGCACCACCTTCACGGTGTCCTGCAGCGCGCCACGCATCACCAGCCACATGATGGTCTCGATGCCCTCGGTGCCGGTACGACGCATGATGTCGGCATTGCTGAACTGCGTGAACCACTCCGGGTCGCTGGCGATCCGGTCCATGGTCTCGAGGTCGAAATCCACGTCGATCAGGCCGGCGCGCTCGCCCTGCAGCTGGTGGCTCATGCCGCCAGTGCCGAGAACGACCACCTTAATGTCTTCCGGATAAGACTCCACGGCCTTGCGCAGCGCATGGCCGAGCTTCAGGCAGCGCAGCGCGCTGGGCACCGGATGCTGCACCACGTTGACGGCCAGCGGGATGGTCGTGATGGGCCACACATCATGAGTGCCCCACAGCGCGCGGATCGGGTTCACGAAGCCGTGGTCCACCTTCATTTCCTGGCAGGTGCAGATATCGAACTCCTGCTCCACCAGCTTCTCGGCCAGGTGCCATGAGAATGCGGCATCCCCCTTGAATGGGGCGACCGGCTTCAGTGCCCAGCCTTCGTCATCGTTGGTATACGTGTCGGCGCAGCCGAGCGCGAATGTGGGCACCTTGTCGAGGAAGAAGTTCAGGCCATGATCGTTGTAGACGATGATGGCCACATCCGGCTTGTGGCGCGCCAGCCAGGCTTTCGCAGGCTCGTAGCCGTCGAAGAAACGCTTCCAGTACGGTTCCTGCTGCAGGTTGTTGGCAATGGCGTTGCCCACCGCGGGGATGTGCGAGCTGGTGATGCCGCCGATGATCTTAGCCATTCCAGTAACCCTCTCGCGCCTTCAACTTGTCGTCCAGGCCGTCGGCTTTCGCCAGCAGCTTGGCCTGGAATTCCCTCGTGGTGATGCCCTGGAACTGCGCGCCGCAATCCTGCACCGAAGTGCCGCGCGGAATGGCCATCTTGGCCATGTAGTAGATGTTCGCGCCGGCCTTCAGCATGCCGAGGAAATCCTTCTTCAGGACGAATTCCTTGTACTTGCCGGTGACACCGAACTTGTCGCAGTAGGCGGCCGGGTCCCGGTCGAACTCGGTGCGGTTGGCATCCTCGCAGAAAGAGAACAGCAGCTTGTTCAGGGGATACGCGCCCTGCACATGCTTGCCGTCGAACACATAGGTCCCGGGAATATCGTCGTAGTCGTGTTTGGTCCAGGCCATGGCCGGCTCCACCCCTCATCTCCAGTCGTAATGACTGTATGGGCAGCAGTATAGAGCCCGGACGATAAAAGCGGCACTGCGCAGGCCAGTGCCTGCCGGCGGCAGGGTTCAGGCGGCCTTGCGCAGCCCCTGCCCGGCCGCAGCGGCCACGGCCAGCTCCCGCGAGCGGTGGTGCCACAGCGACAGCATGCCGTTGCGGTCTTCCACCAGCGCCGTGCAGTGCTCGACCCAGTCGCCGTCATTGCAATAAAGCACGCCGCCGATCTCGGCCATCTGCGGGCGATGGATGTGGCCGCAGACAATGCCGTCAAAGCCACGCGCCGCGGCGGCCTGCGCTGCGACCTGCTCGTAGCGCTGCACGTAGGCCATGGCGTTGCCCACCCGGGACTTCAGCCACGTGGCCAGCGACCAGCGGCGCATGCCGAACAGCCCGCGCAGCAGATCGACATAGCGGTTGGCATACAGGATCACCGAATACAGCGCACAGCCGATCAGCTTGAGCGCCGGACTGAAGCGCACGGCGCCATCGAAGACATCGCCATGGATCACCAGCAGGCGGCGGCCATCGCGGGTGGTGTGTACGCATTCATCGTGTACCTCGACGCCAGCCAGCAGGCTGCCGACCAGGCCCCTGGCCAGTTCATCGTGGTTGCCCGGCACGTAGATCACGCGCGTGCCACTGCGCGCCTTGTCGATGATCAGCTTCAGCACCTCGTGATGCTGCGCCGGCCAGTAGATGCCGCGGCGCATGCTCCACAGATCAACGATGTCACCGACGAGATACAGCTCGTCCATTTCCACCGATCTGAGGAAGTGCGCCAGCTCACCGGCCTGGCATTCACGCGTACCCAGGTGCAGGTCGGAAATGAACGCCGCCCTGACTCGCGCCTCGATCCGCAGCATCGGTGACATCGCTACCCTTTCCGTATCGGAGGTTTACCACTGATGCCTGAAAAGGTTGCGCCAGGATTCTTACCAACTATTGATTATTCAGTGAATCAATTGTTACAGGCCACTGGGAGCCAGATGCGCTTCAAACTCCGCCGTGCAGCTGGCCCAGCTGTAGCGCTTGGCCCACTCGCGGCAGGCGGATGGCGACGAACGCAGGGCACGAGCGGCGGCGGTGGCCAGGTCACGGTCCAGGGCACCGGTGACGCCATCCTCGATCACGTCCACGGGCCCGGTGACGGGGTACGCTGCGACCGGCACGCCACACGCCATGGCCTCCAGGTTCACCAGCCCGAAGGTATCTGTAAGGCTGGGGAACACCATCACGTCCGCAGCGGCCACATGGCGCGCCAGATCCTCGCCATGCCGGTAGCCCACGAAATGCGCCTGCGGGTATTGCTGTTCCAGGCGCGCACGCTCCGGGCCGTCGCCGACCACCAGCTTGCTGCCATGCCAGGTCATGCCAAGGAAGGCATCCAGATTCTTCTCCACCGCGAGACGACCCACATACACGGCTACCGGACGGGGCAGTGCCAGCCAGGTCTTGTCGCGCGGCTGGAACAGGTCCGCATCCACGCCCCGGCGCCAGCGGACGATGTTGCGAAAGCCCCTGCCCTCCAGTTCGTTCTGCATGGACGGCGTACTGACCATGCAACGTTCACCGGCACGGTGGAACCAGCGCAGCAGCGCATAGGAAAACGACACCGGCACCGGCAGCCGCTGGCGCAGGTATTGCGGAAACTTGGTGTGGTAGGAAGTGGTGAAGCGCAGCCCATGCTTGCGGCAGAAGCTGCGCACGGCGAGGCCGATGGGCCCTTCGGTGGCAATGTGCACCGCCTCGGGCAGGAAGCGGTCGAACTGCCTGAGCACCCCGGCCTGCACGCCCACGGCGAGCCGGATCTCGCCGTATCCAGGACAGGCGAAGGTGCTGAACTGCTCCGAGGTGAGCAGTTCCACCTCATGGCCGCGCCGCTGCAGATGGGCGACGGTCTGTTTGAGTGTGCTGACCACGCCATTGGTCTGTGGCAGCCACGCATCTGTTGCTATCAGTATTCGCACCGGCAGTTTTATAGCCGGGCCAGGTGACCAGTCGATGACAGATGCATGAGGGTTGCCGTCACAGCACTGCAACGCCACCGTTATACAAAAGCGCGAACCTTCCTCGGATCAAGGATTCATGAGCGATTTCACCGAAGCATTGCGCATCCAGCGATGGGACGACCACCGCTACTACCATCACAGCCGCATCAACCAGTCACTGCATCTGCTCAGCGCGCTGACCTTCCTGATCGCCTACGCACTGATGTTCGCGAGCCCCGCCGTCGCGGCGCTGCTCGCCTGGCTGGTGTCGATGACCTCGCGCCAGGCCGGGCACTTCTTCTTCGAGCCCAAGGGCTATGACGACGTCAACCAGGCGACGCATGAGCACAAGGAGGACATCAAGGTGGGCTACAACCTGCGCCGCAAGGTGGTGTTGATGGCGTTGTGGGCACTGTCACCCGTGGCGCTGCTCATCAGTCCCACGCTGCTTGGGTTGCTGCCGGAGGCCGCCACCCCCGCTGGCTTCCTGCACAACCTCGGCGTGGTCTGGTTCGTCGTCGGGGTAACCGGCCTGCTGTTTCGCACCGTCCACCTGTTCTTCCTGCGCGACGTGCAGACGGGCCTGGTGTGGTTCACCAAGATCATCACTGACCCGTTCCATGATGTGCAGCTGTACTACCGCGCTCCGCTCTACTTGCTGCGTGGCGAACTGATCGATCCCAACCATGCGCGCCACGCAGCCTGAAGCAGCTCGCCGGCGAAACGCCGGCGCAGCGCGCGACGCGGAGCGGCCACGGGTGGAGTCCAGCACCAGCCGGCTTCGCGCATGGCCGAGGCCGCGGCAACGATCCGATCGGCCACCTGCGCATATTCCTCCGCCGTGTAATCCAGGCTGAAGATCACCCGGCCGCTGCCCACCCAGCTCAGCGACAGGCCTTCGGCGCGCAGGTAGAGCTGCAGCATCCACAGGTAGCGGGAGGGTTGCTGGTACAGGAAGGTCCACACACTGCCCATCGCGGCAATGCGCAGCGTCAACCCGGCGGCCTGCAGGCGTCCGTTCAGGGCGTCCGCACGGCCGCTCCATAGCGCGTCCGCGGCGTCGATGAGCTGCTGCGTGGCCGGGGCTTCCAGTTCCCGCAGGAACTCATGCATGGCGCCCATCACGTACGGATGGGCATTGAAAGTGCCACGCGCGAAGCATATGTCCGCGGGCCGGCCGGCACGGTAACGCCGCATCAAATCCGTGCGTCCACACAACACGCCTACGGGCAGACCCCCGCCGAGCGATTTGCCGTAGGTGACCAGGTCCGCCCGCACGCCAAAATATGCCTGCGCCCCCGCCACACCCAGGCGGAAGCCCATCATCACTTCATCCAGTATCAGCACGATGCCGCGGCGCGTGCACACCTCGCGCAGCCTCGCCAGCCAGCTGGTGTAGGCCGCGCGGTCGAAGTGGGCACGGCGCGCCCCATCGAGCAGCGCTGAATCGGCCGGTGCGGCACTGTTGGGATGCAGGGCCTGCAGCGGATTCACCAGCACGCAGGCGATGTCGCGGCGCGTCTCGAGCACGCGCAATGCGCGCGGGCTCATCTCCGACAGGGTGTAGGTGTCGCGTTCGGTCTGGGGGTTGCCCACGCCAGGCTGCACATCGCCCCACCAGCCGTGATAGGCGCCGCAGAAGCGCACCAGCTTGCTGCGACCAGTGTGGTAGCGCGCCAACCGCACGGCCTGCATCACGGCTTCCGTGCCGGACATATGGAACGACACGGCATCGTGCCCGGAGATCTCGCGCAGCCGCTGCACGTTGTACTGCGTCACCGGATGCAGCGAGCCCAGCACCGCTCCGAGCGGC
>JBEVNO010000079.1:0-15808 GCA_040508085.1 Steroidobacteraceae bacterium
GCGCCATGCGCGGCTCGATGGCGAAATGCCACAGCGGATCAGCAGCCAGCGACACGACCGGCAGTATGGGCGATCGCGCCTGCCGCGCCAGCTGCACCACCCCGCCTGGCATGGGCATGTCCTTGCCCAGGAATCGCAGCGGCACGCCCGTCTCGGCCTTCTCCACACCCTGGTCCATCATCGCGAACAGGATGCGATCCTTGCGCAGGGCATCGATCATGCGCGCATAGGCCTTGAAGCCCTCGTTGGCGAGGATGCCATCGATGCCATAACGCGGCAGTCCCTGCGCGAAGAATTCCAGCGACATCATGCGGGCGCGACGATAGACCACGGTGACCGGGAAGCCGCGGTCCGCCAGCTGCGCGGCCAGCAGCAGGCTGTTGCCGGAATGTGTGGCTAGCAGGATGGCGCCGCGCCCAGCGCGCGCCGCCTGCAGATGCTCCAGCCCATCGACGCGGCAGCGGGCATGCAGGCGCTGGTGATCCAGTCGCCGGTCGACCATGCTCAGCACCTCGAGTACGGCCATCATGTTCACGCGGTAGGCACTGCGCAGCGTGCGCACTACCTGTGGATCATGAGTCTCGCGCCGCTGCAGCGCTGCGATGCCGGTCAGGCACTGGCGGCGGGTGTGGCCATCGAGGTGGTATTGCAACCGCCCGAGCCAGCTGCCGAAGACTCGCGCGCTGTCGAAACCGAAGCGACGCAGCAGCCAGCGCATGCCAAGGAAGGTGGCGCGCCGGCCCGCACGGATGAGCCGGCGCTTGAGGCTAACCCGGGGTGGCGGCATGGCCATCCACCGCAGTGAGGGGCTCCATGCGCCCTTCCGCCAGCCGCAGGACCTGGTCAGCCACCCGCACCATCTTTTCCTGGTGCGCCACGGCCAGTACCGCCATGCGGGTCTTCAGGTGCGCCACTGTTTCCACGATGGCTTCCTGTGCCTCCGGATCCAGATTGCTGGTGGCCTCGTCGAGGATCAGCAAGCGCGGTTCATGGATCAGCGCCCGCGCGATGGCCAGGCGCTGCCGCTGGCCACCGGACAGCCGCGAACCGCCCGGACCCACGCGGCTGTGGATGCCTTCGGGCATGGCCTCCACGAAGGCAAGCGCATCGGCAGCGTGCAGCGCGGCGCGAATGCGCTCCTCCGGCATGTCCTCGCCCAGCGCCAGGTTGTGGGCGACGGATTCATCCACCATCACCGATTCCTGCGGCACGTAGCCGATCTGGCGCCGCCAGCCGCGCAGGTCGAGCTCGGGCAACGGCACATCATCGATCAGGATGCGTCCCTCATCCGGCTGGCGCAGGCCCACGACCAGATCGAGCAGCGTGGTCTTCCCCGAGCCCGATGGTCCCACTACCAGCGTCAGCCCGCGCGCCGGAATGACCAGCGAAGTGCCAGCCAGCACGGGCCGCACACCATCATGGGAATAGCGCACCTGCTCGAACTCGATCTGCCGCTCGAAGCGCGCCTCGCGGCCGCCACCCGCAGATTCGCTCTGCGCGCGCGCGGCATCGATCGCCTGCACCAGCGACCAGTAGGCGCTCTCGCGGATGACCACCTGCTGATACGCCTTCTGGCCCTTGGACAGGTAATTCACCACGCGCGCCAGCATGAACAGCATCACCACCAGCTCCGCCATCGGCAGATGCAGCACGGTCACACCGAGGAAAAAGCCGATGCCCACCAGGATGGCGAGCAGGGGCTCCTGCAGCGCAGTCAGCGCGCCCTGGCTCAGCACCTGCCGGCGCAGCGCGCGCTCCAGCAGCCGCGTCTCATCCGAAAGCAGCGCATCGACATGGTCCTCACGGGCCATGGCCTTGAGCGGTTTGGCGGCCGCGAACTGGGCAGCGGTAAGCGTGAGCAATGATTTCTGCAGCTCGGTCTGCCGCTGGCCCGCGCGTCGCGACTTGCTGATCAGCACGCGCATCGCCACCAGCATTACACCGCCGGCAATGGTGGCGCCGATGCCGGCCTGTGGCGAGATGGAGAAGGCCACGAACAGGTACACGATCGAGGACAGCACCATGGCCGCCATTTCGGAGCCGTACTGGAAGGCCTCGGAGGCGCGTTGCGCTTCGGTGGCAATCGCATTGGACAGGCCGCCCACCGACTGCTCCAGATAATGCCGCCAGCGCGCGCCCATGGTGGCGCGGATCAAGGTCAGGCGCAGGTCGGTCGCAATGTGCGCCACGGTGTAACCGACCTGGCGGTTCGCGAGCAGCGACATCACCCCGCGCATGGCGATCAGCACGATGGCGATCAGCAGCAGATTGCGCGGCGTCGCGGCAAGCCCGATGGTCTCCACCGCCGACATGGCAAACCTCTGCGGGCCGCTGGGCGTTGCAGCCGCATCGCCGGTTGTCAGGGACAGCATGGACAGCAGCATCGACATGCCCAGGCCTTCGAACAGGCTGGCGATGAACACACCCACCAGCGCCAGCGTGGTGCGGCCCGGGTAAGCGCGCACGAACTGCGCCAGCATCCGGAACGTGCCGCGGCGGCGCGCGCTCATGGAAACAGCACCCGCAGCGCTATGCCGGGTTCGATGCGCAATGGCAGAGCCGGATCGGCGGCGAAACTCTCCCCGTCCAGCGCATAGCGGGCGATGCCCACCACTTCCGCCCGGCTGCAGCGGCCGCTGAGATATCCGTGCTGCTGGTCCATGCGGTGGTCGAAGCGCCCCTGGAGCATGGCGGGAAAGTTCCGCCAGAAACGCGCAGCCGTGGCGGTGGCCGCGGTCAGACGCAGCGGCCCCTGGCCACGTTCGGCAAATGGGTTGTAGAGGGCCGCGCGCAGCGCCAGGGTGCTGGCCAGCAGCAGGCGCATGCGGGCGCGAAACGGCGCAGCGCCATCCATCCGTATGGCCAGCTCCGTGTAGGGCGGCAGCGGGCTGCGCCCGAACCACGACTGCACCGCTATTTTCAGCAGCACGAAAGGATCGGCAAACCAGCTGCGGTGCAGCCATCCGGTTCCGGCCGCCCGGTGCACGCTGCACAGCTGGACAGCGTCGTGGACCACCCCGCCAGCCAGCAGGAAGCCATGCCGCGTCGGTGCGCCCGCCTGGGATACCGATGTGGTCACCAGGCTGCCCTCCACCAGTGACTGGCCGCGGGCATGTGCGGCCAGGGCACGGCGCAATGCCGGCAGCGCTGGATAGCCGCCGCATTCGCGCGGCACGACATTGGCGCGCCCGCCGGCCAGCGGCAACAGCAGCGGTGACCAGGGATCGGCGGGGCGGGCGGCCAGGTACTCAGCGATGGCGTGGATGGTGCCGTCTCCGGCCAGCAGCCAGATCTGCTGCTGGCCGCGCTGACGCAGCCGGTCGAGCATGGCGGCGAGCGAGGGTGGGTCAAACACTTCGTAAACCTGCAGACCGGCGCCGCGCGCGAGCTGCGCAGCCCTGGCCGCCAGGGAACCGCGGGAAGCACGGAAACTGCGGGGGTTGACCAGCAGGCAAGGCTGGCCACCCTCTTCCCCCTCCCGCGCCGGGGTCAACCGCGCGGGGTCCGCACTCGCCACAGCGGTATCGCCGAATCGGCGTGCGCTGTAGCGCGTGCACCGCGCCAGAGCTTCGCCATGGCGGCGAAGTAGCTGCTGTAGTTCACGGCACGGTAGGGCGAATCCGCCGGCAGGCGCTCGATGAGGCGCGCATGCGCCTTGCCGAGATTGTGGTACGGCAGGAAAGGGAACAGGTGATGCAGGGCGTGGTAACGCAGGCCCACCGGAAACATCAGCACCGTCAGCCAGGTCTGGCCGGTGACGTTGATGGAATCCGAGAACTGCTCGGCCAGCGACATGCGCTCACCGCGGTTCGAATAGGTGTGCGCGGCGAGGTTGCGCACCCAGTTGAGGCCCAGTGCGAAGCCCAGCAGCACGATGGCCTTGACCAGCACCATCCAGCCCAGGATGCCGGTGACGAGCAACGTGCCGATGAACACCAGCCACAGGAAGCACAGGATCTCCACCGCCTGCAGGTGCCGCTCGTCGGCCGCCGTGAAGCGCTTGCGGTAGTAGGGGTTGCTCACCCCATGCGATGCGGCGGTCAGCACCCATTCGCGCATCCCGCGGTGGAACCATGACAGCGGCCCGATCACGCCAAAGCGCAGGATGGTCAGCACCGGCAGCAGTGGCGCCTGCAGCACGTACTTGATCGTCTCCCTGGCGGGCGCGGCGGCCAGCGGCAGGTATTCGCCATCTTCGGGAGTTCCGAAGTAGCGCACGCTGTGGTGATCGATGTGATTGCGATAGATGATCCACGGCATCAGCAGCGGGATGCCCATCAGCAAGTTCCAGAAACGGGCAAACCACTTCAGTTCCCCTGCCTTGAAATGGATGATCTCGTGGATGAAGGTGCCGGCACGGAAGAACAGGACGGCTGCGCCGAACATTTCCAGCAGCGGCAGCAGGCCCCAGCCAGGGGTGCTGAAGAACAGGATGGCCAACGTCCAGGCTACGCCCGCGCTCAACGCGAAATCCGTCCAGTAAATGAACGGCGAGCGCTGGTGCAGGTCGTCGACGAGTTCGCGAGCCTGTCTGGTCCACCCGTGACTGGATTCTACGGGCGCCATTTTGGCTTCCGCCCCGCTGGGGACGGCATTGGAATACACGGTAGACACAACTGTCTAATAATACTGGCGCTCAGATTGCCTCACAAGTCGGCTGGGCGGGCGGGCGTCTGGAGCTGGCTGGGACGTCGCCCGGAAGCCGCCGGGGCACTTTCCTCTTTGCGCAGCCCGCCCAGGCAGGCTGTGAATTCCGCCCCCAGCAGCAGGATCTGCGCGGTGTAGTACAGCCACAGCAGCAGTGCAGCAAAGGATGCCGCCGCGCCGAACGCCGTGGGCTGGGTCGCCCTGGCCAGATACCAGCCCACCGCCCACTTGCCCGCGCTGAACAGCACCGCCGTGAACAGCCCGCCGCCGAACACCAGCGGCCACGAGAGGCGGCGCGCCGGCATGTAGCGGTAGATGAGCGCGAACAGCGAAGTGGTGAGTCCGATGGACACCAGCAGATCGGCGCCGCCCACGGCACTGACAAGCGGTGCATAGCGCTCGGCCGTCCACGAACGCAGGCCGGCGATGGCGGTCGAGACTGTGAGGGAGACCAGCAGCAGGAAGCTCAGCGTGAGAATGAAGGCCAGTGACAGCACCCGGGTGCGCACCCAGTTGCCGGCGGTGGATGTGGTCTTTGGCACGCCGCCCCAGATTCTTTCCAGTGCTTCATCCAGCGCCGCCAGCACGGTGGTCGCGCCAATCAGCAATGTGCCCACGCTCACCATGGTCGCAAGCCTGCCTTCGGTGTGCTGCGAATCGCGCACGGCGTCCATCAGGACCTGCGCGGTGGAATGGCCGAACAACAGATCCAGCTGCGCGGACAGGAAGCCATAGGCGGACGCCTCGCCGACGATCCACCCCGTCAGCGTGATGACGATGACCAGCAACGGCGCCAGCGAAAACGCGCAGTAGAAAGCCAGGGCCGCGCCGGTGGTGGATGCATTATCCGCGAACCAGTGCTTCACGGTGCAGCGTGCAAGCTGCCACGCTCTGGCGCGGGCTCTGCTGAACTGCCAGGTGCTGTGCATGCGGCAGTGTACGGAAGCCGCTGCGCCCAAGCAGCCCCGCATGGTCCGCACCGGTCGTAGGAGACTACCGACCTCATCAAGCTCGGCATACCGACTGCCGCCCATGAATGGCCAGGCCACATTGCATGCACAGCAACGACTGGAGTTGGATATGGCAGCGCGCAAACAGAAAGCTGGTGGCAAATACGGCGACAAGGCGGAAGAGAAAGTCGGTCGGGCACTGCACGAGATGAAGCGCGGCACGTTGAAGAGCGGCAGTACTGGGGCCAAAGTGAAGAGCCGCAAGCAGGCCATCGCCATCGGGCTGTCCGAAGCACGCCAGGCCGGCGGCAAAGTGCCGCGCAAACGGGCGAAAGCGTCGAAGACCAGCAACAAGACCAAGGCCAAAGCCAAGTCCAAGTCCAAGTCCCGCAGCTGAGCGGCGCGCGGTCGTCGCCGCGTGTCAGGAACCTGTCATCTGCGGCCGGCACACTGCCAGTGTGCCAATGCCGCAACCTACCCGCGCCACGCTCCCGCTGCGACTGGCCTTCATCGACCCCGGCCTGCGCAAGGCGCCGTTTTTTCTGGAGCTGCGCAAGGTGCTGGCACCGGTGCACTGCCTGTACTGGTCGCAGCGCTCGGTAGTCCGAAGCTATATGCGCAGCGCAGGAGTGGCAATGCACCCTCCCAGACCGCATGCGGTCGGCAGCGATGAGCAGATCACGGATGCGGAACTGCGCCGCGCCATCGGCGACAAGGAGCTCACCTTGCGGCCGGCGAAAGCATGGAAGAAAGCACGCGCACTATTGTCGCAGCTGGCGGATTTCCTGGATGGCGCGCGGGTTGACGCCATCCTGGTCTGGAACGGATCGAACCTGCGCAGCGCGCTGGCCATTCATCTGGCACGGCAGCGGGGGCTGACGGTCATCTATGCCGAACACGGCTATCTGCCCGGCACCACGCAACTGGATCGTGATGGGGTGAATTTCAATGCCTCCATCAGCCGGCTGGTGCGCGCGGGTGAGGCGCAGTTGCCACCCGACCCCGTCATCGACGCCGCGCTGGATGCGGCCATCGACAGTTACAAGACCGGGCAGTCGCGGCGCGACGTAGTGCGACACCCGGCTGCAGAGCTGCGTCGCAACGTGCGCGCCCGCATTGCGAGCCGCGTCGGACTGTGGATGGAGCGCAGCCTGCTGCCACAGGCGAACCGCATCAGCGTGCCGGTGGCGCGCGGCGCGGCATTGCCGGCCCGCTATGTGCTGCTGCCCTTCCAGGTGCGCTCGGATTCGCAGCTGCTGCTGCACTCGCCCCTGTATGGGAATGACATGGAGGCCGTAGTGCAAGATCTGGATGCGGCGCTGGCGCGCATCGATCCGTCCCTGCGCCTGGTCGCCAAGTTCCACCCGTATGAACTGCCGCAGGTGCAATTCGGCTACCGCGGGTTGCCGCGGCGTTTCCCGCGCGTGCACTTCGTCGATGCACCCATGCGCCAGCTGCTGGCCGGTGCTGCGGCGGTAGTCACCATCAACTCCACCGCCGGCTTTGAAGCCCTGCTCTATGACAAGCCGGTGCTCGCACTCGGACGCAATTTCTACACCACTCCGGCATTGGTCGACTGCCTGGAGCACCGCCAGGACCTCGAAACCGCCCTGCGCGCCACCCTGGCTGGCAAGCCGGATCACGAGCGCCGCCGCGCCTTCCTGCGCTACACCCAGGCCCGCTTCCTCGCCAGTGGCCATTACCAGGACTTCTCCCCGCGCAGCCTGCACGCATTCGCCTCCCGGACGGCGGAACTGCTCGCCAGCGGCGCAGCGCAGGCGTAGCTCTCATCCCGGGACCACTACCCCCGGCAGGTGAATGCTGAACCTGCTGCCGTGATCAACGCCATCGCTGGCGGCAACCACAGTGCCTCCGTGCAACCGCACCAGTCTTTCCACCACCGCGAGGCCAACGCCGAGCCCCTCCCGGCCACTCAGCGACCTGCCCTGCACCTGCACGAACATGCCGAAGATGCTGGGCAGCACCTCGGGCGCGATGCCGATGCCATTGTCCTGGACATCGATGGTCAGGTCGGTGCGCGTGCACGTGGCGCGAACGGCGATGCGACCGCCTTCCGGCGTGTATTTGGCCGCATTGACCAGCAGATTGCTCAACACCTGCACCATGCGCACCATGTCCAGCCGGACGCGGATCGTGCCGGCAGGCACCTGCACATCCAGTTCGTGGTGGCGCATTTCGATCTGCGGCAGGCTGGCATCCAGCGCCGAGGTCAGCAGCGCGCCGAGGTCTATCACGCGCACATCTAGATCGATCTTGCCGGCAGCCACCTTCGAGGCTTCGGTGAGGTCCTCCACCAGCCGGACCATATGCGCAACCTGCCGTTCGAATATGCCGCTGACCTTTTCCACGGTGGCCCAGCTGCCCCTAGCCAGTTTCATCACCTGCGTCGCGCCCCGCAATGCCGCCAGCGGGTTGCGCAGTTCATGTGCCAGGGTGGCGAGAAAATCGCCGCGATGCTGGTGTTCGATTTCCAGCGCGCCGTGCAGCTGGCGCAGCTGACGCCCGCGGTCGGCGAGCTCCAGCGCCGCGCGGCGCCCTTCCAGGGCCTTGACGGCGACATGGGCCAGATTCCCCAGAATCTCCCGCTGCTCGCCGCTGAGCTCGCGGGGCTCGCGGTCAATCACGCACAGCGTTCCCAGCGTGCTGCCGTCGGACAGGACCAGTGGTGCACCGGCATAGAAACGTATGTCGGGCGCGCCCTTGACCAGGGGATTGTCGTGAAACCGCGGGTCGAGCAGCGCGTCCCGCACTTCAAAGATTTCCGCGCCGTGGATGGCGTGTGCGCAGAAGGCCACATCACGGGTGGTCTGTGTGGCTCCGGGCAGGCCGACGCTGGCCTTGAACCACTGCCTGTCGTGGTCGACCAGGCTGATCAGCGAGATGGGAGTACCGCAAACCAGCGAGGCGGCCCGCACCAGCGCGTCGAATTCCGCTTCGGGGGCGGTGTCGAGAACCTGCAGCGCATCGAGGCTCGCCAGGCGCTGGCTCTCATTTGAAGGGACGGCGGCAGAGCCCAAGTTCGGCACCTCAAAATGCTCCGTAGCAGAGCATCCGGATTGACGGGGCCGATCCTTGGCGGAGAGGGTGGGATTCGAACCCACGGTAGGCTTGCACCTACGCCTGATTTCGAGTCAGGTACATTCGACCACTCTGCCACCTCTCCGCATGATCAAGGGCGTCGAAGGGCGCGTATTCTAGACTACATGGAACCAGAACGAATCACCTTTCCGGCCCCGGATTACCCCATCAAGGTGGTGGCCCGGACTGGCCAGGACATCCGCGAGCGCATCGACGCGGTGTTCACTCATTACTTCGGCCAGCTGGCGCCGGGCAGCGTGACCGAGCGTGCCTCCGCGCAGGCGCATTTTGTCGCGCTCACTTATGTCGTGCTCGCGCAGAGCGAAGAGCAGCTGAAGGACCTGAACACCGACCTGCAGGGCATTGAATCCGTGCTGTTCGTGTTCTAGCCGGCGGCTGCCGGCAGCGACAGCCCACTGGCCAGCCGCTGCGCGAATTCCTGTCCCACGCCCGCAACCGTAGCGGCGACGCCCAGCGTGGCGAGGCTGACCACATCAAGGCCTGCCATGCCACAGGGATTGATGCGCGCGAAGGGTTCCAGATCCATGTCCACATTCAATGCCAGGCCGTGGTAACTGGCACCGCGGCGGATGCGCAGCCCCAGGCTCGCCAGCTTGCGTCCTGCGACGTAGACACCAGGGGCATCGCGCCTGCCCTGGGCAACTATCCCCCGCGCCGCCGCCAGGTCGACCACGCACTGTTCCAGCAGGGTGACGAGCCCGCGCACGCTGACATCCAGGCGCCGGACATCCAGAAGTGGATATGCCACGAGCTGCCCGGGACCGTGGTACGTCACCTGCCCGCCGCGATCGGTCTGGACCAGCGGAATGTCACCCGGAGCGAGCACATGGCCCGGATCGGCGGCCATGCCCAGCGTGAACACCGGCGGATGCTCCAGCAGCCACAGCTCATCTTCGGTGCCGGCGTCGCGCTGGTCGGTGAACTGCTGCATGGCCCGCCAGGTCGGTTCATAGGGCACCTGACCCAGCCAGCGGATGATCATGATGCGGCGAGCGGCGCGATCTTCAATCCGACATTGTTGCCTGCAAGCGCCTGCTCGGCACGGTAGCTCGAGCGCACCATGGGTCCGGAGACCACTTCGCGGAATCCCATTGCGAGACCGGTTTCGCGGTAACTGGCGAACTGCGCGGGGGTGACGAAACGCGCCACTGCAAGATGGTTGGGGGTGGGCCGCAGATACTGTCCCAGGGTCACGATGTCCACTTGTGCGGCACGCAGGTCCGCCAGGGCGGTCTCGATCTCCGCATCGGTTTCCCCGAGACCGAGCATCAGGCTGCTCTTGGTCAGCACAGCGGGGCGATGGCGCTTGGCATGGGCCAGCACCGCCAGGGTCTGCTCATAGCCGGCGCGCGGATCGCGCACCGGATGGGTGAGGCGCCGCACCGTCTCCAGGTTCTGCGCGAACACCTGCAGCCCGGAATCCACCACCGTTTCGACATCACGCAACACGCCCTGGAAATCCGGCGTCAGCGCCTCCACCGCGGTCTGTGGAGCGCGGGCGCGAATGGCGCGCACGCAGGCGGCAAAATGCGCGGCGCCGCCATCCTGCAGATCATCGCGGTTGACGCTGGTGAGCACGATATAGGAGAGCTCCATCAACGCCACGCTCTCGGCAACGTTGGCGGGCTCGTGCTCGTCGAGCCAGCCGCGCGGGTTGCCGGTATCCACGGAGCAGAAGCGGCAGGCGCGCGTGCACACCGCCCCCATCAGCATGATGGTGGCCGTGCCGGCGTTCCAGCACTCGCCGATGTTGGGGCACTTGGCCTCCTCGCACACCGTGGCCAGCCGGTGCTCGTGCACATTGCGGCGGGTACGCGCATAGCGTTCGCCGCCGGCATGCTGGACCTTCAGCCAGCGCGGCTTGCCGGTCAACGCGGCGGCGGGAGGCGCCTCAGCGCGCGGCTTCTGGCCGTCGCGGATGGCGGTGAAACCCTGGGCAGTGGTGTATTTCTCACCACTGCGCGCCGCCGTGCCGAAGGGGGCGGCCGGCTCGACGACCACCTGGATGCCCTTGAGTTCGCTCATGGGGCGGATCCTCGCACGCCCCGAAGTTCAGCGTCGAGTTGCGCCAGCCGCTCGGGCGTGCCGATGTCCAGCCACAGGCCAGCGTGGCGCTGCGCGCCCAGCCTGCCAGCCGCGCGTGCCTGCAACAGCCATGGCAGCAGCGGAAAACGCCCGCCGCTGGCGTCCGCAAACAGCTCCGGGCGCAGCACGGCGACCCCCGAGTAGGTCAGCCTTTCGGGGCTGGCCTCCACCACGCGACCGTTTTCCAGGCAGAAGTCGCCCTTCAGGTTGTGGGGCGGATTGGGCACCAGCGCGAGCTGCGCCAGGTCACCCGGGGCGAGCTGCAGGCTGGTGAAATCCACATCGGTGAAGACATCGCCGTTGACCAGCAGGAAAGGCCCGGCGCCCAGCAGCGGCAGAGCATTGAAGATGCCACCGCCGGTCTCCAGCGCCGGCCAGGGCTCGCGGCTGTAGCTGATCGACGCGCCATACCGGGTGCCGTCACCGAGCGCGCGCTCGATCTGCTCGCCCAGCCACGACAGGTTGATGACCACTTCGGTGAAGCCCGCGGCCACCAGCCGCTCCAGATGCCACACGATCAGCGGCTTGCCGGCCACCAGCAGCAGGGGTTTGGGGCAGACGTCGGTCAGCGGCCGCATGCGCTCGCCACGGCCGGCCGCCAGCAGCATCACTTTCATCCGCGCGCCCGCGCTGCCGCGTGGGCCAGGGCCCGCTGGTTGGCTGCGCGCAGGCCGGGCACCAGCCGCTCTTCCACGAACCGCGAAAAACCGGCCAGCTCCGGCAGCAGTCGCGCCGCCTCGCGAACATAGGCCAGTGTGCGCGGCAGGTCACCCAGATAACCGGTCTTGCCGTCACGCCAGTACAGCCGCGCGAAGATGCCCAGCACCTTCAGGTGACGCTGCAGACCGATGAGGTCGACCCACCGCAGGAACTCGGCCGGTGATGACCCTGCCAGCTGCGCGCCCGCCGGCCCAGCTGCCAGCAGCCGCGCGCGGTAGTCCTGCACCCAGCGCTCGAACTGCGCGCGCGGCCAGTCGATATAGCAATCCTTCAGGATGGAGGCGGGGTCATAGCCCACGGGGCCGCGCAGCGCATCCTGGAAATCGATCACTCCTGGCGGACGCTCGGTGGTGACCATGAGGTTGCGCGAATGGTAGTCACGATGCACCAGCACCAGGGGCTGGCGCAGTGCCTCGGCGGCAAGCCAGTCGAAGGTGCGGGCGAGCAGATCCCGCTCGCCGGCATCCGGCTCGAAGCCCAGGTGATGGACGCAATACCAGTCTGGCAGCAGCTGCATCTCGCGCAGCAGCGTGGCGCGGTCGTAGGGTGGCAGCGCGTGCGAGGCCTCGTCACCGGCCAGCTGCAGCCGCGCCAGCTCATCCAGGGCCAGGCCATACAGGAGTTGCGCGCTGTCACCCTCCCCCAGTGCCGTCAGCATGTGGCGGTTTCCCAGATCCTCGAGCAGCGCGTAACCCTGTATGGTGTCGGCGGCCAGGATCTGCGGCACGTGCACGCCGCAGCCTTCCAGCAGGGCGGAAACACGCAGGTATGTGGCGAGGTCTTCCTTGTCCGGGGGTGCGTCCATCGCCACCCACCATTGCCCGTCGTCGCGACGGGCACGGAAATAGCGGCGGAAGCTGGCGTCGGCAGACACCACCTCGATACTGTCCGGATCGAATCCGCGTTGTGAATGCAGCCAGAGGCGCAGTTGGGCAAGTCGTGGATCGTCGGGCATTACGAGGGCTTAAGACGTAACGGGCAGAGGGTGCGCACCATTATAATCGGCGGCTTCATGCGTACGCGTCACCAGTTCCCACTCTTCGTCGCCGGCTTTGCCATGAGCCTGCCGCAGCCGCGCGCCGCAGCCGCGGAGGTCGCCAACCCCTATGATGTGCTGCCGCGCTGTCCGGATGATGCCGCTGCACGGGCTTCCCGGCCCCTGCGCGGCGCCCTCACCCCCGACGACACCATCCAGCTGGCGCTGAAGGATCAGTACAACCTGCAAGTGGATGCAGAGGGCAATGCGGACATCACCGGCCGCGTGGTGGTCAGCCAGGGCGTGCGTGAACTGTCGGCCGACACGCTGAAGATCAGCGAGGACGGGCGGCGCCTCGAGGTGGACGGCGGCGTGGAATATCGCGACACCCAGCTGGTCGTGCGCGGCGCCTCGGCCAGTTTCAATGGCGGCGCGGCCGCCTTCGAGGGCGCCAGGTTCGAGTTGCCCTACCAGCCCGCGCGTGGCACGGCCGACAGCCTCAAGGTGGATGAGTCCGGCATCGTCAAACTGGTGGGCGTGCAGTACACCACCTGCCCGGAGGATCAGCCGGACTGGCAGATCCGCGCCGACTCGGTGTCCATCGACACCACGCGCAGCATCGGCACCGCGCGTGACGCACGGGTGGAATTCTTCGGCGTGCCACTGCTGCGCCTGCCGGTGATCTCCTTCCCGGTCGGCAATGTCCGCAAGAGCGGCTTCCTGTTCCCGAGCGTAGGCAGCTCGACCAACAGCGGCGTGCAGCTGTCGGTGCCCTACTACGTCAATATCGCCCCGCAGCAGGATCTGCTGATCACGCCCACCTGGTACACCAGTCGCGGCGTCGATTTCGCAGGCGACTACCGCTACCTCACCCAGAGCAGCCACGGCGAGATCCTGGGCAACCTGCTCCCCGGCGACAGCAAGACCAACGATGCGCGCAGCCGCGTGCGCCTGCGCAACCTGACCGAACTGCCGGCCGGCTGGCAGCTTTCCATCGACGCCGAGAACGTCAGCGATCCGCAGTACTACGAGGATTTCGCGCAAGGGTCCGCCGACGGGGCGAGCATTGCGTTCCTGCCGCGGCGCGTTTCTCTCGGCTATCGCGGCGAGCACCTGGACGCCGGCGTCATGCTGCGCAATTTCCAGACGCTGGACCAGGAACTGCCACAGGCGGATCGCCCGCATACCGAGGTGCCGCGCCTGTATGCCAGCGGCAACTGGCAATTGCCAGGCGCGCTGGCGCTCGACTATGGCGTTGATGCCGAGGCCTCATTGTTCCAGCACAGCGATGATGTGCAGGGCTGGCGCTTCGATGCGGCGCCCCGCATCGGGCTCGACTACACCGGCGCCGGTTATTTCTTCCGCCCCAGCGCCGTGCTGGAGACGACGCAGTACCGCCTGCGCGACAACGCACCCGGCGCGGACGACTCCCCTTCGCGCACGCTGCCGCGGTTCAGCGTCGACTCCGGGCTGCTGTTCGAACGCAGCAGCGGCAAGCGCGACCAGCGTCGCATCACGCTCGAGCCACGCCTGATGTATCTGTATGTGCCCTATCGCAACCAGGACGCCCTGCCCATATTCGATACCGGCGAACCGGATCTGAACTGGATCGAACTGTTCCGCACCAACCGGTATGTGGGCCTGGATCGGGTCAGCGATGCCAACCAGATCAGCGCCGGGCTCACCACGCAGCTGTACAGCAGCGTCGACGGCACGCGTTTTCTCTCCACCACCATCGGCCAGGCCTACCACTTCGACCGCCCGAAAGTGCGCCTGCCCGATGAGGCCGAAGAAGCAGGCAGCACCTCCGACCTCATCGCGCAGGTCGAGCTGCAGGCGTTCCGCAACTGGAGCGTAAGCACCGGTCTGCAGTGGAACCCCCACGAGGAACGCACCGAGCGGGCGGAAATGCGCCTGCAATACCGGCCAGAGGCGCGCAGCGTGCTGAACCTGGGTTACCGCTTCCAGCAGGGCCGCCTCGAACAGGCTGAATTCTCCGCCGCCTGGCCGGTGACCCAGCATTGGCGCCTGTACGGACGCTCGGTTTATTCGCTGCGCGACGAGCAGTCGATCGAACAGTTTGCGGGCTTCGAATACAGCAGTTGCTGCTGGAACCTGCGGGCCGTGGCCCGCGATTTCGTCAGCCGCCGCTCCGGTGAACGCGACCGCAGCATTTACCTGCAGCTGGAACTCAAGGGCCTCTCCAACGTGGGCCTGGCGGCCGACGCTTTCCTGGAAAAGGCCATTCGCGGATACTCCACGCGCCGACGGGACTAGCCCTGCGGCCATGACTTCAAGGATCGCTCCGATGTTTCGCTCCTCCCTGGCCTCCATTGCCCTGCTGCTTGCCGGCCCCGTGCTGGCGGGCGAGCCTGCGCCCGCTCCGGCCGCAGCTGCTGCTGTTCCGGCGGCCCCCGCCGCAACGCCTGCACCGGCCCCTGCCGGCCAGCTGCTCGACCGCGTGGTAGCCATCGTGAACGAGGGCATCGTCACCGAGAGCGAGCTTGCCGAGCAGACCGCCAACATCACCGAGCGACTGCGCCAGCAGAACACAGCGCTGCCGCCCGCTGACGTGCTGCGCAGCCAGGTGCTGGAGCGGCTGGTGCTGCAGGAGCTGCAGCTGCAGCGCGCCGACCGCGCCGGCATCAAGGTTTCCGACGAACAGCTCAACGCGGCGGTGGCTGAACTTGCCCAGCGCAACAACCTGACGCTGTCGCAGCTGCCGGCGGCGATGGCGGCACAGGGCATCGATTACGCCTCGTTCCGCGACAACATGCGCAAGGAGATCACGCTCACCTCGCTGCGCCAGCGCGAGGTACTGGGCCGCATCAACGTCACGCCGCGCGAACTGGAGCAGTTCATGGAGCGGCTGAAGAAGCTGCCCAACGAACAGGATCAATACAATGTGTCGCACATCCTGATCGCCATCCCGCCGGACGCGACCCAGGCACAGGTGGACGAGCTGGCCAAGCGCGCGCAATCCATTTACGAGCGCGCGGCCACCGAAGATTTCGCGCAGCTGGCAGTAGCCAATTCCAACAGCCAGACGGCGCTGGAAGGCGGCGCGCTGGGCTGGCGCAAAGGGCCGGAGCTGCCCACCATCCTGGCCGAACTGATCGTGGGCCTGAAGCCGGGGCAGGTCTCCAAGCCACTCACTACGCCCAATGGCTTCCACATCGTAAAGCTCAACGACATCCGCTCGGCCAAGGGCAGCCCGATCGAGGATCAGGTGCATGCGCGGCACATCCTGATCCGGCCCAACGAACTGCAGGACGATGCGACGGTGCGCCAGAAGCTGGTGGGCATCCGC
>JBEVNO010000082.1:0-4677 GCA_040508085.1 Steroidobacteraceae bacterium
CCTTCGCCGCGCATGCGGGTGCCGAACTCGCTGTTGTAGTCCTTGCCGCCACGCAGCTGGTTGATGGTGCTCATCACGTGCGCGGCGCGGTCCGGGTGATGCGTATCGAGCCAGTCGCGGAACAGCGGCGCCACTTCCAGCGGCAGGCGCAGCAGCACATAGCCGGCGGTGGCGGCACCGGCATCACGGGCGGCTTCGAGCACGGCTTCCAGTTCGGCATCGTTGATCCACGGGATCACCGGCGCGACCATCACCCCGACCGGGATCCCGGCATCGCTCAGCCGGCGCATCGCGCGCAGGCGGGCGTGCGGTGCCGAGGCACGCGGTTCCAGTTTGGCCGACAGATGCGGGTCCAGCGAGGTCACCGAGAAGTGCACGCTGACCAGGTTCTGTTCGGCCAGCGGCGCGAGCAGGTCGATGTCGCGCTCGACCAGCGCGTTCTTGGTGATCAGCGAGAACGGGTGCTGCGTTTCGAGCATCACCTCGATCAGCTGGCGGGTGAGTTTGAGCTTGCGCTCGATCGGCTGGTACGCGTCGGTCTTGATGCCCAGCGCGATCGGCTGCGGCACGTAGCCGGGGCGCGAGAACTCCTTGCGCAGCAGCTGCGGTGCATTGGTCTTGGCGAACAGTTTGGTTTCGAAGTCCAACCCCGGCGAGAGATTGAGATACGCGTGCGAGGGCCTGGCAAAACAGTACGAGCATCCGTGTTCGCAGCCGCGGTACGGATTGACCGACTGGCTGAAGCCTACGTCCGGCGATTTGTTGCGGCTGATGATGCTGCGTGCGGTCTCCGCCCGGACCTCGGTGCGCAGCCGTGGCGCGAGAAACTCCTCGCTCTCCTCGGCGTCCCAGCCATCGTGCACGGCTTCGCTGACAGTGACCTCGAAACGGCCCGCCAAGTGTGTGCTGGAACCTCGGCCTTTGATCGCGATACCCATCGCTTCAGGCTATCGCCGAGGTGTCTCAGTGGCTGCGACGGCAGCGTCGGAAAGCATGCGCGGTAACCCTTCAATCGGGGTTAGTAGTATTGCTAACCACAGCCCTGTGTCAACCTGCAAACCCTTGCTACCCGTGGGTTCTGGCCGAAATCGGCGGAACTGGTCCCCATACTTGTCCACAGGCCAGAACCGGACAGCGCCGCGGGTCCGAAAGCGGCCATCGGGCCGCCACTACGGAGCCAATTGCGCCAGGTAGCCCTTCACGGTGGCCTCCAGCCCGGCATACAGGGCCTCGCTGATCAGCGCGTGGCCGATGGAGACTTCCAGCACGTCCGGGACCGCCGCCAGGAAGGCGCGCAGGTTCGCCTGCGAGAGATCATGCCCGGCGTTGACCCCGAGACCTGCCGCCTGGGCGCGGCGCGCCGCATCGGCGAACACCGCCAGCATGGCCGAGGCATCTCCGGCGGCATGGGCTTCGGCGTACGGGCCGGTGTAGAGCTCCACGCGGTCGGCACCGATCGCGGCGGCCTGGGCGATGTCCGGATTGCCGGCATCGACGAAGAGGCTGACCCGGCAGCCCTGCGCTTTCAGTTCGGCGATCAGCGGGCGCAGCCGCGCTGCATCGCGGGCGAAGTCGAACCCGTGGTCGGAGGTGAGCTGGCCGTCGCCATCGGGCACCAGGGTGGCCTGGGCGGGACGGGTCTGCGCGCACAGCGGCAGCAGCCCGGGGTAGCCCTCGCGCGGCGGCGCGAACGGGTTGCCTTCGATGTTGAACTCGACGCCCTGCGCGCGCGTCAGCGCCGACAGCGCCAGCACGTCCTCGGCGTGGATGTGGCGGCGGTCCGGGCGCGGGTGCACGGTGATGCCGTGCGCGCCGGCGGCCAGGCACGCGCGCGCGGCCTGCAGCACGTCCGGGTCGGTGCCGCCGCGCGAGTTGCGCAGCACCGCGATCTTGTTCACGTTGACGCTGAGTTGGGTCATGGCACTACAGGGGGTCGGATTCGCCCTGCGCCGCCGGGGTGCGCGCCTGTTCGGCAAGCTCCCGCAACCGGCGCAGTTCAGTGGGGTCGGTGATGGCATGGGTATCGCGCTGCAGATCGCCGAAACGCGCCACGTACAGGCCGCGCACCCACGCCAGCAGGAACACCAGGGTACCCAGCAGGGACAGGGCCATCAGCCCCATGCTCGGCGTTTTCAGCGCCAGGGCGAAACAGCCCAGCGCAAGCAACAGGAACAGCCAGTACATGCAGCACTCCTCCCCGGTGAAGGGCGCCAGTGTAGCGCCGCCCCGCCCGTGTGTTCCACGTGGCCGGTGCCCCTACAGCAGCGGCGAGGCGAGCCGCGCGAAGGCTTCCGGCACCAGGTGCCGCCACAGGGCGCGGTTGCGGTCGTTGCGCACCGGCGTGGCGGCGGCGAACTCGCCCTCCAGGATCTGCGCCAGCGCGGTGATCCGGTCGCTGTCGGTGAACATCATCGAGAGCTCGAAATTCAGCCGGAAACTGCGGTGGTCGAAGTTCGCGCTGCCCACGATGCAGACATCGTCATCGGCGATGAAGGCCTTGGTGTGCAGCATCCGCGGGCCGTATTCGTAGATCTTCACCCCGGCCTGCAGCAACTCGTCGAAGTACGAACGCGCCGCCTGGGTGACGAACCAGGAGTCGCTCATCTTCGGTACCAGCAGGCGCACATCCAGCCCGCCCAGCGCAGCGGAGGTCAGTGCCATGCGGGCCGCTTCGCCGGGCACGAAGTAGGGCGTCACCAGCCACACGCGCTGGCGTGCTTCGTGGATCGCCGCCACGTGCAGGCGGTGGATTGTTTCCCAGGACGAATCCGGGCCGGAGATCAGCACCTGTGCGTTGATCGGACCGTCGCTGCGATTGGCCATGTCTTCAGGCCACAGCTCGGCAATGTTGAAGCGCGCCGGCTCCTGCCCGGTCGCGTAGATCCAGTCCTCGATGAAGACCAGCTGCAGGCTGCGCACGACATGGCCGCGCAGGCGCATGTGCAGATCGCGGTAGGCATCGGGGCGACGGCTCTCGTCTTCCTCGTCGGTGATGTTGATCCCGCCGGTGAAGGCTTCGCGGCCATCGATGACGACCAGCTTGCGGTGGGTGCGCAGGTTGAGCCAGGGCCGCTTGAACGGCTTGAGCAGCTGCCGCGGGTGGAACCAGACCACCTCGGCACCGGCATCCAGCAACGGCTGCAGGAAGCGCTTGCGGATGCCCGCCGCGCCTACCGCATCGAGCAGCAGGCGCACCCGCACCCCGGCTGCGGCGCGCTCGACCAGCGCGTCGCGCAGGGCGGTGCCGGCGTGATCCGGATTGAAGATGTAGTACTCCAGGTGCACGTGGTCGCGCGCCTTGGCCACGGCGGCCAGCAGGGTCCGATACGTGGTCGCACCATCGACCAGCCACTCCAGTTCCGTCGCTGAACTCGGTGCCAGCCCGGTCGTGGCCTGCGCGATCTTGGCCAGCTCGGTACAGTCCGCATCCGGCGGGCAGACGCTGCTGTAGTGCTCCATGCCCGAGCGCGAACGGCCGCGGCGCAGGCGTTGCCGCTTCACTTTCTGCGGGCCGAGCAGGTAGTAGATGAACAGCCCCAGGTAGGGCAGGGCGGCCAGCGACAGGATCCAGCTCAGCGTGGCCACCGGCTCGCGCTTCTGCAGCATGATCCAGCCGGTGAGCCAGAGCAGGTAGAGGATATAGGCCACCACCATCAAGGGACGGAGGTGGGGAACGGCATCGAGCCAGTCGCCAAGGGCGAAGAGGGTTGCGGGCATCGGCGGATGATAGCGGGCGGGGCGCGGTTGCAGCGTAGCGATCGCATCGCCGGCGCCGGATGGACAAAAAAAAACGCCCCTGTCTCCAGGGGCGTTTTCCAGTCGCGTCATGACTGCGTCTTGCGTATTACTGCTGAACGAAGCCGATCTTCTTCATCTGGGCGTTCTTCGCGGCGGCCAACACCTTGGCCATCACGTCGTACTCCGAGTCCGGGCTGGCATCGATGCGCAGTTCCGGCTGGTTGGTCGGATCGCGCTGCACTTCCTGCTCCATGCGCTGCTGCAGCTCATCCACCGAGACCGGGCTGTTGTTCCAGGACACCTGGTTGCTGGCGTCCACCTTCAGCTCGATCGGCGGCGGCGGCTCAACCGTCACCGGTGGTGGGTTGAGAACGCGCTGCGGCAGGTCAACGGCGATCGGGTAGGTCATGATCGGCGCGGTGACGATGAAGATGATCAGCAGCACCAGCATCACGTCCACGAGGGGCGTGACGTTGATGTCGGCCATGGGGCCTTTGTTACCACCAGTACTGAACGCCATGGCTTACTGCCCCTTTACTTTGGTGGCGACGAAGCCGACGTCGAGCATGCCCTGCTCCTGCGCGACCTTGGTCAGCTCGTTGATGACGCGCATCTTGGTCGTGCGGTCACCACGCAGGTTCAGCGGCGGCTGCGGGGTCTGCTGGGCGGCGGTCGCCAAGCGGGACTCGAGCGTCTGCTTGTCGATTTCCTCGTCGTTCCAGTAGATCGAGCCGTCTTCCTGAACCGCCAGGGTGATCGGGCTGGACCGCTTTTCAGCGTCCTCCGGATTCTGCACCAGGTTGGCTTCAGGCAGATCCACCTTGACCTTGTGGGACATCAGGGGCGCCGTGATGATGAAGATGATCAGCAGCACCAGCATCACGTCCACGAGGGGCGTAACGTTGATGTCGGCCATGGGGCCGCCGCTGTTACCACTAC
>JBEVNO010000094.1:0-18855 GCA_040508085.1 Steroidobacteraceae bacterium
TCACCTTGCCATCGGCCGATAGAACCAACATCGGCATGCCGAGAGAGCGGTCCTTGGTGATGAACGCATCGGGCAGATAGCGCTCCACCAGTGTGGAAGCTGCGCCGACGTCGATGTCCGGTTGGCGGGACCCCTTCAGGCGCGCCAGCTGGGGCATGTTCGGTGCGGCTTCACCGGCACGGCCCTGCCAGGCGTAACCGCGGTAGTAGTAAGCCGGCGTGGCCGCAAGTGCACCTTGGTCGCACCGGCGCATCTGCCAAAAGGGGGAGGGCAGCCAGACCCATCTGGACGGTATGGAAGGGCGGGCCCGTCTCCAGATACAGGTATGTGACAGAGAGACGCAAACAATTGGTCGTCTCCCGATGCCACTTACAAGTATCAGGAGAATTGGTATGAGCATTAAGAAGACAAGTCTGGTGGGTGCGGCTGTGGCCGGAGCACTGCTGCTGGGGGCGCTGCCTGCCGCGGCGCAGGAACGCACGGGAACCAGTGAGATCAGCGTCTACGCCGGTGCACTGTTCGGCGATGACCTCACCAAGGCGCCGGTCTCCGGCAATGTGCCGAAGCTGGACGACGATTTCGTCGCGGGCCTGCGTTACGCCTACAACTTCACGCCCAACCTCGCCCTGGAAGGTTCGTTTGGGATCAGCCCCAACAAGGTCACGGGGCTCGTCGCTGACGACATCGACATCGATGTCTATACGGCGGACATCAACGCCGTGTACAACTTCTCCACTGGCACACGCCTGACACCCTATGTCACGGCAGGTGTGGGTTATGCATTCGCGAACCTCGACCGGCCGATCGTCGGCACCGTCGGCAGCCAGCAGGTTGCTATCGATGACGATGAGGGCGTGACGGCCAACGTGGGCGTTGGCCTCAAGTACGACTTCACGGACCGCATCTTCGCGCGCGTGGATGCGCGGTATCGTTACGTCGACAAGCTGGTCGACCAGGCCAGTGACTCGCTCGATGGCGGTGAAGTGACAGTGGGTCTGGGATACCGGTTCTAGTCCGGCATCCGGCCCGATGCTGAATCCGGAGGCGCCCGTTGCGGCGGCCTCCGGGTTCAGTGTGATGAAGCCATCAGCCGGCTGCGGGCACCGGCGACGACGCGCCTTCGCGCCACCACGCCCCGGTCGCCTGCGGGGCAGCCAGATTCACGCGCTCACCCATATGCGGGGTTATGAGTGAGATGGTGCGCTCAGCGGCCAGCCGCGCGATCTGCTCGAACGGGTCATCCCAGGCATGCATTGCCAGATCAAACGTGCCGTTGTGCACCGGAAGCAGCCAGCGGCCGCGCAGATCCGCATGCGCCTGCACGGTCTGCTGCGGCAGCATGTGGACGTATGCCCAGCGCGGGTCGTAAGCGCCGGCCTCGATCATCGTCACATCGAATGGCCCGAAGCGCCGGCCAATCTCCTTGAATCCGTCGAAGTAGCCCGTATCGCCGCTGAAGAACAGGCGCAGCCCTGCGTCCTCCTCATTGCGCGGCGGGTCGATGATCACCCACGAGCCCCACAAGGTGCGGTTTGAGTCCCACAGACTGCGGCCTGAGAAGTGCTGCGCCGGAGTGAACGCAAAGCGCAGCCCGTCGACCTGGGTTTCCTGCCACCAGTTGAACTGGCGCACCTTGGCCGCCGGCACGCCCCACCGCACCAGCCGGTCGCCTACACCCAGCGGCGTGAGGAACACCTCGGCCTTGCTCGCCAGCTTCTTCACCGTCGCGCGGTCCAGGTGGTCGTAATGGTCATGCGAGAGCACGACGCCGCGCAGCGGCGGGAGGTCCTCAAGCCGTATGGGCGGCGCATGGAAACGCTTCGGCCCCGCCCATTGCACCGGCGAGGCGCGCTCGGCGAACACCGGGTCGGTGATCCAGAAGCCGTCGCGCAGCTTGAGCAGCAAGGTGGAATGGCCAA
Source organism: Steroidobacteraceae bacterium (assembly GCA_040508085.1). Classification (GTDB taxonomy): domain Bacteria; phylum Pseudomonadota; class Gammaproteobacteria; order Steroidobacterales; family Steroidobacteraceae; genus ZC4RG30. The sequence continues at coordinate 1,920 of JBEVNO010000094.1, forward strand.
GCCGGAACAGGCTGCGGTCGGGCGCAGCTTCCAGGTCAGCGCGCGTAAGCGGCAGTACGGTCGGCGGCGCGGGCGGCCGCGTGTTGGCGGGTTTGTTGAAGAAGAAGGTCCACATGTCCTTCCAGGTGATGCCGGGACCCGGAGCGCGCGGCTTGAGATTGCGGAAGCGGCCGTCGGCCGATTGGGGCGAGCCGTCGTAGCCGCGCGGCTGGGGGCCGCGTGGGAGAGGCAGGGAATGTGAACTCATGGCGGGGCTCCATCGCGTTGCGGCAGCGTCGGCGGCAGCTTTACAGAAGTTACGGTACTTGTAAAGTGTGTTAATATTACGTCACCCTCTTTCCGTCGGGATCCTTCGTGCCAGAAGAGAAGCTGCCCAGCCAAAGCCCCCACCATGCGGCCATCCGCGCCGCCGCGGCCGAGGTCTTCTATCAGTTTGGCTACCGCAAGGCCTCGATGGAGGCCATCGCAGAGGTGGCCGGCGTGTCGCGGCAGACCCTGTACCTGCAGTTCCGCAACAAGGAGGCGCTGTTCCACGCCGCCCTGGAGCACATCACCGAGCAGACGCTGGGCGAGATCCGCAGGCTCGCGGGCCAGCAGGGCACGGCCACAGCCGAAACGCTGCTGGCCATCTTCGAGGTCTTGTGCCGCGACGCGCTCGGGCAGGTGTCCCGCCCCAACATGGTCGAGCTGCTCGAGGTGGCGCGGGCCCAGGAAGGGCCGCTGTTCGCGCAGTTCGAGACCGCGCTGCACGCGGTGATCGTCAGCACACTGGCGCGCAGTGAAGCCAGGGCGAACTGGGAACGCGATGGCATCAGCATCGAGAACCTGGCATCGCACCTGCTCGACACCTCCAGCGGCATCAAGGCGCATGCGCAGAACCTGCAGGAGTACGTGGGGAAGATGTCGCTGGCGATACGGATCGTTACGGCGCGCTCCTGACGACGGCCCTCCGCTGCGGAAGAGGCTCTAAGTTGCTCTTGAGCTCCGGTGCTAGGCTGCTACGGAATCTTTGGTAATCCCTGTTGCGCATTCTCCTCGTTGAAGACGACCGCATGATCGGCGAGGGCCTGACGGAGGCGCTCTCACGCGCCGGCATGGCAGTCGATTGGCTCCGCGACGGCTTGCAGGCCCAGTCGGCCCTGATCCATGGCAGCTACGACGCCATCGTCCTCGACCTCGGGCTTCCCAAGCTGGACGGCGCCAGCTTGCTGCGCGCCGCTCGCGCCAGCGGCGACCGCACCCCAGTGCTGATTCTCACCGCGCGTGGCGGGCTGGACGATCGCGTCTCGGTCCTGGACAGCGGGGCGGACGATTACCTGGTGAAGCCATTCGACGTGCGCGAGGTGCTGGCCCGCCTCCGCGCCATCGTGCGGCGTCGCAGCGGCCATGTTGATTCATCCATCGGCACCAGATCCATTCGTCTTGACCTGGCCACCCGCGAGCTGCGCCATATGGATGCCGTCCACGCGCTTACGGCGCGCGAGTTCGGATTGCTGCATGCACTGCTTGAGCATCCTGGCGCTGTGCTTTCGCGCGCTCAGCTGGAAAGCCGCATCTACGGCTGGGACGATGAAGTCAGCAGCAACACCATCGAAGTGGTGATACACGGCCTGCGTCGCCGCTTCGGCAGCGGCTTCATCCGCAATGTCCGTGGCCTCGGCTGGCGCATCGTGGAGGAATGAGGTGGCCAGCAACGCATCGTTGCGCAACAACCTGCTGCGCTGGCTGATTCCCACCTACATCGCAGTGGCCGCCATCACGACGGTCTTCGCGTGGGTGTCGGGACGCGAGATGGTGAGCGGGTTCATGAACGAGCAGATGGAGGCCTTCGCCAAGGTTTCACTCGGCAACCGGTCGCACCCCCTGCGGGCCGCGGCCGACAGCGAAGGTGCGTACGAGGTGGTGCTGTGGAGCAAGGATGGGCAGTTGATCGAGGCCACGCATCCCGGTCTGCCGCTGAACCCATTGCAGCAAGCCGGGTTCAGCGAGCTCGAGAGCAACGGCGAACGCTGGCATGTTTATACGCTGGCCACCCCGGAGGGCACCGTGCAGACGTTGCAGCGCTCCGTGTTCCGTCGGGATGCCATCGTGGAGTTGTCGAACCGAACGCTGTTGTCGCTGCTGCTGCTGATTCCGCTATCCAGCTTCATCGTGTGGCTGGCGATCCGCGCGAGCCTGCGGCCGCTCGACTCCATCGCCCGGTCGGTGTCCGAACAGGACGTGCGCACTTTCTCCGCGCTGCCGCTGGCAGGCGTTCCGGCGGAGATCGAACCGCTGGTGGTAGCGATCAATTCGCTGCTGGAACGCTTGCGCAAGTCGTTCGTCGCGCAGCAGCATTTCATCCACGACGCCGCCCATGAGCTGCGCACCCCGGTCGCCGCGCTCAGCGTGCAGCTGCAGAACCTGCGCGACGTGTTGCCCGCGGCGGCCGTTGGGCGCGTGGGCTCCATGGAGGCCGGATTGCAGCGGGCGCACCGCGTGCTGGAGCAACTGCTGCGACTGGCGCGTGCGGACGCCGGCGCAGGTGAAGAAGCCGTGCGTGAACTTTCCCTGCGGGAGCAGTTGCGGGCTGCGGTTACGGCATTGCTGCCGCTGGCGGACCAGCGTCACATCGATCTGGGCTTTCATGCCGGGATCGAGGATGCATGCATCGTGGGGCATGAGCACGGGCTGCGCAGCCTGCTGGATAACCTGCTGGACAACGCCCTGCGCTACTCACCGCGGGGAGCCGTGGTGGACGCGCGACTCGCCATCATCGATGGCCTGGTGACGGTCGAGATACTGGATGCCGGGCCAGGCATTCCGGAGGACCAGTTGTCGCGCGTGTTCGATCGCTTCTACCGGGTGGTCGGCACCGGCGTGGAGGGCAGCGGCCTCGGACTTGCCATTGCACAAGGCGCGGCCCAGCGCCTGCAGGCCGAACTGAAGCTGTTCAATCGACCGGCCGGAGGACTGCGCGCGCTGGTGCGGTTTCCACATGCCCGTGTGGTACTAAGTTCCGGTTAAGTATCGTTGGCTAGTCTGCATACCCCGCTCCCCATGCAGAGGAAGTCCGCGTGAATAAGACATTGCTCAGGGTGGCGGTCGCCGCCACCGTCGTCGCCGCCGGTACCGCGCCGGCTCAGGAAGAAGCGAGTTGGGGTCTCGGGGTCGGTGCAGTGGTCAGTGACGGCGCCTATGCGGGCCGCGATGCACGCGTCACGCCGCTGCCCGTAGTCATCTACGAGAGCGAACGGCTGTTCTTCCGCGGCATCGAGGGCGGGGTGCATCTTCTGCGCGGCGAGCAATTCAGTCTCGACGCGATTGCCGGCGCACGCCTTGATGGCATCGATGCGAAGGACTTCGGCATTCCCGAACTCGCCGCGAACGGCATTGACCGCAACCTGCTGTCCGATCGCGATGACAGCCTCGATGCCGGCGTGCGGGTGGGATTCAATGGTCCTTATGGCCAGCTTCGCGCCACGCTGGTCGCGGATGTGCTCGACAAGAGCGGTGGATTCGAGGCGACAGTGCGTTATGGCTATCCTCTCGAGCTCGCGGAGAACCTGACCTTGACGCCTTATGCCAGCGGCAACTTTCTATCGAAGAAAATGTCGCGGTACTACTACGGCACGCTCGACGAGGAGATCGCCCGGGGGGTGGTCTCTTACAAGCCGGATGCGGCGTTCATTCCCGGCGTCGGTGCAAGCCTGGAGTATCGCTTCGCCGGCAGGTGGATGCTGCTCGGCGACGTTGGCTACAAGGCCCTGCCCGGCACGCTCAAGGACAGCCCGCTGCTCGATGCGAAGGGTTCCCCGTCGCTGCTGATCGCCGTCATCCGCTCGTTCTGACATTCCACGGCGCGCTGGAGGTGGCGCAGCGGCAGCGTTGGCTGCCCTCTTCACCCTAGCCATCTCTGGCGATGAGGATCGTTACCGCGCGCAGCTGATTTCAGCTGACAATGCTGCCGTGACCACCGCCGCCACGATCTACCACAACCCCCAATGCGGCACTTCCCGCAATGTGCTCGCATTGATCCGCGCCAGCGGAACCGAGCCGACCGTCATCGAATACCTGCGCAGTCCCCCGGACCAGCACACGCTGCGGACCATCGCGGTACAGGTGGGCGGTATCCGCAACCTGTTGCGGATCAAGGGCACGCCCTATCAGGAACTGGGACTGGCTGACGAGAACCTGGATGACGACTACCTGATCGACCAGATGGTGCGCTACCCGTTGCTGATCAACCGTCCGATCGTGATCACCGCCAGGGGCAGCAAACTGTGCCGGCCCTCCGATCTGGTGCTGGATCTGCTGCCGCCGATGGCTGCGATTGACCGGACCAAGGAGGATGGCACCCCAGTGCTGGTGGACACCTGCATTGACGGCAACGACGCGCAGCTGCGCGCGGCGCTGCAGGCCAGCGGCCTGCCGATCGATGACTTGGGCGAGCCGGGCCGCGTGTTCTACCGCTACGCGACGTTGTCCCGCGCCGCCATTGGGTACGGCGGTTTCGAGCAATATGGCGAGGATGTGTTGCTGCGCTCGCTGGTGGCGCCCGCCGGGCACCGCGGGATCGGCATGGGCCGCAGCATGCTGGCGCTGCTGATGCGCCGCGCCCACGACGCCGGCGCCCGCAAGGCCTGGCTGCTGACCACCTGGGCCGCTGCCTTCTTCGAGCGCGCGGGCTTCAAGGTGGCTGATCGCGGCTCGGCACCTGCCACCATTCTGGGAACGCGCCAGGCGAGCACATTGTGCCCGGCGAGCGCGGCGTTCCTGGTGCGTTCACTGACGCTGTAGCTCAGTGCCTGACGACGACTGGCACATCGCAGGCCGGCTGCGTACGCTAAAGCCATGGCAGAAACTCACCGGGACCATCCGCTGGAGCGGCTGGAACTCTTCGCCGACGCGGTCTTCGCGATCGCCATCACGCTGCTGGTCATCGAGATCCATGTGCCGGAGCTGCCGCGCGGCAGCACCCATGCCGCCTACTGGCAGGAGCTGAAGCACCTGCTGCCGAGCTTCTTCGGCTATGTCCTCAGCTTCCTGGTGATCGGCCGCATCTGGATGGTCCACCACGCCGCATTCATGCGCGCCCGGCGCTTCCAGCCCAGCTTCCTGTGGCCGAACATCCTGCTGTTGCTGCTGATCGCCTTCATGCCGTTTGCCACGGCCTTCCTGACCAAGAACCTCGGACAGTTCGTGCCGGCGCTGTTTTACAACCTCACGCTGGTGATGGTGGCGCTGCTCACGTTGCGCGTGGTGCGCGTGGTCACCCGGGAAGCTCATGCGGAGGCAGCCGGTGCCGACGCCGCGGAGCTGCGGTTTTTCCGGGTGCGACCGCTCGCCATGCTGCTGGCTGCATTGCTGGCGGTGGTGCTCGGTCTGTGGCTGCCGCCCTACAGCCAGCTGGCCTTGCTGACGACGCCGCTGTGGCTGATGGCCCTGCGCCGGCTGTTCGGCGCGAGGACCGCCCGATAACGAGATCCGACTTCGCAGAGAGAGCGAGATGAACCAGTTCACCACCGTCCTGTTGATCGGCCTCATGGCAGCGTCCGGCGCGCCGAACGCCGGCAAGACGCTGCGTCGCCGCTACACCAACGGCTGGATGCTGTACAACGGCAACCGGCAGCTGGCCTTCCGGCACGCCAACAATGTTCCGCCCCCCAGCAGCAACTGAGCTGCATTGAGTTCCCCCAAATGATGTCCCTGACAACCCCGGCGCTGCTGTTTCCGGCGATCTCGCTGCTGCTGCTGGCCTATACCAACCGCTTCCTGACGCTGGCGACCATCATCCGCCAGCTGCATCCGGGCGAGGGCGGGGCGGTCAGCGCGCTGGCGCGGCGCCAGCTGCGCAACCTGAAGCAGCGCGTGCAGCTCATCCAGCATATGCAGACCGGCGCGGTGCTGAGTTTCATCCTGTGTGCCATATCGATGTTCGCCATCTTCATCGACAAGCAGGGCGTGGGCAAAGCGCTGTTCGGTCTCAGCCTGCTGGTGCTGGCCGTGTCGCTGCTGCTGTCGCTGGCCGAGGTGCTGCTGTCCACCGCGGCGCTGAACATGGTGATCGACGACATGACGCAGGATCGGCGCGGCGGCAATCACAGTTCCACGCTGATTCACGATCAGTCAGAAGACTAGCGCGCGGCGCAGCTCACTCTCCCGGATGCCGCGCCGCGCTGGCATGACCGCGCAGCTGGTCGGGATAGAAATACACTTCGCGCAAGTCGCCAGCCGCATAACGCGTGACCCCATCACGGAAGTGCGATGAATCGGGGTCGCCGCTCTGGCCGCCCGCCATCACCGCCTTCGCGCTGACACGGTCGCCAAACTCCACCACCGCGACGAAGCTGTTGCCACTGGTGCCGTAGTAGCGCTTCGTCCCTTCCTGGCGCCGCGCACCGAACGAGGCAAGTGAGCCCCACTGGCTCGACACGAACGGCACCGGCTCCGACGGCGCCGCATCGTCGTACTTCAGTGCGATATCGGCGCTGAGGCGCTGGAAGCGGTTGATCTCACCCCATGGCGTGCGCCAGCTGCCGAAGTCCCTGGCCAGCAGATCCGAGGCGGCTGCGAGGGCCTCGAGCTTCTGTGCGGGCGTGGTGTTCTCGCGCATGTATTGCAGCGTGTTGATGCCCGCCGCGCGCGCCGCTGCGGCGGACTTCGTGAACATGCCCTCGCCCCAGAACACGGCCAGCGCCGTGGGCACCGAATCCGCACCCCAGCGGTAGTTCCAGCGCCGCAGCAGCTCCACCTGCTCTTTCAATTTTGCGCGCAGCGCATCCTCGCGGGGAAGCTGGTCATAGGCCTTCACTACCGGCGGGATGAGCTGCGCGAAGGCGGGCAGGTAGGAATCGAAGGCGGCCGCACGCAGGGATTCCGCGGTGAAGTCGCTGGCCGGCTCCAGCAGCATCAGCGCATGCAGCCCGCGCGCGTTCTCGCCCGCCGTATCCATGTAGCGCGGGAACGCCTCGCGCTTCGGGCTCAGCACGCCGGCCACTGAATAGGGCCAGTTGTTGGTGTTCTGCAGCCAGCCATTGGATGGATCGATGACGTTCGGCCGCTCATCCAGCCGGTGCAGCCCCTGCCAGTCGGTGGCCGGGTCGGCCCCGTCCACCGGCTGCGTGTAGTCGAAGCGGTCGTCGCGCTTCGGGATGAATTGCGGATGCAGGTAGGCGGTGTTGCCATCGGCGTTGGCGTACAGCGTGTTGTTGGAGGAGTTCGCCTGGAACTGCTCGGCCACCTGCAGGAAGGACGGCAGGTCGCGTGCCTTGGTGCGCAGGAACGACTGGCTGAGCGCCTCCACCGGCTTGTTCATCAACGCCACCGCGATCCAGCGGCCATCGGCGCCGGCGCGCACGATGGGGCCGTGGTGGGTGGAGTAGGTCGTGAACGCCTTTTCCGTCATCCGGCCGCCGGCGCCGCGATAAGGCACCACGATGGTTTTCGCCACTACTGGCCGCTGCTCCGCGCCGTACTGGTAGAACAGCTTGCCGTCCCGGCGGCTCACCTTCTCGGCGAACTCGTCCACCACGTCCACGCCGCTGGTGGTGTGCATCCAGCCCTGCTTCTCGTTGAACCCCTGGTAGATGAAGAACTGCCCCCAGGTGGCAGCGCCATACACATTCAGCCCTTCGTCACTGCTCATCTGCAGCTCGGAGCGGAAGTAGAACGAAGTGTGCGGGTTGATCAGCAACAGCGCATGGCCATTGGCCGTGCGGAAGGGCGAGATGGTGATGCCATTGGAACCGCTGGGCTCGACGAACCGCTCCGCCGCAGCCACCTGTGCCGGTACGGACGGCGGCTGCGCGTCGCCGTAGAAGGCCTGCAGCGCGGTGGTGGAGACCTTCTCGATGTCGCCGCCGATGCTGCCCTCCGTGAAGCTCAGGGCCATCCACGGTTCGAACCGCCGGATCACCCGCGGCCGCACGCGCGGGTGCGTCGCCAGGTAATAGTTGAGCCCGGCGGCCCAGGCATCCATCAATACCTTCAGCCTGGCCGGGCTCTGCGCATACAGCGTCTTGAGCTGAACCGGATCGATGAAGAGCTTCTGCCGCAGATCCTGGTAGATGGCGCCTTCGCCTTCCGCTCCCGCCAGCCTGCCCAGCGACAGCAGGTAGTTGTGCTCCACCCGGTTGAAATCGTCCTCGGCCTGGCTGTAGATCATGCCGAACACGGCGTCGGCGTCGGTCCTGCCGTGTACATGCGCGATGCCCCAGTCGTCGCGCACGATGGTCACGCGGGCGGCCTGCTGCCTGAGCCCTGCCAGATCCTCCCTGCCAACCGCGGGCAGGGCGCACACCAGCGCCGCGAGCAGCACTAATACCCGGTTCTTCATCCAACGCACTCCTGGTCGCTGACAGGCCAGAGCCGAGCCTACGACAACAGCTGGCAATACCGGCAGGGCGGATGGAGCAGTGTTGTGGACACCAATCGCTGCGGCGGCACGCATCGGCCGCGCGCGGCTACTACCGCGGAAAAAACCGGCCAGCGTCAGCCGGGCGGAATTCGCCCCAGCGCGCGCTCCAGTGCCTGCTCCGAATCCCGCGATTGCGCTTCGCCATCGGCAGCCGGAGCATCTGGATCAAAGGCCGATGAGTTGTCCTTCTGGCCCGCATCGTCCGCAGTGCGCGGGCCGGCAGGAATGGCGGGGCGATCTTCGGGCTTTTGCATCGGATGGATCCTCGGCTGTTGGCCGATAGCGTCCTCCTGTGCACCGCCGGGCGGCACCCGCAGATGCCGAATCGCCCGCCAGCGTGATCCTACGCGGCAGCCTTCGCCGCCATCGTCGCCTTCGACCACCAGGCGAGCTCATCCAGCGAGGCTTTAGCCGACGGCAGCAGATGCCCCTCCACGTCCTCGATCGGCTTGTTCGCTCCCAGCGGGTGCACTGTCATGAAATCGCCGCCGCCGATATGCACCGCGTTGCGCGTCGGCACCATGTTCAACTCGATGCCGATCAGGCGCAGATGCTCCACCGCACGGGCGGCGCCAGTGCCGCCGTAGCCAATGGCCGTGAACGGCTTGTGCTCCCACTCCTGATAAGCCCAGTCCAGCGCGTTCTTCAGCGCGCCGGTGATCGAGCGGTTGTACTCGGCCACCACGAAGATGTAACCGTCGAAGCGCGCCAGGGTCTGCTGCCAACGCACGGCGGCGGGGGTCTGGGTGGGCATCCATCGGTTCGATGCAGCCTCGTCGAAAAACGGCATCGGGTGGTCGCGCAGGTCCACCAGTTCGGCCTCCATGTCGTCGCGCGCCTGCGCCTGCTTCAGCACCCACTCGGCGGGCTTGTCGGCGAAGCGGGTGGGGCGGGTGGAGCCGATGATCACGGCAATGCGGGGCTTGGCAGTCATGGTATCTTTCCGTATGCAGGTTACGATTCGTAACCAATTTACGGGCAGCATCAGCATGGATCAAGCAGGCACTGCCGGGGTACCAAGTCACCCCGAGGAAACCGCCGCCACCTGCGAGCACATCAGCCGCATGCTCGCGCGCATCAGCGACAAGTGGACGATGCTGGTGGTGCGCTCGCTTGGCCGCGGCCCGCTGCGCTTCAACGCCCTGCGGCGGGAGATTGGCGAGATCAGCCAGAAGATGCTGGCTTCGACTCTCAGGGATCTCGAAGAGAATGGCTTCGTGCTGCGCACCGTGACGCCGACCAAGCCACCGCAGGTGGAATACACACTGACTGAACTGGGGCGGGATTTCCTGAAACCGGTGCAGACGCTGGCGGAGTGGGTGATCGCGAGGTCCGCACAGATCGAAGCTGCACGCGCGGCATACCGGCAACGCGTGGCGCGCTAGGTTCCAGCGCGCCATCTCCGGCCCCGGCTCAGGACTGCACTCCGCGAGTGAGCGAAACCACGAAGTCCAGGAAGGCCCGCACCCTTGCCGACATGAGCTGGGCCGAGTGGTGGTACGCATACAGCGGGTATTTCTCCTCAGCCCACTCTGGCAGCACCTGGACCAGCCGGCCATCCGCCAGTAACTCGCCGGCGTAAAGCTCCAGCAGCTGGCCGATGCCAAGCCCTCCTGCAACAGCGGCCATCAGTGAGCCGGTCTGGTTCACCAGCAGCTGACCGGTGGCATTCACCGGCACGGCCTTCCTGCCGCGGATGAATTCCCACTCGAAATGACTGCCTGTCACCGGGTTGCGCATCAGCACGCACCGATGCTTCGCGATGTCGGCAGGGCGTCGCGGTGTGCCGAAGCGCGCAAGGTATGCCGGCGACGCGCAGGTGACCACGCGGGTGCGCAGCAGCAGCCGGGCCTTCAACGCCGATGGTTCCGGAATGCCGAAGCGGATGCTGACGTCGAAACCTTCGCGAACCATGTCGCCCATGCGGTCGCGCACGGCGATCTCCAGCACAAGGCCGGGGTGTTGATCCAGGAATGGCTGCATGCGCGGCGTCAGCAGGAACTGGCCGATGCCAGCATCCACGTTGACGCGCAGGCGCCCGCGCACCTGCGAGGAGGAGTCACCTGCCTCGATGGTGGCCTCCGCGATGGCGGCCAGATGCGGGGCCACGGATTCGTAGTAGCGCAGGCCTTCATCCGTCAGCGACACCGCGCGTGCCGTGCGACGGAACAGCCGTACGCCAACCCGTTCCTCGAGGCGCGCCACCGCCCGACTGACCGCGGACTGGGTCAGACCCAGTGCCTCGCCGGCATGCACGAAGCTGCCTGCCTTCACCACGGCCGCAAGCACCGCGAGGCCGCCCAGCGCGTGGCGGTCGAAGCCACGAGCATGACTTTTCTGCATTCTTAGTCTTCCCAGCGTGCGTTGGCGGAATGCTCAACCAGGCCGCAGTATGCCCCTCCACTAAAGCCACAGCGCGGAGCCAGCATCATGATCGTCATCACCACCCCGGCCGGGGCTATCGGCAGCCAGGTTCTGGCGCGGCTGCTGGACAGCGGCACGCCGCTGCGTGTCGTCGAACGCAATCCCGCGCGGCTTCCAGCCCGGGTACGCAGCCGCGTAGAGGTGGTGCAGGGTTCGCACGCCGACAAGGATGTGGTTTCCCGGGCATTCGCAGGCGCTGAAGCGGTGTTCTGGCTGTGCCCGCCGGACCCGCGTGCGCCCAGCCTGCAAGCGGCATATCTGGACTTCACCCGCGCGGCCTGCGCGGCGCTGCACGAGCACGGCGTTCGGCGCGTTGTTTCCGTCACCGCTCTGGGACGGGGTTCGGTGCTGGCCCGCAACGCGGGGCACGTGACGGCGTCCCTGGCCATGGACGATCTGATCGCCGCCACCGGCGTGCATCTGCGCGAACTAGCCATGCCCTCGTTCATGGACAACCTGCTGCGTCAGGTGCAATCCATCAAGACCCAGGGCGTGTTCTTCGCACCCATCGACGGTGATCGCAAACTGCCCAGTTGCGCTACCCGCGACATCGCAGCGGTGGCGTCGCAGCTACTGCTGGATGAGGCATGGACGGGGCGTGACAGCGTGGCGGTGCTGGGGCCGGAAGATCTTTCCTTCAACGACATGGCGCGCATCATGTCCGAGGTGCTGGGCAGCCCAGTGCGCTTCCAGCAGGTTCCCGGCGACACCTTCAAGGTCAATCTGCTGCGCAACGGCATGTCCGAAGCCGTGGCGCAGGGCATGCTCGACATGGCGATGGCCAAGAACCATGGCCTGGACAACGCTGCGGCGCGCGATGCGCGCTCCACAACGCCCACCAGCTTCCACCAGTGGTGCGTCGACACACTCAAACCCCTGATCGAGGCCTGAACCCATGAATCTCACCGGCAACACCATTCTCATTACGGGTGGCACCAGCGGTATTGGCCGCGCCCTCGCCGAGGCGCTGCACCAGCGCGGCAACCAGGTGATCATCGCGGGGCGCCGGCAGGCGCTGCTGGATGAGATCACTGCAGCGCATCCAGGCATGCGCGGCCTGCAGCTGGACGTAACAGAGGCCACCAGCATCGATGCCTTCGCGGTGGCAGTGCGCGAGCAGTTTCCGCGACTCAACGTGCTGTTCAACAATGCGGGTATTACCCGCGTCGAGGACCTGACCGCGGAGCACCCGGACCCGGCGGTGTCACAGTCCATTATCGACACCAACATCGTGAGCGTGCTGCGCCTTACCACTGCCTTGCTGCCTCTGCTGCGCCGTCAGCCGCAGGCGACTGTCATCACCACGTCTTCCGGACTGGCCTTCGTGCCCCGCGCCGACTACGCCACCTACTGCGCCAGCAAGGCGTTCCTGCACTCCTGGCTGCAGTCGCTGCGCTTCCAGCTGCGGGCCTCTTCAGTCGAAGTGCTCGAGCTGACGCCCCCGTATGTGCAGACGGAACTGGGTGGAGCCAGCCAGGCGCTGGATCCCGACGCGATGCCGCTGGCGGAATTCATCACAGAAGTTATGCGCATCCTGGGCAGCGGCACGGTGCCCGGTGGCGAGGTGCTGGTGGAGCGCGTCGGGGCGCTGCGCTGGGCGGAGAAAAGCGGTGCCTACGAGCGCGTGTTCGCGGCACTCAACGGCCACTAGGGCAACTCGAACCAGGTAGTGGGCGGCTCAGCCTATGCGCGTGGCTTTGCGGGACTGGTTGGCCAGCGCGAGCTTGCCGGTGGCTTTGGCGAAATGGCCGCCGCTGGTCTTGGCCTTGCGGGCCATCTCGAGCAGGCGCTCGGCCTGCGGCGTCGACTTCGTCGCGGATTTTTTCTTGGAAGCCATGATGATCACCGCCGTTGGTCGAACGAGAAGGCGTGGAGGATACCACTCGCAATGCGCCTTCCTCCTACTTCGGGAGGGGCAATCACAGCATTGTCCTGGTCTCGCGCGGGCCATTCACTGGAGCGACAGTCCCATTGCTCTGGAGATCCCCTCATGGCTAGCGCCGCGCCCGTTCCCTATTCCCCGCAGGTAGAGGAGCTTCAGGAGGACGAGGCCGGGGTCGTCGCCGAACTGAACGCGACCTTCGACACCATCCTTGAAAAGACCAGCGAAGATTACGGGCACGCGGTACGCGCAGTGCATGCGAAAGCCCATGGCGTGCTCGGTGGCAGTTTTTCCATAGAGCCAGCCCTGCCGCCGGAACTGGCACAGGGCATGTTTGCCTCTCCAGGCACTCACGAAGCCATTGTCCGCATCTCCACCAATCCCGGCGACATCCTCGATGACGCGATCGCGCTGCCGCGCGGGCTGGCGCTGAAGGTGCTGGGAGTGGCCGGCGAGCGTCTGGCTGGCGCCGCTGGCGAATCGCAGGACTTCGTGATGGTGAACGGCCCGACCTTCATGGTGCCCACCGCGAAGAAATTTGCAGGCAACCTCAAGCTGCTCGCCAGGACCACTGACAAGGCTCCCCATGCCAAGGTCGCGCTGTCCAAGGTGCTGCAGGTGGTCAACAGCGCGCTGGGCGCGGTCGGCCTGGAGAGCTCCACGCTCGGCGGCCTGGGTGGCGCGCCGCAGGTGCATCCTCTGGGGGAGACCTATTTCAGTGTCACACCATTCCGCTATGGCAGCTACATCGCCAAGTTCCGGCTGCGCCCGCTGACCCCGGCTCTCATTGCCCTGACCGGGGAGAAGATCGACACCAGGGGTCGCCCGAATGCCATTCGCGAGGAGATCCAGTCCAGCATGACGGACATCGACGGCCAGTGGGCCTTCGAGGTGCAGCTGTGCCGCGACCTGGAAAAGCAGCCGGTGGAAGATCCCAGCGTTGAATGGAAGGAAGAGGAAGCGCCTTTCGTACAGGTCGCGACGCTGCGCTTGCCGCCGCAGGATAGCTGGGACGCGGCGCGGGTGGCGCGTGTGAACGACGAGACGCGTTTCAGCGTGTGGACTGGCCTGGCTGCCCACCAGCCGCTGGGCAACATCAATCGCGCCCGCAAGGCTACCTACCAGCACTCCGCCGATTTCCGCGCTACCGCCAACCGCTGCCCGATCCACGAGCCACACGGATGAGCAGTGATCAGGAGCGCGGCTCCTCCACCAGATAGCCCGCTGCCCGCAGGCCGGCAAGGAGCCCGTCCGGATCGAACATATCTTCCAGCATCATCAACGCGAAAGTAGTGCGGTTCTTCTGCAGTGCTTTTTCCAGCGCCCGGAGGTTGCGCCGCCGCGTCTCCCGTATCGCGCGCTCGGTAGGGGCGATGGCCTGGAGCAACTGCGTGCATGAGGCCTGCTGCCGTTGCCGCCGGCTGGCCTCCCAGTCCTGACGCAGCGCCTGCATGTCCCCGGCAGACCAGGCATTGGCCCGGGCCATCGCGTCGCGCAGCTCCCGCTCGAGCTGCAGCAACTGCCAGCGGGCACATTCGTTGTCCACTGACGCGGGCACCCGCTGCAGCTTGCCGATGAGTTGGGCCGGACGCGGCGCGAGAACCATGCCCATGCCCAGCTGCTTCACGTAATGCTTTCTGGCGAGAAAGCCGATGGTCGCGTGCACCTGGCCATCTGAATTCAGCTGCAGCTGCGTCAGTGCCCGCTTGCGCAGCTCCAGCGCGGCATAGAAAGGGCGGAAGATCTCCAGGCGGGCGTCGCCACCGGCGTAGCGCATGTTCAGGGCATTGAACTGCGCGTAAATATCCGCAGGCATCACCTCGCGCAGCCATTTGTGCCCCGGGTTGGCCAGCGCCTGCAGGATCCGCTCGTTGTCGGCGCCGTTGCCACCGATGCGCAGGTCGAGGCTGCCCTCGGTATAGACCTCCTGCGCCTGGGCGATGACCTCCTCCACTTCCTTCGAGCGCCAGGTGACCTTCTGTGGCAGAGGCGCCAGCGTGGGCAATATCCACAGCGTGCGGCCCTCGTGCGACACCCGCCACAGCGCCGGGCCAGGTCGCTCGCCGATGACGGCTGCCGCTTCCAGTTCGTCCGGCTCCGCCGGCAGCTGGGCGCGGATCGCGGCGCCATGCGCCATACCAATAACGACGAGCGCGAGGGAAGCCAGTTGCGGCGCACCTTGCCGGTACATTTTCGTACCCTAAGGCCGACCCCGATGGGTGTCCAGCGGGGATAATCCAGGTGGAACCGCACTTCCGGAGCAATAGATGAAACACAGGTCATGGGGCCGCACGGCGCTGGTGCTCACGTCCTGCGCATGGTTTTGCGCGGTGCAGGCTGCGCAGTCCGTGCCGAAGGGATTCGTGGAGGTCAGGCCCGTCACCAGGGCGCCGCAGCCCGCCGCGCAGTCATTGCAGCTTGCCACCGGGCAGTTCTTCACCTATGCCCTGCCACAGGGCTGGCATGTGGGTGAAGATGGCCAGTTCGCTCTGACCTTGCTCGCTGCCGACAACAAGGCGCTCACCGTGATGGTCGGCAACGCAGGTGTGCCGATCAATTACCCGCCCGCGCAGTATGTCCATGAACGCCTGATGGCCATCCGGCCGCAGAACCTGCAACTCGGCGCGCCGCGTCCGGTGCAGCCCATCGCAGGCTTCGCGCAGGCCCTGCAGTATCCGGTGCACTACAGCATCAATGGCGTGCCGTGCCAGGGCCTGGCGACCGTGCATATCGCCCCTGCATATGACACCGCGGTGATGGCGGTGACTGCTGCACTCTCCGAAGCGCGGCAATGGCCGGGCTACTCCACCTGGCTGCCGCTGGTCGCTGCGCAGGTTGCGGCCCGCAATGGCGCCGCCTTCGGCGCGCGCGGTGTGATGCAGCAGAACCTGCAGAACTCCGCAGCGTATGCGCAAGCGGCGAAGGAATATCGCGATTGGTCGCAGAAGAACTGGCAGGGCGTGACCGACCAGCGCAACGAATCCACTGCCCGCAACAACGCGCAGTTCCGCGATGCGCTGGGCAATGTACAGCGCTATGACAACCCGCGCGACCCGCGCACGCCGGTCGAATTGCCGAATACCTGGCAGTACTACTGGGTCAACGAGCAGGGCACGATCGTCGGCACCAATGAGGCGCGGCTCGACCCCAACGCCGGTTCGACACGCGAGTGGCGGCAGATGCCGAGGCATCCCTAGCGAGGCAAAGCGTGCGCGAGGCCCGCTTACCGCGAAGGATAAATCCTACCCTCTCAGTCATCCGCGTCGGATGGGTCTGCGCCGCCGTCGCTCCTATAGTGCCCGGGCGAACAAACGGTTCGTAGCCACCCAGGTGGAGATGATCATGCAAGACCAGAAGCACAATCCGCGTACGCAAGTGCCGCTCGAATCCAACGCTGATCCGGGCGAGACCGAGAAGCTCACGGTAGGCGATGGCGTGCGGCAGTACGAAGGCGGGAAGAATCCTGACATGCAGGTCCAGAAGGGCAATCGTCAGGGCAGTGGCATCCCGACGCAGCAACGCACCGAAGATCGCTAGGCGTTCCGGGCCGGGCGTCGTCCGACGTTCCGGCCCCAGCGGCGCGAATCCTTCGCTGCCGCATTCCTGACTGAAAGCTGAATCAAGTCGCAGGATCTGTTCCGCAGGCGTTCAGCTGCACTGCTGCAATCTGCACCCAAGGCTTCGGGTACCGGAGCCACGGATGCAAGGAAGGAGAGGACCATGAAAAAGCTGATTGCCGCATTTGCCCTGGCTGCTGCCGCGGTCGCAGGTCCCGCGCTCGCCGATGTGGGTGTTTCCATCCAGGTAGGCGAGCCGGGTTTCTACGGCCGGCTGGATATCGGTGGCTATCAGCCGCGCCTGGTGTACAGCCAGCCGGTGCTGGTGGATCGCCGCTACCGCGACTACGCACCTGTCTATGTGCGGGTCCCGCCGGGCCACCAGCGTGATTGGAACCGCTATTGCGGCCGCTATGATGCCTGTGGCCGGCCGGTGTATTTCGTGCGTGACGAGTGGTACCGGGATGTTTATGCGCCGCGCTATCGGCAGCAGCACCACCACGACCGCCACGATGATCGCTGGGACCGTCGTGACGACCGGCGGGACAACCGCTACGACGCGCGCAACGACCGCCGTGACGATCGCCACGACAACCGCAACGACCGTCGCGATGACCGCCGCGACAATCGCGACCATCGCGGCCGCAACTAACGGCTGAGGACAACCGGCCGGCG
>JBEVNO010000104.1:0-26822 GCA_040508085.1 Steroidobacteraceae bacterium
TGGTCAATGGCGTGCTGCGCGTGGGCGAGAAGATGAAGGTCATGTCGACCGGTCGCTCGCATCACATCGACAAGCTCGGCCGCTTCACGCCAAAGTCGGTGGGTCTGACGCACCTGGGCGCGGGCGAGGTGGGCTTCGTCATCGCCGGCATCAAGGAGATCGACGGCGCGCCGGTGGGTGACACCATCACCACCGAGTTGCGGGGCAGCAGCGAACCGCTGCCCGGGTTCAAGCAGGTGCAGCCGCGCGTGTTCGCCGGCGTGTTTCCCGTGAACACCGAGGATTACGAGAATTTCCGCGACGCGCTGGCCAAGCTGCGCCTGAACGATTCTGCGCTGCACTACGAGCCCGAGGTCTCCACGGCGCTGGGCTTCGGCTTCCGCATCGGCTTCCTCGGCCTGCTGCACATGGACATCGTGCAGGAGCGCCTGGAGCGCGAATACAACCTGGAGCTCATCACCAGCGCGCCCACCGTGATCTACGAGGTCGAGAAGACGGACGGGACCATCGAGTTCGTCGACAACCCCTCGCGGCTGCCGCCTACGGATCGCATCGCCGAGCTGCGTGAGCCGGTGATCACGGCGAACATCCTGGTGCCGCCGGAGTATGTGGGCGGGGTGCTGGCGCTGTGTTCGGAGAAGCGCGGCGTGCAGAAGAAGATGCTGTTCCTGGGCACGCAGGTGTCACTGCAATACCAGTTGCCGCTGGCCGAAGTGGTGCTCGATTTCTTCGACCGCCTGAAGAGCGCGACCCGCGGCTACGCTTCGTTTGATTACGATTTCAGCCACTTCCAGAGTGCACCGCTGGTGAAGCTCGATATCCTCATCAATGGTGATCGCGTGGACGCACTGTCTCTGATCGTCCACAAGGACAGCGCCTATCAGCGCGGTCGTGAGCTCGTCGACAAGATGCAGGAGCTGATCCCGCGGCAGATGTTCGATATCGCAGTGCAGGCGACCATCGGCGCCCATGTCATCGCGCGGGCCTCGGTAAAGGCGCTGCGCAAGAACGTGCTGGCCAAGTGCTACGGCGGCGATCTGTCGCGCAAGCGCAAGCTGCTGGAGAAGCAGAAAGAAGGCAAGAAGCGCATGAAGCAGGTGGGGTCGGTCGAGATCCCGCAGGAGGCTTTCCTGGCCGTCCTCAATATTGGCAAGAAATAGGCTCGCGGGAGATCCCTAGTGTTTGAACAGATCATCCTGGTCCTTTCCTGGCTGCTGTGGCCGGTGGCGGCCATTACGCTCGTCGACGACTGGTTCGTGCGGCCGGGACGGCGCCTGAAGGCACTGCCGGCGGTGGCTGAAGACCCGCCGTGGCTGAAGCTGCTGCATGCGGCGGTGCCGATTCTTGCCGTGGCCGGAGCGATCCGCCTGTTCCGCTCGGAGCGGCTGGATTTCTCGCTGGTGCTGGTGCTTATCACGGCCATTGGCGGCGCCATATGGGCCCTGGACGCCTGGGTGCTGGCGCCCTCACGGCACCGTGCGGCGCTCGCGCAGGGCAAGACGCCGGCGGCCGTCCCCGAGCCGGGCGTGGTCGATTACGCCCGCAGCATGGTGCCCGTGGTGGTGTTCGTGCTGGTGCTGCGCTCGTTCCTGTTCGAGCCATTCCGTATCCCGTCGGATTCCATGATGCCGACGCTGCAGGATGGCGATTTCATCCTGGTCAACAAGTTCAGCTATGGCGTGCGCCTGCCGGTGATCAACAAGAAAGTCCTGCCCGTCGGCGAGCCGGCGCGCGGTGACGTGGTGGTGTTCCGCTGGCCGCCGGATCCGGCGATCAACTACATCAAGCGGGTGGTCGGGCTGCCTGGAGACCGCATCAAGGTCGTGGCCGACCGGATCTACGTGAACGATGTGCCGCTGGCCGAAAAGCAGCTAGGGCGCTATTCGGATGGCTGCTACGAGAACATGCGGCTGGCCGAGGTGCAGACCGGCGAACACGCGCACCACACATTGTCCTGCCGGACGCCGGACTACCTGGCCAGCATGCAGCTGCCCGGGTGCAACCGGGACATCGGGCGCAGTTACATCTGTTCCGAGGATGATGCGGCTGCTGGCGCCGGGCTGCCGGACCGGGGGGACTTCGCAGAAGTCACCGTCCCGGCTGGCAACTACCTCATGATCGGTGATAATCGCGACAACAGTGCGGACGGCCGGGAATGGGGCTTCGTCCCGGAAGGCAATCTGGTGGGTAGCGCGCGCCGCGTGTGGTTCAATTTCGACTGGCAGCGCAAACCCAAGGTCGATTGGGGCCGCATCTTTGATCGCATCGACTAGGGAGTAACGGTCTCATGCGCAGTCGTCAGACAGGTGTCACGTTCATCGGCTGGCTGGTGCTGCTGGCACCACTGGCACTGGTGGTCTTTGCCGCGATCCGCCTCACACCGGTGTATCTCAACTACATGGCGGTGGCCAAGGCCGTCGACCAGCTGGCAACGGAAAGCCGCGGCGAGGGGCCGGTGAGTCCGCAGCAGATGCGTAGCGCCCTGCAGGGCCGGTTCGACGTTGAAGGCATCACCAATCCCGAGGTGAAGGACATCGACATCTATCGCGAAGGCGACGAATGGATGATCGAGGCGGACTACACCGAATCAAAGCCCCTGTTTGGCGGCATCTCGCTGCAGGTTCATTTCGACAAGCGTGCGGTGGTCCGGTAAAGCCGGCGCAGTGCCATGGCAGTGCCGGACTTGACCGCCGGTATGCCGGATGCGGCGCTGGGCCAGTGGCTGCGTACGCTGCTCGGTCGGGACGTGCCGCATGTCGAGCTCTACCGCTCCGCGCTCACCCATCGCAGTGCCCGTCATGACAACAACGAACGACTGGAATTCCTTGGCGATGCGGTGCTGGGCATGGTGATCGCCGAGGAGCTGTTCCGGCGCTTTCCGGAAGCGGACGAAGGCGACCTCAGCCGCCTGCGATCGCGCCTGGTCAGCGCCGGTCCGCTCGCCATCGTGGGCGCGCAGATCGGGATCGGCCCCATGCTGCATCTGGGCAGCGGCGAGTTGCGCACGGGCGGTTTCCGACGCGAATCCATCCTCGCCGATGCCACCGAGGCGCTGTTTGCCGCGCTCTATCTCGACGCCGGTCTGGAGGCGGTGCGCACGTTGATCCTGCGGCTGTTCGCGGCGCAGCTGTCGGCGCTCACCCCAGCCGCTGAGCTCAAGGACGCCAAGACGCGCTTGCAGGAACTGCTGCAGGCCCGCGGCGAGGCGCTGCCCATATATAGCCTGGAGAGTGCAGTGGGCGATCCACATGAGCAGGTCTTTTCCGTGCAGTGCGAAGCGCAGCTCAGCGACGCCGTGCAGCTGCGCGCCCATGGCGCAGGCTCGAGCAGGCGCCGGGCCGAGCAGGAAGCTGCCTCCGGAGTGCTCGAACAGCTGACCCGCAGGTGGCACCCATGACCAGCGCCGAAAGCGGCGCCGTGCATCGTTGCGGTTTCGCCGCGCTGATCGGGCGGCCCAACGTGGGCAAATCCACGCTGCTGAATGCCCTCACCGGCCACAAGATCTCCATTGTGAGCCCCAAGCCGCAGACCACGCGCCACCGCGTGCTGGGCTTGCTGAACCTGCCTGATGCGCAGATCGCTTTCGTCGATACGCCGGGCCTGCATCGCCAGGAGGGCCGGGCGCTGAACCGTGTCATGAACCGGACGGCGGCGGCTGCGGCACTGGACGCGGATCTCATCGTCTTCATCGTTGAAGCGCTGCGCTTCGGTGACGAGGACGAGCTGGCCCTGCAGCGGGCCCGCGAAGCGGGCCGGCCCATCATCGCAATCGTCAACAAGGTCGACCTGGTATATCCGCGCGAGCGCCTGCTGCCTTACCTTGAGCGCCTGTCGGGAATGCACGATTTTGTCGAGGTCATCCCCATGTCCGCGCAGGACGCGCGCGACATCGCGCGCCTGGTGCAGGTGATCGCGCGCCACCTGCCGGAATCGCCACCGCTGTTTCCCGCCGAGCAGCTGACGGACCGCAGCCAGAACTTCCGCATTGCCGAACTGATCCGCGAGAAGCTGACGCTGGAACTGAATGAAGAGCTGCCCTATGGCATTGCGGTGGAAGTCGAGGGCACGGGCGAGGAAGAAGATGGGCAGCTGGTGGTGTCGGCGGTGATCTGGGTGGATCGTGAGGGCCAGAAGCCGATCGTCATCGGTGCGGGCGGAGACCGCCTGAAGCGCGTGGGCAGCGCGGCGCGACGTGAGCTCAACGAGTTGCTGGGACGTCGCCTCCACCTCAACCTGTGGGTCAAGGTGCGTGAAGGCTGGGCCGACAATGCGCAGGCGTTGAATCAGCTCGGGATGGAATGATGCACCGGGTGGGGCATGCCGCGGCGTTCATGCTGCACCATCGTCCCTGGGGCGATGCGGGGCGCGTGGTCGAGTTGTTCACGCTGCAGCATGGGCGCATCTCGACCTTTGCGCGCGGCGTGCGGGGCGCGCAGTCGCGCCTGGCCGGCGTGTTGCAACCCTTCGTGCCACTGCTCGTGTCCTGGGCCGGGCGCGGCGAGGCACCGCGCCTCACCGGCGCCGAAGTGGACCATGCGAACACCGTACGCGACGGCCTGCCACATGAGCGCCTGATGTCGGCCTGGTACCTGTCCGAACTGGTGCTGTCGCTGACGGCGCGGCATGATCCGCAACCTGAACTATATGCGCACTACGCCGCCGCGCTGGCTGGGCTGCGTGGCGCCGGCAGCCAGGATCGCACGCTGCGCCTGTTCGAGAAGCGCCTGCTGGATGTGCTGGGATATGGCGTCGCCGACCTCGATGAAGCGGATTTTGAAGATCCCGCGCAACTGCTGCGGCTGCGGCCCGTGCTGAAGCAGGCTGTGTCGCAATGCCTGGAGGGCCGCAACCTGCGCACCCGCGCGGTGGCGATCTCGCTGCGGGAATTCGGTCGCGCGCAGCGCGAGGTACAGGATGGCCGCTGAGGGCATCGCGCTCGGCGTGAATGTCGATCATGTGGCGACGGTGCGCCAGGCTCGCCGTGCACGCCATCCGGATCCGGTGCAGGCCGCGCTGCTGGCCGAGCAGGCTGGTGCGGACAGCATCACCATGCACCTGCGTGAGGATCGCCGGCACATCATTGACCGCGACCCTGAAGCGCTTATGCCCCTGATGCGCACCCGTCTGAATCTGGAAATGGCCATCACCGACGAGATGATCGGCATTGCGCTGCGGCTGCGTCCGGGCGACTGCTGCCTGGTGCCGGAGAAGCGCACCGAGGTGACCACCGAGGGCGGGCTGGACGTTGCGGGCCAGCTGGCGCTGGTGGGCCACGCCGTTGCGCAGCTGTCAGCGGCCGGCATCCGGGTATCCCTGTTCATCGATCCGGATGCGGCGCAGATCGAGGCTTCGCATGCCAGCGGTGCACCGGTGATCGAGCTGCATACCGGCAGCTACGCGCAGGCGCAGGGCGCGCAGCAGGCACGCGAGCTGGAGCGCCTGCGCGCCGCAGCGCGGCAGGCCGGGCAACTGGGCCTGACGGTGCATGCCGGCCACGGCCTCGACTATTCCAATGTGCAGCCGGTGGCCGCCATTCCCGAGATCGTCGAACTCAACATCGGCTACGCCATCGTCGGCCGCGCCATGTTTGTTGGCCTGGCCGATGCGGTCCGCGAGATGAAGGCGCTGATGCTCGCCGCGCGCGCATGAACCACCTGGTGTTCGACATCGAGACCGTTCCGGATGTGGAATTCGGCCGGCGCCTGCTGCAACTGGATGGCTTGCCCGATGTGGCGGTGGCCGATGCCATGTTCGCGCTGCGCCGCGCGCGCACCGGCAATGAATTCCTGCCGCATCCGCAGCAGCGCATCGTCGCCATTGCCTGTGCACTGCGTCGCGGGGATTCGCTGAAGGTGTGGAGTCTGGGCGATGCCGCCAGCGGCGAGAAGGAATTGCTCGAGCGCTTCTTCGAGGGCATCGAACGCTTCTCTCCGGACCTTGTCTCATGGAACGGTGCGGGCTTCGACCTGCCGGTGATGCACTACCGCTGCATGCTGCACGGTGTGCGCGCCATCCGCTACTGGGAGACCGGGGACGAGGACAATGCCTTCCGCTACAACAACTACCTGAGCCGCTTCCACTGGCGCCACCTCGACCTGATGGACGTGCTGGCCGGCTTCCAGCCGCGCGCCAGTACCAGCCTTGCGGACATGGCCGCCTTGCTGGGTTTCCCAGGCAAGCTCGGCTTTTCCGGTGCCCAGGTATGGGATGCCTGGCAGACAGGCAATCTGGACGGCATCCGCCGGTACTGCGAAACCGACGTGCTTAACACCTACCTCGTCTTCCTCGCGTTCCAGCGCATGCGCGGCCGGCTGGATACCTCCGGATTCCACGCCGAATGCCAGCGCGTGCGCGATCTGCTGCGCAATTCGGGCGAAACCCACCACGGCGAGTTTCTGCAGCAATGGCCAGAGCCCGCGCAATAGCTCCCGTGCCGGTCACCGGCCGCGTGGCGGGCCTGAACCAGCAGGGCTGGGGAGTCGTGCGCGCGGGCAAGACAGTCTTCGTGGCGGGCGCATTGCCGGGTGAGCTGGTGGAATACCGCGTGCGCCGGCGGCAGCGTAGCCACGACGAGGCCGAGCTGCTGCAGGTACTGGAGCCTGCAGCCGATCGCGTGGTGCCGCGCTGCGCGCATTACGGAGTCTGCGGCGGCTGCGTGATGCAGCACCTGGCGCCGGCTGCGCAGCTGGCAGTCAAGGATATGGAGCTGCGCGAGGCGCTGCGCCGCGTGGGCAAGGTCGAGCCGGAGCGCTGGCTCGCTCCGCTGGCTGGCGACCCGTGGCAATACCGCCGCCGGGCCCGCCTCGGCGCGCGGTTCGTGCCGGCCAAGGGGCGCTCCCTGGTGGGCTTCCGCGAGAAGATGACCACCTACGTGACCGACGTGCAGCGGTGCGAAGTGCTGGCACCGCCGGTGGGGAATCTGGTCGGGGCGTTGTCCGCTTTGGTGACCACGTTGTCGATTCCGGAACGCATCCCGCAGATCGAGGTGGCCATAGGCGATAACCAGGTCGTGCTGGTGATGCGGGTGCTGTCACCGCCGACGACTGCGGACCGTGAGTTGCTGCAGGCTTTCGAGCGCGCCCACGGGCTGCGCCTGTTGTTGCAGGCCGGCCGTCCTGATCAGCTGGAGACCTTGTCGGGCGAGCCCCCAGTGCTGTGGTATGAACTGCCCCAGTTCGGGCTCAAACTGGCCTTCGAGCCCGCCGACTTCATACAGGTCAATGGCCCGATGAACCGCCTGCTGATCGACCAGGTCCTGGGATTGATGGAACTGGATGAGCAGGCCGAAGTGCTCGATCTCTTCTGCGGCCTGGGCAATTTCACTCTGCCCATGGCCACGCGCGCGCGCCGCGTCGTGGGCATCGAAGGGGACGCCGGATTGATCCAGCGCGCCACGGCCAATGCCGCAGCCAATGGCATCAGCAATGCGTCATTCCACGTCGGCGATCTGGCCGGGGAAGCCGCGGTCCAAAGGTGCCTGCAACTGGCACAGGGCGGACGCTACTCGCATGTTCTGGTTGACCCGCCCCGCACCGGCGCGCTTGATGTGCTGCCGGCGCTGGTCCGGCTTGCACCGCGGCGGCTGGTGTATGTGTCCTGCCACCCCGGCAGCCTGGCCCGTGACCTGGGGATTCTGGTAACCGGACACGGTTTCAGGCTGCGGGCCGCGGGTATTGTCGATATGTTTCCACATACTAGTCACGTGGAGTCCGTCGCCGTGCTGGACGGACCCGAAGGAAGCTGAAGCGCGCATGACCCTGGGTCCCTTGATGGTGGATGTGGCCGGCAAGTTCCTGACGCCGGAGGATCGCGAGGTGCTGCGTCATCCGCTGATCGGCAGCGTCATCCTCTTCACCCGCAACTATGCCGATCCGGAACAGCTGGCGGCGCTGGTGACAGACATCAGGTCGCTGCGGTCGCCGCCGTTGCTGGTGGCTGTGGACCACGAGGGGGGCCGCGTGCAGCGTTTCCGCAACGGCTTCTCGGTGCTGCCGCCAATGCGCCGGGTGGGGCAGGAGTACGACCTCGATCACCAGCAGGGCCTGGCCATGGCGCGGTCGCTGAACTGGCTCATGGCGGCCGAGTTGCGCTCGCTGGGCATCGATTTCTCTTTTGCTCCGTGCGTTGACCTGGACTATGGCGTATCCGAGATCATCGGCGACCGCGCCTTCCACGCAGACGCGGAGATCGTCTCCAAGCTGGCGCTGGCTGCCATGCAGGGCATGCGCCAGGCCGGCATGGCCGCCACCGCCAAGCATTTTCCGGGCCACGGCGCCGTCGTGGCCGACTCCCACCTGGCGCTGCCGGTGGACCGCCGCGAACTGGCGGATCTGACGGCCGACCTGCTGCCTTACAGGCGGCTCATTCCCAATGACCTGGCCGCCGTGATGATGGGCCATGTGCTGTTCCCGGCGGTGGACAGTGTGCCGGCCAGCTTCTCGCGCCGCTGGGTCGCCGAGATCCTGCGCGGTGAGCTCGACTTCCGCGGCGTGGTTTTCGCCGACGACCTGACCATGGAAGGCGCCAGCGCTATGGGCGGCGTGGTCGAGCGCGCCGAGGCCGCGCTTGCGGCAGGCTGCGATGTCCTGCCCGTCTGCAACCGGCGCGCGAGCGTGGTGCAGCTGCTGGATGGACTGAAATCGCACCCGGGTCCCGCCAGCCAGATGCGGGTGCTGCGCATGCGCGGCAAGGAATCCCCCTCCCGCACCGAGCTGCTCGCCTCCGCTGCATACCGGGAGGGTCGCGAGTGGCTGGCGCGATGCGAGAGGCCGCCTGAGCTGACGCTGACCTGATCCAAGCCGGCAACAACAAGAAGCCATCCCGATGCAGCCACTCGATGCAACCTTCGTCAAACGGGTACTGGACTGCGCCCCCGAGGGCGTCGTCATCTGTGACGCCACCACACAGGGTTACCCGGTGGTGTATGTCAATGCAGCGTTCGAGCAGCTGACGGGCTTCGCCGCCGGCGAAGTGGAAGGCCTGAGTCTGCGCATGCTGCAGGGCACGGATCGCGACCAGGATGGCATCCGCAAAATGCGCGAGGCCCTCTCCAAAGGTGAGGCCTGCCGCGTATTGCTGCGCAACTATCGCAAGAACGGCGAACTGCTCTGGAACGAGCTGGCATTGCAGCCCATGCGCAGCGAGTCCGGTGAAGTCACCCACTACGTGGGTTTCTACCGCGACGCCACCGGGAGACTGAAGCAGACCGACAAGGCGCTGGAGTCGGTTCCCAGCTGGCTGCGCGAGGATCGTGTCACGGGTCTTTCCTCGCGGGCCTGGTTCAATGAACTGCTGGCGCGTGAATGGCGCATCGCGCGCCGCGATGGCCTGCCGCTGACGCTCGCGCTGTTCGATCTCGACGCCCTGGGTGCCTACAACGCCACCTTCGGCAAATCTGCCGGCGACGCCTGCCTGCGCCGCGTCGGTCACAGCATTGCCAGTGTGTTCCGGCGCGGTTCGGACGTGGTCGGCGTCTGGAACGATGGCTGCATCAGCGTGCTGGCGGTGCACCGCGAGGGCGCGGGCGTTGGTGGTATCGTCGCGCACGCCGATGCCACGGTGCGCCGCATTGCCGACATGCATATCCACCATCCACGCTCGCCGCTGCAGAAATTCGTGACGGTGACGGCCAGCATCGCCACGGTGACTCCAATGCGCGATGAAGAGGATGCCACGCGTCTGATTGATGGCGCGCAGCAGGCACTCAGGATGGGCAAGCTCCAGCAACGCGGCTGCCTGCATCACTCCACGGTCTGAGGGCGGGAACAGGGGGGCGGGGCGTGAGGCAATCCATACGGTCATGGCTCGCGGCTGCCTGGGTGATGGGGGTGGGCTGCGCAAGCGGGCTGGCTGCGGCGCATCACTCGGCAGCCATGTTCGACCAGCAGCAGAAGCAGACGCTGACCGGCACGGTCCGCCAGTTTCAGTGGAGCAATCCGCACTGCTACATCCAGCTGGTGGTAAGGAACGCGCAGGGCAGGGACGAGGAATGGAGCTTCGAAATGGGAGCACCGATGTACCTCTACAATCGCGGCTGGCGTCCATCTACCGTCAAAGCGGGGGACCGGCTCAAGGTTACGTTCTCGCCATTGCGCAAGGGCGGGTTGGGCGGATTGCTGGTGGAGGCCTTGTCCGCCGACGGCAGGCCGCTGGGCAAGCAGGCCGGCCATGCCGGTGGACCTGGGGTGCCGGCACCATGAGTGCTCTGCGCGGAGCCAGGCAGGCTGTGTGCGGCTTGTTCTGGCTGCTGGTGGTTGCCTGTTCGCCGCCGGTCACAGGGCCGGCCACGGAGCTGCCCGCAGTGCCGGACTGGCATGGCGTCTGGGTGGCTGCCGACACCGATATCGATATTTCCGGCTACCCCGCTGCAGATTCACCCGCCGGCATGGCCATCGACCTGCTGGACATCGCCAGCGCGCCATGGAACGAGCGGCAACGGGCATGGATGCAGGCCGAGCTGCCCGGGATCTGGGCCGCCGACGCGCGCCGTCGCGCGCAGGGCTGGGGTTACCCGCTGATGATGGAGGGCGTGGCGCCGATGCAGTTCATCGTCACCCCGCGCGAAACGCTGATCCTGAATTTCTACCGTGACCTGCGCCATGTGTACACCGATGGCCGGGCGCTGCCCGCAGCAGAGGATCGCTGGCCCACCCCGTGGGGCGATTCCATCGGGCACTGGGAGGGCGACACGCTGGTGATCGAAACCGTGTCCGTGCGCAATGGCAGCGTCCTGCCGCTGCCATTGCCGCCCTTGACTCCAGAGGCCCGCTTCAGCGAGCGGTTGCGCCAGACGGGCCCGGACACCATGGAGCTTGCCATGACGATCGAGGATCCAGCCGTGCTGACCGGGCCCTGGGAGCTGAAGTTCCTCTACAAGCGTGCCGCGGGCATTGATCGCCTGATACACGACATTGCGGACAACGACCGTTCGCAGGTTGATGGCGAAGGCCTCACCATCGCGCCGCCGCGATAGGATCAGTTGCCGCCGCTGACCACCGCGATCACGCCGACGGCGGGGTGATCGAAATACTGTATCTCGTCGCTCTTC
The DNA here is from genome assembly GCA_040508085.1 of Steroidobacteraceae bacterium. GTDB lineage: Bacteria > Pseudomonadota > Gammaproteobacteria > Steroidobacterales > Steroidobacteraceae > ZC4RG30. Next base: position 11,048 of record JBEVNO010000104.1, read on the forward strand.
ACGCGCCGCACTTCGTTGATGCGGTAACGCTGACCACCGTCGTCGATGGTCAGGTCGACGCCGAAGTGCAGGTACTGGCCGCGTTCCAGGATGATCTTGCCTTCCACCCCCGCGCCCAGCCCGAGTTGCGAGGCGGAGACGCCGCGCCGCGAGTTGAACCCGGCCGCGCCCTGCGACCACGTGGCATGGCCCAGCACCCGGTAGCCACCGGCAGCGCGCAGTCGCGCCGCGGCGCCGCCCAGCTTGCCGCTTTCGAGCAAGGTGGCGGTGACATCGCCGCTGCCGGACACGGCACTGCCGGCGCCGAGTGCGCCGGTGGTCGCGCTGGTGCGGAACACGATGATCTCGACGGTGTAGCGTGGCGCGGCGTTCTGCGGCAGCGCCGGCAGCGCCACCAGGCACAATGCCGGCAGCAGCGCACCCATGGCGAGACGGCGGACCAGGGACGGCTGTGAAGTCATGTGGTCATTTTAGCGTGGGTGGGGCATCTGTGCCGAGCAGCTGCGTCAGTAGCGTGGTGGCCAGCTGGTAACGCCCCGCCGGTTCGGCGCCTCGCGACACGCGCAGCTTCAGCGAGCCCTCCAGGCGGTATTTCGGATCACGCTGGATCAGTCGGATCACCGTGGCCGAGTCGATCTGGTTCTTCTCCTCGAACACCACATGGCTGGTCTGCGCCCCCACATCCAGGCGCCGGATGCCGGCGGCGCGGCAGCGCTGGGTGAGCCGGGCCACCTGGAACAGCTGCTGCGCGGCCTGCGGAAGGGCGCCGAAACGATCGCCCACCTCGGTCTGCAGGTCATCGATGGCGGCGGCATCGGGTGCCGCGGCAATGCGCTTGTACAGCGCCAGCCGGGTCTGCACATCGCCGACATAGTCGGAAGGCAGCAACGCGGGCAGGTGCAGGCTGACCTCGGTGGTCGCCGCAGGACGTGCATCGGCCGGATCCTCGCCAGCCTTCAATGCCCGCACCGTGGATTCCAGCATGTCCAGGTACATGGTGAGCCCGACCTCGGACAGCTCGCCACTCTGCGCCTCACCCAGGAACTCACCTGCGCCGCGGATTTCCAGATCGTGCGTGGCCAGCACGAAGCCTGCGCCCAGCTCCTCCAGCGATTCGATGGCTTCCAGTCGCCGCTGCGCGTCCTGCGTCAGCGCCTTGCGCGAGGGCACCAGCAGATGGGCGAAGGCGCGGTGATGGGAACGGCCCACACGGCCGCGCAGCTGGTGCAGCTGCGCCAGGCCCAGCCGGTCAGCATTGTTGATGATGATGGTGTTGGCGGTTGGTACGTCGATGCCGCTCTCGATGATCGTCGTGCACAGCAGCAGGTCGAAGCGCCGGTGGTAGAAATCCACCATCAGCTGCTCCAGCTCGCGCTCGCGCATCTGGCCGTGCCCGACGCGGATCTGCGCTTCCGGCACGATCTTGGCGAGATCGGCAGCGATCTTCTCGATGCCCTGGATCTCGTTGTGGACGAAGTAGATCTGGCCGCCGCGCCGCAGCTCGCGCATCACAGCCTCCCGGATGGCCTGCGTCTGCCACTCCCCGACGGTGGTGCGGATGGCCACCCGGCCAGCAGGGGGCGTGGTGATCAGCGACAGCTCGCGCAGTCCGCCCATGGCCATGTTCAGCGTGCGCGGAATCGGAGTCGCAGTGAGTGTCAGTACATGCACCTCGGCGCGCAGCTGCTTGAGCTTTTCCTTGTCGCGCACGCCGAAGCGGTGCTCCTCGTCCACGATGACGAGGCCCAGGTTCTTGAATTTCGCGTCGGCGTGCAGCAAGCGGTGGGTGGCGACCAGGATGTCGATGCGTCCCTCTGCCAGCTGCGCCAGCAGCTCGCGGCTCTCCTTGGCGGCACGGAAGCGCGACAGCGATTCGATGCGCACCGGCAGGTCCGCGAAGCGATCGCGGAAGTTGGCCGCGTGCTGCTCGGCCAGCAGCGTGGTGGGCACGAGCACGGCCACCTGTCTTGCCGCCTGCACCGCGACGAAAGCCGCGCGCATGGCGACCTCTGTCTTGCCGAAGCCCACGTCGCCGCAGACCACGCGATCCATCGGCCGCTCGCTGCCCAGATCCTTGCGCACGGCTTCGATCGCGTCGTGCTGGTCGGGGGTTTCCTCGAATGGAAACGCCGCCGCGAAGGCGCGGTACTCCGCCTCGTCGGCCACCAGGGCAGAGCTGCGGCGTGCCTGCCGCTGTGCATACAGCTCCAGCAGCTCGGCGGCGACATCGCGCACCTGTTCACTGGCGCGCCGGCGTGCCTTGGCCCACTGGTCCGTGCCCAGCTTGTGCAAGGGTGCGGCATCAGGGGCCGCGCCGGTGTAGCGGCTGACCAGGTGCAGCGTCGCCACGGGGACATAAATGCGATCCCCGCCCGCATATTCGATGACCAGGAACTCGCTGTCCTGGTCGGCCACCTGCATGGCCTGCAGACCCATGTAGCGGCCGACCCCGTATTGCTCATGCACCACCGGTGCGCCCGGCACCAGATCCTGCAGGTCGCGCAGGATGGCGGCGGGATCCAGGCTGCTGCGGCGGCGGCGCCGTTCCTGCTGCGCGTGGCGGCCGAACAACTCGCCATCCGCCAGCAGCTGCAGCGGCGGGTCGGTGCAGGCCAGCCCGCCCACATCCGGCGCGGTGGTGAGTGCCACCGGCGCGCTGGAGCTCAGGAACGGCTGCCATCCCGCCACGTTCTCGTAGGGAATCTGTGCCGCGCGCAGCATGTCCTGCAGCAGCTCGCGCCGGCCGGGTGAATCCGCCGTGATCAGCGTGCGACCGGCGTACTGGCGCAGCAGCGCCGCCAAAGGCGCGAGCGGCGCTTCGCTGCGCGCATCCAGTACCAGCGCGGGAGCGGGCACCAGCGCGGCAGCGGGAGCTGCTGGGCTGCCAAGCTCCACCCGCGCAGTGCGGGCGATCTGTTCGCCAACTTCCGCCGGGGGGAAGTACAGTTCCGCCGGATCGAGCACCGGATGCTCGATGTCATGTCGCAGTTCCTCATGCCGCGCCTTGATGCCATCCCACACCGCCTCAAGGCGGCGCGGCAATCCATCATCGACGGCCAGTACCACATTGCGCGGCAGGTAATCGAAGAGGCCGCCCGTCTTCTCGAAGAACAGCGGCAGGTAGAATTCGACACCGGGCGGCGCAATGTTCTGGCGCAGGCCGCGGTAGATGGACGAGCGCGTGGGATCGCCTTCGAAACGCGTGCGATAGCGGCGGCGGAATTCACGGCAGCTGTCCTCGTCCAGCGGGAACTCGCGCGCGGGCAGCAGCTCCAGGCGCTGCAGGCTGTCGAGGGAACGCTGCGTATCGGGATCGAAATGCCGGATGCTGTCAATGGCGTCATCGAAGAGGTCGATGCGCAGCGGTTGCTCGTAACCCATCGGGAACACATCGAACAACGAGCCGCGCAGCGCGAACTCGCCCGGTGCACCGACCTGCGCCACGAGGCTGTAACCGGCGCGCGCCAGCTGTTCACTCACGCGCGCCATCGAGAACGACTCGCCCACGGCCAGCTGGAAACTGCGGCCGGCGATGTAGTCGGCTGGTGGCAGGCGCTGCAACAGCGTTTCGGCTGACACCAGCAGCACGCCGCGGCGCATGCCGGGCAGCTGTGACAGGGTCTTCAGGCGTTCGGAGACCAGATCCGGCAGTGGCGAGAACTGGTCATAGGGCAGCACCTCCCAGTCGGGCAGCTGCAGCACGGGCACGGCACTGCCGGCGAAGAAGGCGAGTGCGCGGCGCAGCTGGTCCAGGCTGCGGGCATCATCGCCCAGCACCACCCACAGCCGGTCATCCTGTTGTGCGGCAGTGGCAATGGCGAGCGCGCGCGCGCTCATGGGCAGTGCGGGCCAGGGCTGGCGCTGTGCGGCAGCCGGCAGCGGGAAAATGGGAATGGCGCTCATGGGGCCGCGCAGCATAGCGGCCACAGGCTGCGCGTGCAGCTCCGGCAGCAGGGATCAGGCGGGCGGCGGCTCAGCCGGCCGGGGCGGGTGCTGGTGCCGCGGCTTCAACCGCGTGCACCACATGCTGGTATTCGAAGTAGACGCTGAAGTTCTCGTAATCCCAGCGGGTGATCGGGGGTTGCCCGATCGCTGCGTGCCGCGCGCGCGGCGCACCGAAGCGTGCCTCCACCGCGGCCATGGAGGAGCCGCGCCTGGGCAGCTCGATCGATGCCGGCCGGACTTCAACCGTGCCATCGGCCACCACCAGCACATCGGCGGAAAGTGGAGCGGCGGCCAGAATCAGCAGTAGTGCCAGCGGGAGCTTCATGGCCCGACTATAGCGCGCCGTGCGGCCCGTGAGACCACCAGGGCGGTCTGCAGGGCGCCAAAACCGTGAATTGCGTCGCCAAATCGCGGGCCCCGTGCTTGAATGCCGGGCTCGCATGTTCCATCCGCTGCCACTGTATGTCGGGCTTCGCTACGCGCGTGCGCGCGCGAACCGTTACTTCGTTTCCTTCATCACCTGGGTTTCGCTCGCCGGCGTGGCAGTGGGTGTGGCCTCACTGATCGTCATCCTGTCCGTGATGAATGGCTTCGAGTCCGAGCTGCGTACCCGCCTGCTGGCCCTGTCGGCCCCGCTGCGCGTATCCCTGCCCGCGGCAGCCGCGGCTCCGGACTGGAATGCGCTGCGCACGGACGTCGCCGCCGCCCTGCCTGGCGCCACGGTGGAACGTTACTCCGAACTGCAGGTCCTCGCCGTGCGCCAGCCGGAGATGCTGCCGCTGTTGCTGCGTGGCGCGGATTCCGCCGCGCTGGCGGAACTGAGTCCGCTGCTGGTCGAGGGCCGGATCGAAGCCCTGCGCGATGACGACGGGCTGGTGCTGGGCCGACTGGTGGCCGAGCAGCTGGGTGTCGCGGTCGGCGATTCGGTCACGCTGCTGATTCCGGGCATCACCGGCGGGGAACTGCCCGAAGCGAAGCTGCGCGAATTCACTGTGGTCGGCGTTTTCGAAGCCGGCATCCAGGACCACGACGCCTCGCTGGCCTGGGCCAACCTGCCGGTGCTGGCCGCCCTTGGCGCGGCACGCAGTGGCTCCGAGGGTCTGGCCATCCAGATGCAGGATGCACTGGCAGCGCCCCAGGCGGCAGGATCGCTGCGGGCGGCACTGGCGGCCCGCTGGCCGCAGGTCAAGGTCGTTGACTGGACCGAGGAGCATGCGAGTTATTTCCGCGCCATCCGCATCGAGAAGACGATGATGGCGCTGATCCTGCTGCTCATCGTGGCCGTGGCGGCCTTCAACATTGTCGCCATGCTGGTGATGGTCGTGGCGGACAAGCGCACCGACATCGCCATCCTGCGTACCTTCGGCGCCAGTCCGCGCGCCGTCGCGGGCGTCTTCCTGGCGCAGGGCCTGATGATCGGCTGGCTGGGTGTGGCCGCAGGCGTGCTGCTGGGCGTGCTCATCGCCAGCAACGTGGGCCCCATACTGGATTTCATCCAGCTGGTGACCGGTTTCACGCTCTTCGATGCCGACGTCTACTACATCACTGCCGTGCCTTCCGAGCTGCATGGGTTCGATGTGCTGCTGGTTTCCGCCAGTGCCTTGCTGGTGACGGCGCTGGCCACGGTGTATCCCGCGCTGCGCGCTGCGGCGACTTCGCCTGCCGAGGCCCTGCGGTACGAATAACAGATGGCACTTTCCGACCGCTACGAATGGCTGATCGGCACGCGCTACCTGCGCTCGGGGCAGCGCCGTGGCTTCCTGTCGTTCATCACTGCCATCAGCGTGGTGGGCCTGATGCTGGGGGTGGCCGTGCTGGTAGTGGTGATGTCGGTGATGAACGGCTTCGAGCGCGAACTGCGCTCACGCATCCTGAACGTCACCTCGCACGCCACGCTGATGGGTCTGGGTGAGACGCTGCCGGACTGGCGCGCTGCGCAGCAGCGCGCGCTGGCCATCCCGGATGTGGTGGCGGCCGTCCCCTATATCGAGACCCGCGCCATGCTGGCGGCTGGCGAACGCCTGGCAGGCGCGCAGTTGCGCGGCGTGGATCCGGCGCAGGAACTGGCAGTGGGCGGGCTCGCCGGCACGCTGACCAGTGGCAGGCTGCAGGATCTGGCTGCCGGTGGCTATCGGGTCATTCTGGGCGAGGCACTGGCGGAAGAGCTCGGCGTTGGCGTGGGCGACAACGTGGTGCTGATTGCACCCAAGGGCACAGTGACCCTCACCGGTCTCATGCCGCGCATCAAGCGCTTCACCGTGGTCGGGCTGTTCCGCTCCGGCATGTATGAATACGATCGTGGCCTGGCATTGCTGAATGTCACCGATGCAGCGCGACTGCTGCAGCTTGGCGATGCCATGAGTGGCGTGCGCCTGCAGCTGGTGGACCCGCTCGAGGCGCCGCGGCTGGTGCGTGACCTGGCGCTGCAGCTGGGTGGCGGTTATTACGTCAGTGACTGGACGCGCGTGCACTCCAATTTCTTCCGCTCCATCCAGATGACCAAATCGATGTTGTTCGTGATCCTGTCGATGATCGTGGCCATCGCCGCTTTCAACATCGTGGCGACGCTGGTGATGGTCGTGAAGGAGAAGGAGGGCGATATCGCCATCCTGCGCACCCTGGGTGCCGGGCCCGGTAACATCCTGCGCGTATTCGCGGTGCAGGGCGCCAGCATCGGGTTGGCCGGCGTCGCCGGTGGCATCGGCCTCGGCGCGTTGCTGGCGATGAACCTGGAAAGCCTGGTGCATGGGCTGGAGCGGATGACGGGCATGCGGTTTCTGGATGCGAAGGTGTACTTCATGAGCGATCTGCCGGCCAAGGTGCAGCTGGGGGATATCCTGCAGGTGGCGCTGGTGGCGCTGGTGCTGTGTCTGCTGGCGACGGTGTATCCGGCATGGCGCGCCTCGCGCGTGCTGCCGGCGGAGGCACTGCGGCATGACTGAGGCAGTGCTGGCCGCACGCGATGTCGTGCGCGGTTTTCAGGAGGGTGCGGGTGGCGTGCTGCCGGTGCTGCGGGGAGTCGACGTGCTGGTCAATCGCGGCGAGCGCATTGCCATCGTGGGCGCCTCCGGTTCCGGCAAGACCACGCTGCTGCAGGTACTGGGCGGTCTCGACAAGCCGGATTCCGGCATCGTGGAAATCGCCGGCCACGACATCCACTCCCTGGCCGAGCGGGCCCGCTGCGAGCTGCGCAACCGCCAGCTGGGTTTCGTCTACCAGTTCCACCACCTGCTGCCGGAATTCTCGGCACTCGAGAATGTGGCGATGCCGCTGCTGGTGCGACGCGAACCCGCCGCCGTGGCTCGCGAGCGGGCGCGGCACATCCTGGAGCGGGTGGGCCTTGGTGCCCGCCTGACACACCGTCCGCACCAGCTCTCCGGCGGCGAACGGCAGCGCGCGGCCGTGGCGCGCGCACTGGTTACTGGCCCCGCGCTGGTGCTGGCCGATGAACCCACCGGCAACCTCGATGGCGCCAATGCCGCGCAGGTGTTCGAGCTGATGCTCGAGCTGAACCGTGAGCAGGGCACCAGTCTGGTGGTTGTCACCCATGATGAGCGGCTTGCTGCGCGCATGGAGCGTGTGCTGGTGCTGCGCGACGGGCGCCTGGTCGCCTGACCTACAGCGGCGGCAGCTTGTCGCGATTGGCGTCGCGCCGTGCATTCTTGCGGTTCACGGTGCTGATGCGCCATGCCAGCTCCATGGCGCGGTAGGCAAGAAACCCGCCGACTATGCTGCACACCAGGCAGCCGACCAGAAACGGCTTCCATACGGCGCCCAGCCCGTTCTGCAGCCAGGTCCAGCTCAATTCGAATGCAAAGGGGCCAGGCTTCGAGCCCAGCAGCAATGCGCCGATGCGGTAAGCGAAGTAGTAGATCGGCACCGCCGTCAGCGGATTGAAGATCAGCAGGGTGGCGACCATGGCCGGCACGTTCAGGTGCCAGATCATCGCTGCGATCAGCCCGAACACGATGTGTGCCGGTAACGGAATGAACGAGATTGCGATGCCGGTACCGAATGCCATGGTGATGGCGCGGCGGTTCACGCCCCATAGCCGCGGATCGGTGATCTTCGGACCCAGCGCGCGGAAGTACCAGCTGCTGCGCAGTTTCTCGGCGATGGGACGAAATTTGACGAACAGCTGACGCGGCATCGTGGGCAAGACTAGCAGGCCGTGGTGCCAAGGGAGAGTGCGCCGTTGCGCAGACTGCTGTGGTGCTTCGTGCTGTTGCTGCTGCTGAGCATCCGGGCATGGTGCATCGGTCGGCCTTTGCTGGCGCCCCTGCCAGCGGAGCCGGATCGCGTACTGGTCACAGCCCGCGCGCTGTCGGTGCCCGCGGGCGCCGAGGCAGGCTGGCAGTTCGAGGCGCTGGCGAGCTTCCCCCGCCACCCGGAGTGGCCCGCGCGCCGCCTGCGCTTTCTGTTGCCTGGCGCAATGGCCGCGCCGCAGGTGGGCGAGACCTGGCAATACGCCGCGCGCATCGAGCCGCCGCGTGACGCGCGGGATCGCCGCGCCATGCTGCGTGATCACATCAGCGGTCACGCCCGGGTGATTGCCGGGCCGCTGACGCAGCGCCTGGCCGCCGGTGACGGCGGGCTGCAATCCCTGCGTGCCCGGCTCGCACGCCGCATTGCAGACCGCATTGCCGATCCGGCCGCCGGCGCCTTGCTGGCTGCGCTGGCCGTGGGCGTCACGGGCGAGGTATCGGCCAGGCAGTGGCAGGTGTTCAACGCCACCGGCATCACCCATCTGGTTGCCATCTCCGGCATGCACGTGACCTTCTTCGCGATGCTGAGCATGGCGGCGGCGCGGCGGCTGTGGCGGGCCACCGCCGGCAGGGTCTGGCTGCCGCGACGCGAGACCTTTGCCGCCGCAGTGGGAGTGGCGCTGGCATTCCTGTATGCCCAGTTGTCCGGCTTCTCGGTGCCGGCGCAGCGGACGGTAGTGATGCTGGCGGCTTTCCTGTTTGCGCGCGAGCGCGCCCGCTGCGCTCGGCCAGCGTGGAGCATCGCCGTGGCGCTGGTGGTCGTGTTGCTGTACGACCCGATGGCGGTGCTGGGAGCGGGGTTCTGGCTGTCGTTCATCGCTGTGGCGGCCATCGTGGTGGGAGCGGGCAGCCGCGTTGGCGAATCACCGCCCCTGCAAGGCGCCGCCGCGGTGCAATGGCTGGTCACCGTAGCGTTGCTGCCGGTGACGGTGGCAATCTTTGGTTCATTCTCGGCCATCGGCATGCTGGCCAATGCGCTGGCCATTCCTGCCTTCACGCTGCTGCTGGTGCCACCGGTGCTGCTCGCCACGGCTTGCTATCTGCTGCCGCTGGAGGCGGCGGGTTGGCTGGGCGACCGGCTGGTGGACTGTGCCGGGCTTGCGGCGGAGCTTCTCTGGCCGTTCCTCTCCTGGTGCGCGCAGCTGCCGGGCGCGCTGTGGTGGGCCAAGGTGCCGTGGAGCTGGTATGTGCTGGCCGCGCCGCTGGCGCTGCTGGTCGTGCTGCCACTGGCAATGCCGACGCGCGCCGCAGTGCTGGCATTGCTGCTCGGCGTATTTGTGCTGCGCGAACCGCGGCCGGCGGCCGGGGAGCTCTGGATCGACGTGCGGGGCAATGCCCGCTCGCAGGTGCTGCTGCTGCGCACCGCTGGCCATCTGCTGCTGTGGGGAACCGGCGAATCCTTCGGCAGCGGCGGTCGGGGCTTCGAGCGCCAGGTGCTGCCGCAGCTGCGGGCGGCAGGCTACGGCCGCCTGGACCTGTGGCTGCCCGGCAACCTGACGCAGGATGTGCAGGCTGCACTGCGCATCGCGGATGCCACGCTGCACATCGAGGCGGTCCAGCTGCCGCCGGCGCGCGCCGCACCGCCGGAAATGCAGACGTGCGTCCGGCGCAGCTGGCAGTGGGATGGAATCGAGTTCGCGCTGGACGCAGTAAGCACCGGCCGCGGCTGCAGCCTGAGCGTGCGCCGGGGCGGCCATGAGATCGTGCTCGGCGGCCCGGCGGCAACCGCATTTACCACCAGCAGCCCGGGTTTCACGCGGTGGCGTCTGCGCGCCGACGGGCTGCAGCTTCGCCGTGGACTACTTCGGCTATGATCGGCGCCCATGTGGGAAATCGTTGTTGCCGGCGGGCCATTCATGTGGCCCATCATCGTCTGTTCTGTCATCGCCGGCGCCATAGTGCTGGAGCGCCTGTGGACCTTGCAGCAGCGGCGTGTGATGCCGCCGGACCTCGCGCGTCGCATCTGGGCGCTGGTGGAGACCGGTCAGATCAATGACAAGGTGATCGCGGCGCTGGAAGCCAATTCGCCACTGGGCAAATTGCTGGCCACCGGCCTCGTCAACCGCCAGCGGCCGCGCCAGGTGCTCATGGACCGCATCGAGGATACCGGCCGCCATGTCGCGCACGACCTAGACCGTTTCCTCAACACGCTGGGCACCATCGCTGGCGTGGCGCCGCTGCTGGGCCTGCTGGGCACCGTGACCGGCATCATCAAGGCGTTCAGCGCCATCTCGACCGGTGGCCTGGGCGATCCGCGCCTGCTGTCTGGCGGCATCTCCGAGGCGCTGGTCTGCACGGCCGCAGGATTGTGCGTCGCCATCCCTTCCTACGTTGCCTACCGTTACCTGCGCGGCCGCGTCGACACCATCGTGGTGCAGATCGAAAAGGACGTGGTTCGTTTTGCCGAGGCGCTCAATGACCGCGTAGCCGATGCCGCCAGGCGGGATCCGGCTTGAACCTGCGTCCGCGCCGGTCCGAAGATCCGGAGATCAACCTGATCTCGCTGATCGACGTGCTGATGGTGCTGCTCATCTTCTTCATGCTGTCATCGACCTTCGTCGACGAAGGCCGCATGAATGTCCAGCTGCCCACAGCCAGCGAGGAGCCCCATGGCACGCGCGGCGCCGAGCCCATTGTCGTCACCGTGACGCAGCAGGGCGGTTATCGCGTCAACGAGCGGGAACTGGTGAACTCCGGCCGCGAAACTCTGCAGCGGGCACTCGCGCAGGTAGCCGGCGAGGCGCGTGACCAGCGCGTCGTGCTGCGGGCCGACGGCCGCGCCACGCACCAGGCGGTGGTCACCGCGATGGACGTGGTGGGCCGGATGGGTTTCACCGAGATCAACGTCGCCACCATCCAGCCACCCGCCAACCCATGACCGCCGCGCCGCTGTCGGCGGCGCAGGCGCGCGCCGTGTATGGACGCCTGCTGCGTTATGCGCTGCCGTGGCGGCGCCAGTTCATGCTGGGTGTGCTGGGCATGGCGATTTATGCGGCGACCGAAGCCGGCACTGCCTGGTTTGTTGATCGCTTCCTCAAGGCAGCCTTCGTGGAGCCGACGCCGGCAGTAGTGTGGGCCGTGCCATTGGCAGTGCTGGCCTTGTTCCTGCTGCGTGGCGTTGGCGACTACCTCGCCACTTATCATCCGGGGCGCGTCGGACGGCAGGTGGTCAAGGCCATCCGGCGCGATCTGTTCGAGCAGTACCTGCATCTGCCGGCCGCGCGCCACGACCGCGAATCCAGCGCCCGCATGTTGTCCCGCCTGATGTTCGACGCCGAGCAGGTGGCAGAGGCAGCCACCAATTCGGTAGTGGTCATCCTGCGCGATTCGCTCGCCCTGGTGGGCTTGCTCGGCTACATGTTCTGGAAGTCCTGGCAGTTCACGCTGCTGGCGCTGGTGGTGGCGCCGCTGATCGGCTGGGTGCTGTCCGGCATCAACCGCCGCTTCCGGCGGTTGTCGGCCCGCATCCAGCAATCCATGGGCGATGTGACACGCGTCGCCAAGGAGTCGCTGGAGAACCAGCGCGCCATCAAGACCAGCACCGCCGAGGCGCAACAGCAGCGGCGCTTCGAGCAGGTCAACGAACACAACCGCGCCAGCCAGCAGAAGCTGATCCGCGTGCGTGCAGTGAGCAGCCCGGTGGTGCAGCTGGCAGCAGCGCTGGGTCTGGCAGCGGTGCTGGGCTTCGCGCTGGCGCAGGTGGCCGCGCATCAGGTACCGGTGAACGAATTCATCGGCTACATCGCCGCCATGCTGCTGGTGATGGCGCCATTGCGGCGGCTGGTGAATGTGGGTGGCCCGCTGCAGCAGGGCATCGCTGCGGGGCAGGGCATCTTCGCCGTGCTCGACGAACCCCGTGAACCCGCGCAGGGCCGGGCGCTGCAACGCGCGCGCGGTGCGCTGGAATACCGCGCTGTGGCGTTCGAATATGAGCCAGGCGCGCCGCTTTTGGCAGATATCAGCTTCACGGTGGCGCCTGGCCAGACACTGGCCATCGTTGGACGCTCGGGCGCCGGCAAGTCGACCCTGGTCAGCCTGCTGCCACGGCTCTACGAGGTGTCGGCCGGACAGATCCTGCTTGACGGCGTGGATGTGCGCGAACTGGCACTGCCGGACCTGCGTCGCCAGATCGCCTATGTGGGCCAGGAAGTGCTGCTGCTGGATGACACCATACGCAACAACATCGCTTTCGGCGTGGACGAAGCAGGCGAGGCTGCCGTCATCGCCGCGGCGCAGGCAGCCCATGTGATGGAGTTTGCCAGCGCGCTGCCCCAGGGCCTTGATTCGCCAGTGGGTGATCGTGGTGGGCTGCTGTCCGGCGGCCAGCGTCAACGCATCGCGATCGCGCGCGCCATCCTGCGCGACGCACCATTGCTGGTGCTGGATGAGGCCACTTCCGCACTGGATTCGGAATCCGAGCGGCATGTGCAGGCCGCCCTCGCGCAGCTGCGCCAGGGTCGCGCCACATTGGTCATTGCGCACCGGCTGGCCACGGTGGAGCAGGCCGACCAGATCATCGTGCTGCAGGCGGGCCGCATCGTCGAAGCCGGCCGGCATGAGGAACTGCTGGCGCTGGGCGGCGCCTACAGCCAGCTGCATCGCCTGCAGTTCGATGCCTGAATCCGGCGCACTGCGGAGCTGGCTGCAGTCGAAGTGGTATGGCCCGCTGCCGCCGCCGTGGCTACGGCCACTGGCGGCTTGCTACGGCTGGGCGCTGGCGTTGCGCCGGGCCGCCTACCGCTATGGGATCTTCACCAGCCGCCATCCCGGCATTCCGGTGGTGGTAGTGGGCAACCTCACGGCCGGCGGGACGGGCAAGACGCCATTGGTCATGTGGCTGGCGCAGCGCCTGACAGAATGCGGCCTGCGGCCGGGCATCGTGCTGCGCGGCTATGGCGGCCGTTCCAGCGGCCCGCGCCTGCTGCACGCTGGCGCCACAGCGGCCGATGTGGGCGATGAAGCCGTGCTGCTGGCGGCGGCCACGGGTTGTCCGGTGGCCGTAGGCGCATGCCGACCCGACGCCGCGGACCTGCTGGCCCGGGCTGGCTGCGAACTGGTGCTGGCCGACGACGGCCTGCAACACCTGGCGCTGCGTCGCGATCTCGCTGTGGTGGTGGTCGATGGAGAGCGGGGCTTCGGCAATGGTGCATTGCTGCCAGCGGGGCCGCTGCGGGAGCCGGCGATGCGACTGGCGGCTGCCGATGTGGTGGTGGTGCACGGTACAGACCTGCATGCTGTGGTGGCTGGCGGCGCAGCCTTGCACATGCGCCTGGAGCCGCAGCCACTGCAGAGCCTGAGGGGCAACCGGCAGCGACCACTGCAGGCTTTGCGTGGCCTGCGCCTGCATGCCGTAGCCGGCATCGGGCATCCCGCGCGCTTTTTTGCCCAGCTGCGCGCGCTCGGTGCCTCGCCCATCGAGCACGCGTTTGCCGACCATCACCGCTTCCAGGCCAGCGATTTCGCCTTCGGTGATGGCCTCGACATCGTCATGACTGCGAAAGATGCCGTAAAATGCCGCGCATTCGCCACCGACAGCATGTGGTGCCTGCCCGTGTCGGCACAGCTGCCGGATCCGGACGCGGCACGCCTGCTGCATCTCGTGACGGCGTTGCTTTCCAATCGAGGGGCCCGGCGTGCTTGATGCAAGACTGATGGAAATCCTGGCCTGCCCCCTGTGCAAGAGCCCGCTGGTCGGCCGCCGCGATGCCAGCGTGCTCGTGTGCCGCGCAGACCGCCTGGCCTTTCCCGTGATCGACGGCGTCCCGGTCATGCTGGAGGGCGAGGCGCGCGTGCTGGCCAGCGACGATCCCTTGCTCGAACGCTAGCCCCATGTTCCGCGTCGTCATTCCGGCCCGCTTCGGCTCCACACGTTTGCCGGGCAAACCGCTGATGCGCATAGGCCCCAAGCCCATGCTGCAGTGGGTGCATGAGGCCGCGCTGGCATCAGGCGCGGCGGAAGTCATCATCGCCACCGATGATGACCGGGTGTTCGAGGCATCAAAGGCCTTCGGCGCGCGCGTGCTGCTGACCTCGCTCACGCACATCTCCGGCACCGATCGCATTGCTGAAGTGGCGCTCGCCGCTGGCTGGGACGAAGACGACATCGTGGTGAACCTGCAGGGCGACGAGCCACTGATGCCGCCGGAGCTGGTACGGCAGGTCGCCGAACTATTGCTGAAGAACGAAACCGCGGCCGTAGCCACCCTCGCCACGCGCCTGGGCAGCGTCTCGGCGCTGATGGATCCGAATACCGTCAAGGTGGTCACCGACGTGCGCGGCCGGGCACTTTATTTCAGCCGCGCGCCCATTCCATGGGGTCGCGACACCGCGCCGGCCGGCATCGTGAGCCAGCGCAGCGTCAACGGTGCCCGCCGGCATATCGGGCTCTATGCCTACCGGGTCGCGGCCCTGCGCCGCCTGTCGATGCTGCCGCCCAGCGTACTGGAGCAGCTGGAGAAGCTGGAACAGCTGCGGGCCCTGGAGAACGGCCTGGAGATCCGCGTCGCTGATGCCGTGGCCCAGCCCGGCCCCGACGTGAACAGTCCCGAAGACCTGGCACGCGTGACGCTGCTGATGGGCCAGCAGCTGGAGCAGGCCCCATGAATGTGCCGGGTCTGGATTTCTCGCAGCTGGCCGTCACGGATGTCACGCACGCCATGCAGCTGGCCCTCGGCCCGGTGTTCCTGCTCAACGGCGTGGGGGTGCTGCTCGCGATGCTCACCTCGCGGCTATCGCGCATCGTGGACCGGGCACGCATGCTGGAGATGCGGCTGCCACGGGCGGGCGAGGACGAGTCGCGCGAAATCCACGATTACATTGCCACCACCAGCCGCCGCGCCCGCCTGATCAACCGCGCCATCACGCTGGGTACCGTCGCCGCGCTGCTGGTGGCCACGGTGGTCGCCGTGCTGTTCGCCACTGCCTTCGTGACCTTTCCGATTGGCCCGGTGGTGGCGGTGCTGTTCGTCATCTGCATGGGCTCGCTGGTGGGATCGCTGTGGTGCTTCCTGCTCGAAGTGCGCATCGCCACATACTCCCTGCGCTTCGCGAGCGCGCCGACCAAAGTCAGGGATACCCTTAGGTAGCCCGCGCAACCGTGGTGCAACGCGCTCTGAACTGGGGCGCACCAACAGTCGGTTTATGCCTCTTGGCCAGAGTGTGACGCAATCCTCATGATGGCACGCGCCTTGCTTTGGTATGGCCATGACCTCAGAAGCACTGCTCCATACAGAAGTCACGGGTTCCCTCGGGAATTCCGTATCCCTGCCGGATCTTCCGGCGCCTTCCGTCGTCGACCTGGGCCTGCTCAGCCGGTCGCTGGCGTTCCATGTGCGCAAGGCCCAGCTGGCCCTGCAGCGCCGCGGACTGCGCAACATATCTGCGCTGCACGTCGGCCCTGCGGAGTTCGGCACGCTGGTGCTGTGCGAACAGAACCCCGGCATGGCGCAGTTCCAGATCGCCGCAGCGCTCGATATCGACAAGGCCAGTGTGGTGGCCGTCGTCGATCGCCTCGAGGAGCTGGGCTGGTTGCTGCGCCGTCACAGCAACCATGACCGTCGCCGTTA
>JBEVNO010000170.1:0-17288 GCA_040508085.1 Steroidobacteraceae bacterium
CAACTCACCCCTGGTGAAACCCGGCTCATACCATTCGAATGATTGCACCGCAGCGAGCGAGGCGGAGCACGGCGTGCACAGTGCCACCGCACGGTTGCGACCCAGAAACCAAAGCTGCGCTTTCGCCCCGGCGGGTACGGTGTAAAGCATGCGCGTCGAGGCCGCCGGGGGCGCGGAGCGCTGCCACTTGTAGGAGGGCTCCATGGCCTTGCAGCTGGCCTCCAGCGCAGCATGGGGCTGCGGCGCCGGAGGCGCAGGCCGCGCGACTTCCGGTACGGGCGGCATGACAGCGGGCCGCCGCGTCGCGGCGCAAGCCGTGCACACCATCAGCAGCACTGCCATCAGCACGCGCAGAATTTCTTGCGGCAGCAATTTCAGCATGGTCTCCGGTATTGAATCAGACAAAGACCATACGGGGGAAATTCACGGCGCGGCAACGCGGGCATGTTCCCGTTCATGCAGTTATAGTGACAGGCCCGGCGACGCCATCAGAGCCTCCCGATCAATCCGCTGCATCGAAGATGGGGCTTTCCAGCAGTGACTGCTGCCGATTGCGGTTGGCCTCCCGCTTGAGCGCCGCAACGTCCCCGAGAAAGTCTGCTGAATCCGTGCTGGGGGCGAGCCGCAACGCCTGCGGGTAGATCCTGGCACCTGCTTCCACCCGGTTCACGGTGCGCGGATCCAGTTGCAGTTCCGCCAGCCACCACACGCCACCAACGAGAAACGGCGCCAGCATTGCCAACGACAGGGCCAGCACGCGCTGGAAATTCGTCGCCTTGCGTATATGCAGGTAGGCAGCGCCCAGCGCTATCAGCAGTGCCACGACGATCATCACAGCACCCAGCCAGCGCCACTGCATGGCGAAAGCCGCAAGGCCATGCGACCAGTAGCCCCACATCCACAAGGCGACGCACCATGCCGCGATGGACAAGTGCATCCTTACTTGCCACGCGCCGACGGAGAGCCGGGATACCAGCGCCCAGCTTGCAACCCACAGCGTGAGACCGGCAATCAGGACCAGTTCGGCAACCAGCATCTGCTGTCCCAGTTGCTCCGGCGCGCGGGTCCACAACAGGAACGCGACAAATGCGAAGCACAGCATCAGGCCCGTCAAAGCCAGCTGCGAGCGATGGCGCCGCAGCAGATCACGGCGGAACAGGCGCTCGGGCGGCAGCGACTCCTCCACGGTACGCACGCGCACCACGGTCCGGCCGACGACCAGCTCTGCGTGTGCGACGATGCGGCCATCCTGCGGATGGATGCGATGGCCCTTGATGCGTGTGCCGTTGAGGGTGCCGAGATCGCGCACCAGCGCCCTGCCGTCCTGCTGCAGCACCAGCAGCACATGCTCGGGTGCCGCAAATGCGTCGTCGATGGCCACATCGCAGGCGATGCTGCGGCCGATGCGCAACTGTGTGCCCACGCCCGCTGCTCGCTGGCGCAATTGCACCTGGCCATGCACATCGAGCACTTCGACCAGCATCACGGCTTCCATTGCATGGTCCCCATGAAGCGCCGCACGAACTGCATGCCCGGTTCGAACCCCACCCCGCCCAGATCGAGCTGGGTGATGACCGCCTGCCCGGTGCTGTTGATGCTCGTCACCGTCACCGCCAGGTCGTACAGCGCGGAGAAGAGTCGGTACTGGCGCGCACAGATCATCACGCGCGCGTCGAAGCCGTCCAGCGCCACCAGCGCATTGCGGCAGGCATATGCGGCCACGTCGCGCTCGGAACCGCTGCGCCGGTAGTCATCCACGATGCTGTTGATACGCTGCACGAACTGCAGCGGCTGCAATCCCTGCGAGCGCACCACCCGATGCTGGAACTGCACGCTGCCCACCTCAAGCTCGGGCTGCAGCAGGATGCCGACGCGGGCGGAACAGGTGATGGTCTCCACTTGCAGCCGGCGCCGCGCTTCACTGGCCCCGTTGGTGCCGCATTCGAAGGCGGGACCGATGCGGGTGGGCAACTGGTAGCCCGATACCGTCTGCGTGGCCGGTGGCCGTGGTCCAGGCCCCAGCACCGCTGCCTCATAAGTGAGCGCCTGCACGGCAATCAGGTTGCGAACCTGCTGCGCGCTGAACTGCTGGTCCAGCGGCTCCCCTGAGCGGCGCAGCAGTGCATCGATATGGCGGGCTGGTACCACGAAACCCACCAGCTGCCGCGCGGCGATCACCGATACATTCACGCCGTACACCCCGCCGCCGGCATCCAGCGCCGGCCCACCGGACATGCCGCTGTTGATGGCGCCGGTGTAGTGGATGCGCTGCTCGAAACCGCTGGCCACCAGCCCGTTGGCCACACCTTCGGTGATCGTCAGTCCGAGGTTGAGCGGGAATCCGATGGAGTACGCGCGCGCACCTTGCTGCGGAATCGCAGTGCGCAGGCGCAGCGGTGGCAGCCGCAGCTCATCTGCCTTGACTACAGCCAGGTCATTGCGCACATCCACGGCATAGACCCGCAGCCGGCCACTGCGGTTGTCCGAGGTCACGTATTCAAGCCGATAGCGCTGCGGGTGCAGCACGGCATCAGCCACCACGTGGTAGTTGGTGACGATGAAGCCGTCCTCGCCTACCGCAAACCCGCTGCCGTGGAAAGCACTGCTGGCGGCATCGCCGAAGAAGCCGCGGATCTGCACCACCGAATCGCGGGCCTGGTCCAGCCGTACACGGGCGGCATTGGACAGCGGCAGCTCGGCAAGGTCCGGTTCATCCGGCAGCGGTTCAACGGCTGGGGGCGCCACCGGGACAGGTACGGCCGCAGGCTGCTGCTCTGCAGCCCGTAGCGGGGCCGCGACATCGCACGCAAGGCTGGCAACCAGGCACAGGACCGCAACGAAGTGGCCAGGACGCATGGGCCTAGCTTAGCGCCGTCGGCCGCTCGATCAAGGCGCTTCGGGCCGCACCTGCGGGAACAGCAGCACGTCGCGGATGGCGGCCTGGTCGGTGATGAACATCACCAGCCGATCCACGCCGATGCCCAGGCCCGCTGTTGGTGGCATGCCGTATTCCAGCGCGCGGATGTAGTCCGCGTCGTAGAACATGGCCTCGTCATCACCGGCATCCTTGCGCTCCACCTGCGCGCGGAAACGGGCCGCCTGGTCCTCGGCATCGTTCAGCTCCGAGAAGCCGTTGGCCAGCTCGCGCCCGGCCATGAAGAATTCGAAGCGGTCGGTGAGGAACGGGTCGCCGTCACTGGCGCGCGACAGCGGCGAGACTTCGGCCGGATAGGCATGGATGAAGGTGGGTTCCAGCAGCGTCTGCTCCACCGTGTGGTCGAAAATGGTGGTCAGCAACTTGCCGGCACCGTCCGACCGCTCGACCTTCGCACCCAGCTTCGCACACCAGTCGCGCAGGTAATCCACGTCGCGCAGGCGTGCCACATCGATGCCCGGGTTCTGCGCGACGACGGCATCGGCCATTGTGATGCGGCGGAAGGGCCGCTGCAGATCATATTCACGACCCTGGTAGGTGAGGCGCGCGACCTCCCCGTGCGTGACGCGCACCAGCGCGGCCACCAGCTCCTCGGTGAGATCCATCAGGTCGCGGTAATCCGCGTAGGCCCAGTACAGCTCCATCATGGTGAACTCGGGGTTGTGCCGGGTGGACAGCCCCTCGTTGCGGAAATTGCGGTTGATCTCGTAGACCTTCTCGAAGCCGCCTACCACCAGGCGCTTCAGGTACAGCTCCGGCGCGATGCGCAGGTACATCTGCATGTCGAGCGCGTTGTGGTGCGTGACGAAGGGCCGGGCCACGGCGCCGCCGGGGATGGGCTGCATCATCGGCGTTTCCACTTCCATGAAGCCGCGCGCATCCAGCTGGCTGCGCAGTTCGCGCACCATGCGCGTGCGCGCCGCAAACACCTTGCGCGAATCCTCGTTGACGATGAGATCCACGTAGCGCTGCCGATAGCGCGTATCGACATCGGCCAGGCCGTGCCACTTGTCGGGCAGCGGGCGCAGGGACTTCACCAGCAGGCGCAGCGCGCTGACCTTCACCGACAGTTCGCCGGTACGGGTACGGAACAACGTGCCCTCGGCGCCTATGGTGTCGCCCACATCCCAGCCCTTGAAGGCGTCGTAAACGCCGGACAAGGCAGTGGCCTGCAGGAACAGCTGGATGCGACCAGTGGGATCCGAGATCGTGGCGAAGCTGGCCTTGCCCATGACGCGCTTGGCCATCATGCGACCGGCGACCTTCACGTGGATGGCGGCGGCCTCAAGCTCCGCCACCGTCGCTGCGGCCTGTGTGGACTGCAGCTCGCCGGCGTAGTGCGTGCGGCGGAAATCGTTGGGAAAGGCATTGCCCAGCTGGCGCAGCGCCGCGAGCTTGGCGCGCCGCTCGGCGATCAGCTTGTTCTCATCCGGCGGCTCGGCACCGGGCGGCAGGGTCTCGTTGGGACCGCGGGTCTGCTCAACCATATGCTTACAACCCCGCCTTGAGGCTGGCTTCCATGAACTGGTCAAGATCCCCGTCCAGGACCTTGTCGGTGGCGCCCACCTCGACATTGGTGCGCAGATCCTTGATCCGTGACTGGTCGAGCACGTACGAACGGATCTGGTTGCCCCAGCTGACGTCGGATTTGGAGTCTTCCAGCACCTGGGCCGCCGCGTTGCGCTTGTTCACTTCCAGCTCGTAGAGTTTCGCCTTCAGCATCTTCATCGCGGTGGCGCGGTTCTTGTGCTGGCTGCGCTCGCCCTGGCAGGCCACGACAATGCCCGATGGCAGATGGCGCAGCCGCACCGCCGACTCGGTCTTGTTGACGTGCTGGCCGCCAGCGCCGCTGGACCTGAACACATCCATCTCGATGTCGGCCGGGTTCAGGTCGATCTTGATGTCATCGTCGATCTGCGGCGAGATGAACACCGAGGAAAACGAGGTGTGGCGACGATTGCCTGAATCGAACGGGCTCTTGCGCACCAGCCGGTGCACGCCGGTTTCGGTGCGCAACCAGCCATAGGCATAGTCGCCCTCGAAGGCCAGCGTGCAGCTCTTGATGCCCGCGACTTCACCGGGGTTTGAATCCATCACTTCGGTCTTGTAGCCGCGCGCGGCGCCCCAGCGCAGATACATGCGCATCAGCATCTGGGCCCAGTCCTGGGCTTCAGTGCCACCGGCACCGGCCTGGATATCCAGATAGGCGCTGTGGGCATCCATCTCGCCGCGGAACATGCGGCGGAACTCCAGCCCGCGAACGCTGGCTTCGAGCTTCGGGACTTCGCTCTCGATGCTGGCGAAGGCTTCGGCGTCGTCCTCCGCCTCAGCCATCTCCAGCAGTTCCAGGGCATTGGTCAGCGCGGCGCTGGCGCCATCCAGCTCGCCCAGGTCCGCGCTCAGGCGCGCTCGTTCACGCCCCAGCTCCTGGGCCCGCTCCGGCTGGGCCCACACATCCGGCAGCTCCAGCTCACCGACGACTTCCTCGAGACGCTCTTTCTTGGCGTCGTAGTCAAAGAAACCCCCGGAGCGACAGGGCACGCTCGGAGAGGTCACGCAGGGTCTTCTTGAGTATTCCGGTTTCTAAGGGCATGGAAATCGCTGCTGTCGCACGGGAACCGGCGATTATACCGGGGATTCGACATGCTCGATCAGCAGCTGCAGGCGGCGCTCGCCCTGCCAGTGGTTGATGTCCAGGCGATACCCGACGCGCAGTCGTCCGCCCGGCGGCACCTTGAAGCGTTCGCCATCCAGCAGGTTGAAGGCGATCGCGTCGAAGCGGGCCCGCGAGCCCACCGGCCGCAGCCAGTACTTCACGTGTTTGTCGCCCACCACACGCGCCGACTCCACATCGAAATCGCCATGGAAGCTGGGCTCCGGAAACGCCTGTCCCCACGGGCCTGCGTTGCGCAGCAACTGCGCGGTGGCGAGCGAGATGTCGCTCTCGGCCAGTTCGCCGTCGGTCCATATGCAATCGTCAGGCTCGACCTGCGCCAGCACCTCGGCCACGGCCGCGTCGAAGGCGCGTGCGAAGCGGTCCAGCTCCGCACGGGGTATGGTGAGGCCGGCCGCCATTGCGTGGCCACCGAAGCGCGTGATCAACCCCGGGTAGCGCGACGATACGGCTTCCAGCACGTCACGCACATGCACCCCGGGGATGGACCGCGCCGAGCCACGCAGTTCCTCCCCCTCGCCGCCCGGTGCAAAGGCGATCACCGGGCGGCCAACGCGATCCTTGATGCGACTGGCCACCAGGCCCACCACGCCCTGATGCCAGCCCGCGTCGAACAGCGACAATCCAGCATGGCGCTCGCCATCCTTCCATACGGCAAGGCCACGCACCGCGGCCTGCGCCGCAGCCTGCATGTCGCCTTCGATCTGGCGGCGCTGCCGGTTCAGTTCATCCAGCTGTACGGCGAGCTGACGCGCTTCCACCGCATCGGTTGCCAGCAGGCAGCGGATGCCGATGCTCATGTCATCGAGCCTGCCGGCGGCATTCAGGCGCGGACCCACCGCGAAGCCCAGGTCCGCTGCAACCACGGTGGCCAGTTCGCGCTGTGCCACCTCAAGCAACGCCCGCACGCCGGGCGTGCAGGCGCCGGCCCGCATGCGCATCAGCCCTTGCGCGACCAGCACACGATTGTTGGCATCCAGCGGCACCAGATCGGCAACGGTGCCCAATGCCACCAGATCCAGCCAGTGCGCAATGCTGCGGGCACCGGCCCGCCAGCGGCCACGCTCCTGCAACAGCCGCTGCAGCGCGACCAGCACGTAGAACGCCACCCCCACGCCAGCCAGCGCCCGGCTGGCAAAGGCGCTGCCGCGCAGGTTCGGATTCACCATCACGGTGGCCGCGGGCAGCTGCTCGCCCGGCAGGTGGTGGTCGGTGACCAGCACCTCGGCACCAAGAGCCAGTGCGGCCAGCACGCCTTCGATGCTCGACACACCGTTGTCGACGGTCACCAGCAATGTCGGCCGCAGGGCGCGCGCCTGCTCCACCAGGCCAGGTGTCAGCCCATAACCGAGACGGAAACGGTCGGGCACCAGGAAATCGACTGCGGCGAAGCCCCACTCGCGCAGCGCATGCATCATCAATGCGGTGCTGGTAGCGCCATCCGCATCGAAATCCCCCACGATCAGCACGCGGCCATCGATATGCCGCAGCAACAGCTCGGCGGCCTCACCGACCTGGGCCAACGTACCCACCGGCAACAGGGCCTCGAGCCCGGTGGCCAGCTGGCGGCCATCTGCAATGCGGCGCGCGGCGTAGATCCGCTGCAGCAGCGGCGGCAGGTCCGCGGGCAGCACGCTGTCCCCGCAGGGGCGTGCGCGCAGCGGCCGGATCGCGTTCACGACTGCACCGCCTGCCACCACGCGCGCCGGCGGCGCAGCCAGCGCAGCGGCGAGCGCGACGGCAGCTGCCATGCACTGCGTCCGATCTGCAGCCGCAATGCACGGATCGCGCCGGCCCGCCATGCATGCCACGCAGGCTCGAACCATCGGGCTTCCAGCGCCTGCCATTGGTCGCGCGCATCCAGCGCTGCGGCGGTGGCCGCAATGACCAGCGCATCGGGGGCGCTCTGCGCCAGCGGCCAGTCCACGCCCGCGGTGACGCAGGGCACGCCGCAGTGAAGCGCAAGCCCGGCGACCCAGGGGTCCGGTCCAGAAGGCGACAGCACCACGCCTGGCAGCGAGCCGAACGTTGGCAACGCGAGCGCATGACCGCCACCCGAGAACCAGAGGCAGTTGAGCGGGGGCTGGCGCCTGGCCTCGCGCATCGCATTCAAGGGATGGGCCGCCAGCCACATCTCCACCTCGGCCCCGAGCCGCCGCAAGTTGCGCTCGGCCTCACCCGCGGCGGCGCTGCGCGCGAGCGGCTGGCCGAGCAGCGTGTGTGGATCCGCATCGCGTGCAGCAGCGGCGCAGGCAGCCTGCATGACCCACCCTCCGGGCACCGCGTGCAGCAACAGCTGGTCGGCACCGAATTCGCGGTTGAACGCGTCACGCCAGGCTTCGCGCTCGACAGCATCCAGCGCCAGGATGCCATCGGCAGGCAGATGTACGCGGCTCATGCCAGGCACCACATGCAATGCCGTCACCAGGCACAGCGGCGTGCCGGACGCGAGCTCGGGCAGGCCGCGCGCCACCAAGGCAATCGCCGGCAGGGAAGCGTCCGCGGCTTGCAGGGCCTGCAATACGCCGGCTCGCCAATCGGGTGCATTGTCCAGGCGGCGTGCAGCGGCCAGCAGGCTGTCCAGCGCCGGCAAGGGGGGCGGAGCGGTCGCCTGGGCATGGCCGTCCTCCGGCAACAACGGCCCGGGCGTCGCGATCAGCAAGGTCATTCGCGTATGGTAGCGGCTGGATGAAACTCCACGAGCTCCAACAGGCGCGGATGAACCTGGTTGGCCACTACGGCCCCGGCGTCATCGTGGTCAACGGCCGACGCCTTGCCTCGCCCTGCGTCCTGGCGCCCGGTTTCATGCTGGAAGACTGGATCAGCGACCTGTCCTTGCTGAGCCTCGAGTCGCTGGCGCCTGTCTGGGCGCTGCAGCCTCGCATCCTGCTGCTGGGTGCAGCGGCGGCGCTGCCGGTAGCCACGGTGAAATTGTTGCGGGCGCCATTGGCGGCACGGCAGGTGGCACTGGAGGCCATGGATCTGGGCGCGGCCTGCCGCACCTACAACGTGCTGGCACAGGAAGACCGCGCGGTGGTGGCGCTGCTGTTTCCGTGAGTGCACCAGGGCTGTAGGACTGTCTACCTGACGAAATATTCAGGTTCGGAATCATGCAGATGGCGCCGGCTTTGCCTAGACTACCCGCCCAATTACAGCCATTCCCAATCGGGGTTTTCCGCATGCGTCTCCATCATGTCCTCGCCCTAGCTGCCACGATCACGCTGACTGCCTGCGCGCAGGCGGCCACACCCACTCCAAAAACCGATGATGAGAAGGCGCTCTATTCGCTGGGCGTGATCCTGTCCCAGAACGTGAAGAGCTTCGAATTCACCGACAAGGAACTGGAACTGGTGAAGGCGGGCCTCGCCGATGGCGTGCATGACAAGCCGCAGATCGAGCCGGAAGTGATGGAGACCCTGATCCCGAAGCTGCAGGAACTGCAGACCACGCGGATGGCAGCGGCCACCAAGCGCGAGAAGGACACGGGCGCCGCCTTCCTCACCAAGGCCGCTGGCGAGAAGGGCGCAACCAAGACCACCACCGGCCTCGTCTACAAGCCTGAAAAGGAAGGTACGGGCGAATCCCCCAAGCCCACCGATACGGTCAAGGTGCACTACGAAGGCCGCTTCGTCGACGGCAAGGTTTTCGACAGCTCGATCAAGCGCGGCGAGCCGGCCGAATTCACGCTGCAGGATGTGATCGGTTGCTGGACCGAAGGCGTGCAGATGATGAAGGTGGGTGGCAAGGCGCAGCTGGTGTGCCCGCCGGAGCTGGCCTACGGCGAGGAAGGCCGTCCGCCGCAGATGCGCGGTGGTGCGACGCTGGTGTTCGACGTGGAATTGCTTGAGATCGTGAAGCCTGATGCCGCTGCAGCTGCTGCCGCACCGCCGGCACCGGGCCACTGAGAAAATCCGAAAGGTGCCGCCCGTCGGTCAATCACCGCGGGCGGTATCAAGCTCACCGGAGGAAGGCACGAAATTCAGGAAACCAAAGATCCAGTTCGACCACTATTCGGAGCTGACAGACTCGAATAATTGGCAAGCGCTTTTTGCTTTTGTTGTATCGACCCGTTTTAGTTGTTTTCCAAACCCGTCCCCAATCCCCAAGACCTCGTGCCTTCGTCCGGTAAGCCTGTCTCTTAATGGATACATGAGACACCTAATTGCCGCCTCCCGCAAGACCTTGACCGCAAGGGCCGATCCAGTCTAGGAAATCGAGACGCAGCGTTCAGGAGCCGCCGGTTACCCCGGCCAGCAGTGGCACAAAAGCCACCTTTTCCAGCACTTCCTTATGTATCCCGTTCTCGCGCCGGGTAATGCGCAGCAACTGCTGCTGGCCATCCGTGCCCACCGGCACGATCAACCTGCCGCCAACCGCCAGCTGCTGCACCAGTGCTTCCGGCACGGCCAGTGGCGCCGCCGCCACGATGATTCCGTCGAAGGGCGCCTGGGTGGGCCAGCCCTTCATGCCATCCCCGTGCTTGAGTTTGACATTGCGGATCTGCAGGTCCTTCAGGCGCTGCTTGGTCCTGGTAATCAGAGGTTCGACCCGTTCAATGGCGAATACCTTCTCTGCGAATGGCGCCAGCACTGCGGTCTGGTAGCCGCAGCCGAAGCCCACCTCCAGCACCTTGCCCGGGAGGCCGCCGGACAGCAGGGCCTGGGTCATGCGGGCCACGATGTAAGGCTGCGAAATGGTCTGGCCGAACCCGATTGGCAAGGCTGTGTCCTCGTAGGCCCGCGAGGCCAGCGCCTCGTCCACGAAGATATGCCGCGGCAGGCTGCGGATGCGCTCCAGCACGCGCACATCATGGATGCCCTGCTCCCGCAGGCGCTGCACCAGCCGGTCGCGCGTGCGCGCTGACGTCATGCCGATCCCGACGTGTGCACGGATGCTCATGGCAGGGTCACGCGAGCGGCTTCAGCCAGTCGGTCAGGGTAGGCAGGGTGGCGTGGCGTGTGAGGTCGATCTGCAGCGGGGTCACGGAGACATAACGCTGCGCAATGGCGTGGAAATCTGTGCCCTCGCCCGCATCCTGGCCGGCACCGGGAGGCCCGATCCAGAACAGGCGCCGGCCCTTCGGATCCTCCACCGGAATGATGGGCTTGGAGCGATGCCGCCCACCCAGCCGCGTGGCGCGGATGCCGCGCAACTGCTCGTACGGCACATCAGGGACGTTGACATTCAGCGTCAGCCCGCGCTCCAGCGGTTGCTCGATGAGCCGGCTGATCAGCGTGTGGGCAACGCGCGCGGCCGTATCGAAATGACGCCCGCTGTCCGGCTCCATGCACAGGGAGAAGGCAACGGCAGGCTTGCCCAGGAAGCGGCCTTCGATGGCCGCGGCCACGGTCCCGGAATACAGGGTGTCATCGCCCAGGTTGGCGCCGTCGTTGATGCCGCTGCACACCAGGTCGAAGTCCTGCTCGAAATAGCCGGAGACGGCGATGTGTACGCAGTCGGTGGGAGTGCCGCCAGCCACATAGTGCACGCCGGGTTCGCTCTGGAACACGCGCAGCGGCACATCCAGGGTCAGGGAATTGCTGGCGCCGCTGCGGTTGCGGTCCGGCGCCATGACCGTCGTACTGGCGAGTTGTCCGAGGGCCGAATTGAGGTGACGGATCCCTTCGGCGAGATAACCATCATCGTTACTGACCAGTATGTGCATCGAGGACGGGAAATATACTAAATGCACGGCAACCAATGGCAGGGAAACGATGGACGAGGAGGAACGGACGCTGTTTCGCCACGCCATGCGCGGCGTGAGGCGCCTGGACGCCAGCACCCCTCGGCCCGCAATGCCACGGCGGCTGCCGCCCAGCGCCCGCTTTGCGCGGGCCGAGCATCGGGCCGTGCTGCAGGAAAGCCTCGGGCTCCGCTCGCCGCTGTCCGCCGTGGAGGAAACCGGCGATGCGCTGCTGTTCCGCCGCCCGCTGATTTCCGAAGCCGTGTTCCGCCGTCTGCGCAGCGGACATTTCCGTGTCGATGGCGAGATCGACCTGCACGGGCTCACCGCAGCCAATGTGGAGCCGGCGTTGCGCGATTTCCTCGGTGAAGCACTGCGGCAGCGCGCACGTGTGGTGCGCGTGATCCACGGCAAGGGGCTGCGTTCGGGCAACCGCGGGCCCGTGCTCAAACTGGTTGCGAGCAGCTACCTGTGCAGGCTCGACAACGTGCTGGCCTTCGCCAGTGCCCGCGAGGTCGATGGCGGCTCGGGGGCCATCCTGGTGCTGTTGCAGTTGAAGGGTGGCGCACGCTAGCGCGCGATCAGCACCACGGCCTGTGCGGCCAGGCCTTCGGTCCGGCCGATAAAACCCAATTTCTCCGTAGTGGTGGCTTTCAGATTCACCAGCGAAGCGTCCACCCCCAGCGCCGCGGCTACGGCTGCGCGGATGGCATCGCGGTACTTCGCTATGCGCGGCCCCTCGGCCAGCAGCGTCAGATCCGCATTGACCACCTGCCAGCCATCCGCGGCCAGCAGTGCCACGGCGTGGCGCACGAAACGGGTGCTGTCCGCGCCGCGCCACCGGGGATCCGAATCGGGAAAGTGCTGCCCGATGTCGCCCAGGCCAGCGGCGCCCAGCAACGCGTCGGTAAGCGCATGCAGCAGCACATCGCCGTCCGAGTGCGCCACCACACCCTGGCTCCAGGGGACGCTGACACCGCCCAGCATCACCGCATCTCCCGGGCCGAAGGCGTGCACATCAAAACCACTGCCGGTCCGGTATCCCATGCCCTGCGCTCCCTGACACCGCACAGCCGCCGCGACCTGCAGGTCGGCTGGGGTGGTTACCTTGATGTTGGAGGCGGCGCCCTCTACCAGGCGCGGCGCGAGGCCCAGCCATTCGATCGCCTGGGCCTCATCAGTGGGCTCACGCCCGTCGCTCTCGGCCTGGCGCAGCGCCCGACGCAACAACCCCAGCCGGAACATCTGCGGCGTCAGCGCGCGCCACAGGCCGGCACGTGGCGGGGTCTCGCTCACGCGCCCGGTGGCGTCGCCGCGCTTGAGCGTATCTGCCACCGGCGTTGCCAGCAGGCCACCCACCGCGTCAGCTGACAGTTCCTGCAGCAGCCGGTCGATATCAGCACGCGGCACGCAGGGCCGCGCCGCGTCGTGCACCAGCACCCAGGCGTCGTCGCCTGCCTCCACCGCCTGCAGCGCGTGGCGCACCGAATCGCAACGGCGGCGGCCGCCGGCCACACGGCGCAGGCGCATCTCGGCTGCAACGGGGAGGGAATCGAACAGTGTGTCCGCCGGGTCCAGTGCCACCACAATGCCGCGACAGCGGGAATCACCCAGGAATGGCGCCAGCGCCAGCTCGATCAGCCGGCGGCCCGCCAGTTGCTGGTACTGCTTGGGTGCGCTCGCACCGAAGCGGCGGCCGGCACCCGCTGCCGGCATGACCAGCCAGTACTCCACCCGTGGCTTCCCGGGGTCAGCGTGCCGCGGCCTGCAGCGCCGCAGGTGGCGCCGCGGGAACGGTATCGTGCGCGTGGATCGCGGGCGGCACGACCTGGTAATACGTCTCGTTCGCTGTGATCAGGCCGAGTTCGGAGCGGGCGCGCTCCTCCACGGCCTCGAAGCCCTGCTTGAGGTTGCGGACCTCGGCAGCCAGCTGCTGGTTGCGCTCTGTCAGCTGCTGGTTGGTGGCCGCCTGCTCCGCCACTGCGCGACGCAGCTGCAGCACTTCCCGCGCACCATCGCGGGAAACCCAGATGCGCGCCTGCAGCAACAACACCAGCACGGCCAGCACGGCGATGAACCACTTCATGGGCGCGAGAGTACGTGGCTACAGCTGGAAAGGAAATGCCTCGCGCCCGGCATAGCCCACCTTGCCGCCCAGCAGCCCTTCGATGCGCAGCAGCTGGTTGTACTTGGCCATGCGGTCCGAGCGCGACATGGAGCCGGTCTTGATCTGCGTCGAAGCCGTGGCAACCGCGATGTCCGCAATGGTGTTGTCCTCGGTCTCGCCCGAGCGGTGCGACACCACGGATGCATAGCGCGCGGACTCCGCCAGCTCGATGGCCGCAATGGTCTCGGACAGCGTGCCGATCTGGTTCACCTTGATCAGGATGGCATTGGCGATGTGCTTGTCGATGCCCTCTTTCAGGATCCGGGTGTTGGTGACGAACAGGTCATCGCCGACCAGCTGTACTTTCTTGCCCAGCTTTTCGGTAAGCAGCTTCCAGCCAGTCCAGTCGCCCTCGCTCATGCCGTCCTCGACGGTGATGATGGGATAGCGCGAGACCAGGTCGGCGAGGTAATCCACGAAGCCGGCGGAATCAAAGCTGCGGCCCTCGCCTTCGAGCTCGTATTTGCCGTTCTTGTAGAACTCGCTGGAAGCCACGTCCAGGCCCAGGTAGATATCCTTGCCGAGCTTGTAGCCAGCCTTGTCCACGGCCTGCTCGATGATGGCCAGCGCTTCCTCGTTGGACCCGAGATTGGGCGCGAAGCCGCCCTCATCGCCCACCGACGTCGCGAGGTTCTTGTCGTGCAGGATCTTCTTCAGTGTGTGGAAGATCTCGGCGCCATAGCGCAGCGCCTCGGACAGGCTGGGCGCCCCCACCGGCAGGATCATGAACTCCTGCACGTCGAGTGAGTTGTCCGCGTGCGCACCGCCGTTGATGATGTTCATCATCGGCACGGGCATCTGCGGCTCGCGGTTCTTCTTGGTGCCCAGCGTGGCCAGATGCCGGAACAGAGGCAGTTTCGTCTCCACGGCCGCAGCCTGTGCCACCGCCAGCGACACGGCCAGCAGCGCATTGGCGCCGAGATTGCCCTTGTTGTCGGTGCCGTCGAGGTCGATCATCTTCTGGTCGATGGCAGACTGGTCGCGCGGATCCATGCCGGTGATGGCGCCCTTCAGCGCGCCATTCACATTGGCTACGGCCTTCAGCACGCCCTTGCCGAGATAACGCTGTTTGTCGCCATCGCGCAGTTCCACGGCCTCGCGGGTGCCGGTGGAGGCGCCAGATGGCACAGCCGCACGGCCCACCACGCCCGAGTCCAGGCGTACATCCGCCTCGACCGTGGGGTTGCCGCGCGAATCGATGATTTCACGTCCCAGGACATCGACGATACGGGTCATAGCAGATCTTCCTCGAAGGGCTTGGTCTTTACGTTCCGGTCGATGTCGCACAGCGTCGCCAGCAGCGACTCCATGCGGGACAACGGCCAGGCATTGGGTCCGTCGGACAGGGCCTTGTCCGGGTCGGGATGGGTCTCGGCGAACAGGCCGGCAACGCCCGCGGCAATGGCAGCACGCGCCAGTACCGGCACGAATTCGCGCTGGCCACCGGAGGAGCCACCCTGCCCACCTGGCAACTGCACGGAGTGCGTGGCGTCGAATACCACCGGGCAGCCCGTGCGGCGCATCACTGGCAGCGCACGCATGTCGGAAACCAGGTTGTTGTAGCCGAATGTGAAGCCGCGTTCGCACACCAGGATGTCGGCATTGCCGGTGGCGCGCGCCTTGTCGACGACGTTCTGCATTTCCCAGGGCGACAGGAACTGGCCTTTCTTGATGTTCACCGGCTTGCCGGCGCGCGCCACGCCCTGGATGAAGTTCGTCTGCCGACACAGGAAGGCGGGCGTCTGCAGCACATCGACCACGGCAGCCACCTCGTCCACCGGCGTGTCTTCATGCACGTCGGTAAGCACCGGCAGGCCGAATTTCTTCTTCACACCCTCGAGAATGGCCAGCCCCCGGGCAATGCCGGGCCCGCGGTAGGAACTGGTCGAGGAGCGATTGGCCTTGTCGAACGAAGCCTTGAACACAAAGGGGATGCCGAGCCTGCCGGTGATCTCCTGCAGGCTCCCCGCCACTTCCTCCACGAGCGCCTCGCTCTCGATGACGCAGGGGCCGGAAATCAGGAAGAACGGCCGGTCGTTGCCAACCTCGACGCCGGCCAGCTTCATGCGCTGGCGGCCGCCGGCAGCTGCGCCGACCGTGCCGCCCGCGCCGCCTTGATGAAGCCGGTGAACAGCGCATGGCCGTCACGCGGATTCGACGTGAATTCCGGATGGAACTGCGTGGCGACGAACCAGGGATGCCCGGGCAGCTCGATGATCTCCACCAGCCCGTCATGCGAGAAGCCGGAGAACTTCAGACCGGCATTGCGGTACTGCTCGAGGAAGTTGTTGTTGAACTCGTAGCGGTGCCGATGGCGCTCGCGGATCAGGTCGGAGCCGTACAGCTGCCGCGCCAGCGTGCCTTCGCCCAGTTCCACATCCTGCGCTCCGAGGCGCATGGTGCCGCCCAGCTCGGAGCCTTCGGTGCGCTGCTGCGAGCCGCGTGCGGCGTCCTGCCACTCGGTGATCATCGCGATCACCGGATGGGCAGTGCTGCGGTCGAACTCGGTGCTGTGGGCGCCGGTCAGGCCGAGCACATTGCGGCCGAATTCGATGGCGGCCACCTGCATGCCGAGACAGATGCCGAGGTATGGCACCTTGCGCTCGCGCGCGAAGCGCACCGCCTGGATCTTGCCCTCGATGCCGCGTTCGCCGAAGCCGCCGGGCACCAGGATGGCATCCATGCCCTCAAGGCAGTCCGTACCGCGCAGCTCCACGTCGGTGGATTCGATGAAGTGCACATTCACGCGCGTGCGGCTCTTCAGCCCGGCATGGGTCAGCGCCTCGTTCAGCGAGATGTAGGAATCGCGCATCTGCACGTACTTGCCCACCATCGCGATGTCGACCACGCCATCCGGATGGGCCCTGGCCTGCACCACCTGCTGCCAGGCGCTGAGGTCGGCGACCGGCGCAGTGAGCCCCAGGCGTTTGACCACGATGTCATCCAGGCCCTGCTCGCGCAGCAGCATCGGGATCTTGTAGATGTCGTCGGCGTCGATGGCGCTGATGACCGCGCGTTCCTCCACGTTGGTGAACAAGGCGATCTTGCGGCGCTGCTCGTCGGGCAGCGGGTCCTTGGCGCGGCACAGCAGGATGTCCGGCTGGATGCCGATGCCGCGCAGCTCCTTGACCGAATGCTGAGTGGGCTTGGTCTTGATCTCCGAGCCACCCACCACCGGCACCAGCGTGAGATGCATGAATACGCAGTGGTCGCGGCCGAGTTCGACGCCCATCTGGCGGATGGCCTCGAGGAACGGCAGGGATTCGATGTCGCCCACCGTGCCACCAATTTCCACCATGCAGACGTCGGCGTCGCCGGCGCCCAGCTTGATGCTGCGCTTGATCTCGTCGGTGATATGCGGGATGACCTGCACGGTGCCGCCGAGATAATCGCCGCGCCGCTCGCGCTCGATCACACGCTGGTAGATACGGCCGGTGGTGAAATTGCTGTGGCGGCCCGTAGTGGTGCGCACGAAGCGCTCGTAGTGGCCGAGGTCGAGGTCGGACTCGGTGCCGTCGCTGGTGACGAACACCTCACCATGCTGGAACGGGCTCATGGTGCCTGGATCCACGTTGATGTACGGATCTAGCTTCACCATCGAGATCTTCAGGCCGCGCGATTCGAGGATCGCGCCGAGCGAAGCGGCCGCGATGCCCTTCCCCAAAGAAGAAACAACGCCACCTGTGACGAAAACAAAACGAGTCATGGGAATGCACCGCCGGTAGTTGCAAGGGAGGCCGGCGCGCTTCTCGCGCTGCACGACTGCGACGGGCCGACAGGCTAGCAAATCGCACCGCCGCTCGCCACTGAAAAGGGGTCAGATTTATTT
>JBEVNO010000173.1:0-14011 GCA_040508085.1 Steroidobacteraceae bacterium
CATGCCGGACATATCACGCTCCGCCGCGGCGAACGCTCCCGCCTGGCGGACCAGGCCACCGAGGTGCTGTAGGCCCTGGAATGCCGGCCAGCCTGAGCCCTGCGGGGCTACCGAAATCTTATGGAACGGGACACCCACCCTGTGGTCTGATGCGGCGATGACCCGTTCTGCAAGCCATGCGCTGCTGGCCGCGCTGCTCGCTGCAGCCTGCAGCGCAGCGCTGGCCCAGGCCGTGGGCCCGCTCGCCACCGATCCAACTCCCGGCAACGTGCCGCTGGGCCCCACGCCCGTGCACAGCTCGCTGCCGGATCTGGGCAGCAGCGCCAACGCCATGATCAGCCGCGCGGATGAATACCAGATCGGCCGCATGATGATGCGCAACCTGCGCAGCGAGAATGTGGTGCTCGATGATGTGGAGACCACTGACTACCTGCAGGCAGTGGGTGCGCGCATCGGTGTGGAGGCCACGGAGGGAGATTTCCGCCTCACTTTCTTCGCGGTGCGTGATCCGTCCATCAATGCGTTCGCGTTTCCGGGCGGCTTCATCGGCGTGCACACCGGGCTGATGCTGCTCACCAACAGTGAGTCGGAACTGGCCGGGGTGATGTCGCATGAGGTGGGGCATGTGGTGCAGCGGCATATCGCGCGCGCCGTGCAGGCCCAGTCGCGCATGAGCCTTGCCTCACTGGCCGGCATGCTGGGCGCAGTACTCATCGGCGTCACCACCGGCAATTCCAGCGCCCTGCCCGGCATCATCGCCATGGGTCAGGGCATCTCCATGCAGCAGCAGATCAATTTCACGCGGATGGAAGAGCATGAGGCTGATCGCGTGGGCATCGGCTACCTGGCCGCCTCGGGCTACGATCCCAACGGCATGGCAGGCTTCTTCACCGCCATGATGCGCGAACGCGGCGTGGGCGGCGACGAGTTCCCCGCCCTGCTGCTCACCCACCCCGTGGACACCGTGCGCGTGGCCGAGGCCCGCGCCCGCGTGGCATCGGTCAACAGCTTCCAGCGCCGCCCAGACTCGGCCAGCTACCCCTACATCCGCGAGCGGCTGCGCGTGCTCACGGCACCCGATGGGCTCGACCAGCGGCGTTATTACGAACGCATGCTCGCCGCGGACCCGAACAACGGTGCGCTGCAATACGGCGCCGCGCTCGCCGCCACCAGGGCCGGCCAGCCGGGCGCCGCCATCAGCCTGCTCGAACCATTGCTGGCCGCGCATCCGCAGCTGCCGCTGCTGCCGGCCGCACTGGCGCAGGCGCAGATCGCAGCCGGCGACAAGGAGGCGGGCGTCGAGACCTTCCGCCAGGGCCTGCTGGTCTCCCCGCGCAACCTGCCGCTCACGGTTCGCTATGCCGAGACCCTGCTCAACATGGGCGAGGCCAAGAAGGCGCACCAGCTGCTACTCGACCTGTTCAACAATGTTGCGCCCACGCCCGAACAGATCCGCCTGATTGCGCTGGCCGCCAGCGGCGCCGGTGATACCGGCGACGCCTATTTCTACATGGCCGAACTGCATATCGCCAACGGCGACCTGATGCTCGCCACCACCCAGCTGGACATGGCCCTGGCGGCCCCCAGCCTCACCGAGGTGCAGCGCAAGCGCTTCCTGGCGCGGCGGGACGAAATCCGCGGCTATCTGCGTGAGCAACGTGGGGACAGGTCGTCGCGTCCGCCGTCCCCTGGCTGATAGAATTTGCGTCATGAGAATGAAACAACTGCTGCTCGCGCTGCTGGTGGCGGGCCTGCTGCCGGCCTGCGCCGCCCTGCCTCCCGGTGAGCGTGATCCGCGCGATCGCTTCGAACGCAGCAACCGCGCGGTCTACAAATTCAACGATGCGCTGGATCGCGGCATCGCCAAGCCGGTCGCCCAGGCCTATGTGAAGATCACCCCCGCACCGGTGCGCACCGGCGTCAGCAACTTCTTCCAGAATCTCAGCTACACCACCGTGATCCCGAACGCGCTGCTGCAGGGCAAATTGCGCGGCATGTTCATCGCCACGGCGCGGCTGGTGGTCAACACCACCATCGGCATTGGCGGCCTGTTCGATCCCGCAACGCAGCTGGGCATCCCCACCCGCGATGAGGACTTCGGGCAGACGCTGGGCGCGTGGGGCATACCTGCAGGCCCCTATCTGGTGCTGCCACTGCTGGGCCCCTCCACCGTGCGCGATACCTTCGGCATCGGCGGGGATTACTTCACCGACCCCAAGCAATACCTCGTGGACGACGCCATGGTGCGCTACGGCCTCACGCTCGCCGAACTGGTGCAGAAGCGCGCCAGCCTGCTGGGCACGGACGACGTGCTGCAGCGCTCGTATGATCCCTACGTGTTCCTGCGCAACGCCTACCTGGAGCGGCGCGAATACCAGGTGAAGGACGGCAAGGCGCCGCCCGATGAAACCTTCGAGATCTTCGATGATTCGCCGCCCCCGGACCAGGGCGGCACACCCGCACCCATCAATGCCGTGCCGGTGGCGCCGCCGCCAGGGGCCTAGACAGCCAGCAGCTGTGCGAGGCGCGCCAGGTCGACATTGCCGCCACTGAGCAGCACGCCCACGCGCCTCCCCTGCAGCGCCTCGCGCCGGCTGGCGGCCCCGGCCAGCCCCAGCACGCCCGTGGGCTCCACCACCAGTTTCAGCCGCTCGGCCAGCTGCTGCATGCCGCTCACCAGTGCGCCATCGTCGACCGCCAGGATGTCCGTCACTGCCCGCTGGATGATGGGGAAGGTCAGGGCTCCCACCTGCGTGGTCTGTGCGCCGTCAGCGATGGTGTCCGGCACGGCGATGCGCACGCGCTCGCCAAGCCGCAGCGACTGCTGCACATCGTTGCCTGCGGCCGGTTCCACGCCGTAAATCTCGCAGCGTGGCTGCATGGCTTCACCCGCCAGCAAGGTGCCTGCCAGCAGCCCGCCACCGCCCAGCGGCACGAACAGCGCATCCAGGCCGGCGATATCCTCGAACAGTTCCAGTGCTGCCGTACCCTGCCCGGCAATCACATCGGCATGATCGAAGGGCGGGATCACCGCCAGCCCCTGCTCATCGGCGAGGCGCTGGCAGATGGCGGCACGGTCTTCGGTGCGACGATCGTAGGTGATGACGCGCGCGCCGTAGCCGCGCGTGGCGGCGAGCTTGATGGCCGGCGCGTCGCTGGGCATCACGATGCTGGCCGGCACGCCCAGCAGCTGCGCCGCCAGGGCCACCGCCTGGGCATGGTTGCCCGAGGAGTAGGCTGCCACGCCACGCTGCTGCTGCGGTCCGTCCAGCAGGCTCAGCGCATTGAAGGCACCACGGAACTTGAATGCGCCCACGCGCT
Organism: Steroidobacteraceae bacterium; assembly: GCA_040508085.1. Taxonomy (GTDB): domain Bacteria; phylum Pseudomonadota; class Gammaproteobacteria; order Steroidobacterales; family Steroidobacteraceae; genus ZC4RG30. The sequence goes on from JBEVNO010000173.1 coordinate 3,322, forward strand.
GCAGGTTCTCGCATTTGAAGAACAGCGAAGCGCCGAAGGCCGCATCCAGCAGTCTTGAGGTGAGCACCGGCGTGCGGTGAACGACGCCGCGCAGCCGGGCAGCGGCCGCCAGCACCGCGTTGAAATTGAGTGCCGCCGCCTCAGCCACGGGCTTCGGTGGGCCCCAGAATCTGCCCCGCCCCGGTCAGCTCGGCCAGTGCGCGCAGACGCTGTGGCACCGCGAGGAAAACCACATCGCCGCCCGCCTGCCTGCGGCTGGCACGCCAGGTCACCAGCAATGCCAGGCCCGCGCTGTCTGATTCCGTGACGCCGGCCAGATCGGCCTCGACGGCACCCTGCAGCAGGCCGGCGCGCATGAGCTCCTTCCACAGCCAGGGCGCGGTCTCGAGGGTCAACGACCCGGTCAGGGCACAGCGGCCCTCACCACGTTCGGCGAGCTGGGCGACGGCACGCTCGGCAGCCATTGCTACTTGGCCTGGAGCTGGCCGGCCTCGAGGCGCGTCAGCAGGGAATCGAGCCCCTTCTGGTCGATCTCGAGGCCGAAATCCTCGCGGAAGCTCTTCACGTAGCTGATGCCTTCGATGACGACGTCCCAGACCTTCCAGGCACTGCCCTGCACCTTGCGCAGCGTGTAGTTCACTGACACATCGGCGCCGTTGGACCGCTTGATCACGGTACGCACGCTGGCAGTGGCCGCGTTCACATCGCCCTGGAACGGCAGCACCTTCAGCGAATCACCGGTGAATTCCAGCAGCGCATTGCCATAGGTGGTCAGCAGCGATCGGTAGAACGCCGTGGTGAAGCGCGTCCGCTGCTCCGCCGTGGCGGTGCGCCAGTTCTTGCCCAGCACCTGCTGGGCGGCGAACTGCACATCCACATGCGGCAGGAAGGTGGTGTCGATCACCTTGTAAAGCTGGCTGATGTCCTTGCGGTAGGCCGCACGGTTGGCATCCAGATCCGCCAGCAGCGCCTTCGAACTGCTCTCGATCAGCTTCTGCGGGGTGGAATTGTCGACTGCCTCGGCCGCCTGCAGCCCAGCCAGCGGCGCCAGGGCCAGCAGCAGTCCCGCAACCAGGCCCGCACGACGCGTCAATGAAATGGACATCACTTCTTCTCCTCAGGGTCACTGCTCTTGGACGCGAATGCCGAGAACAGACGATTGACCAGTTTCTCCAGCACCATTGCCGACTGGGTGTTTTCGATCTTGCCGCCGGGGGCCAGGAATGATTCCGAGCCCCCCGCATCGAGACCGACGTACTTGGCGCCCAGCAGGCCTGCCGTTTCGATGTTGGCCCAGGTGTCATCCGGGATGCGGTCGTACTGCTGCTCGATCACCATCGATACGACGGCGCGGTATGCCGTGCTGTCGAAGGCCACCTTGCTGACGCGGCCAACTTTCACGCCTGCCATGCTCACCGGCGCGCCGGCCTGCAGATCGCCGACATTGTCGAAGCTGGCGGAGACTTCATAGCCCGCCGTCTGCGTGAAGACCGCCAGCTTGCTGCCCGGCAGCTGCGTCGTCAGGAAGGCCAGTGCCGCGAAACCCAGCAACACGAACAGGCCGGTGCCGATCTCGAGACTGCGCTCGTTCTTCATTTGTCCATTCTCCGTGTGCGGGCTGAACCGCAGCTTAATCCGACCTGACTACAGGAACGCCGCCGTCAGCATGTAGTCGAACACCAGCACCAGCACCGACGAGGAAATCACCGTCCGCGTGGTGGCAAGGCCTACGCCCTCGGCGGTGGGCTCGGCGTTGTAGCCGTGATAAACCGCCATCAACGTGCAGGCAACACCGAACACCAGGCTCTTCACGATGCCCTCGCCCACGTCGCCGAGGTCTATCGCATTCTGCAGCTGCGACCAGAAGGTGCCGGCATCGACACCCATCACCGAGACACCAATGAGCTGTGCGCCGAACAGGCCGAGCACGTTGAAGATGGCCACCAGCAGCGGCAGCGCGATCACCCCGCCCAGAAAACGCGGCGCCACCACATTGCGCATCGGGTCGACCGCCATCACCTGCATGGCGGTGAGCTGGTCGGTGGCGCGCATCAGGCCGATCTCCGACGCCAGCGAAGTGCCCGCGCGGCCGGCGAACAGCAGTGCGGTCAGCACCGGCCCCAGCTCCTTCAGCAGCGCCATGCCCGCCGCGATGCCCAATGCGGATTCGCTGCCGAAGCGCGCCAGCATGTCCGAGAACGACAGGCCCATGATCATGCCCACCACCACGCCGCACAGCATGATGATCACCAGCGAGCGGCCGCCGCTGTTGTAGACCTGGCGCACGATCAGCCCGGGGCGGCGCAGTGCCGGCCCGCAGGCTGCCAGCGTGCGCAGCAGAAACCGCGCGACGGCGCCGGCGCTGCGGATCCAGCCGGTCATCGTCCGGCACCTCGGCCGAGGTCCGCCCCATCCAGCAACCCGCCGAGATAGTCCCTGGCCGGATAGTGGAAGGACACCGGACCGTCGGCGGCGCCCTGCATGAATTGCTGCACCACCGGTTCAGTGCTGGCGTTGAGCTCGGCCGTGGTGCCCTGCGCCACGGTGCGGCCGCCCGCCAGCAGGTAGCTGTAGTCGGCAATACTGCCCACCTCGGCCACATCATGCGAGACCACGATGCTGGTGATGCCCAGTGCATCGTTCAGGTGGCGGATCAGCCGCACCACCACCCCCATGGACACCGGGTCCAGTCCCACGAACGGCTCGTCATACACCAGCATTTCCGGGTCCATGACGATGGCGCGGGCCAGCGCGACGCGCCTCGACATGCCGCCGGAGAGTTCCTGCGGCATCAGCTTCTCCGCGCCGCGCAGCCCCACCGCTTCCAGCTTCATCAGCACCAGCCGCCGCAGCACCGGTTCGGGCAGCCGGCCATGCTCGCGCACCGGGAATGCCACGTTCTCGAATACGTTCAGGTCTGTGAGCAGCGCGCCGTTCTGGAACAGCATGCCCATGCGCCGCCGCAGCTGGAACAGCTCCGCACGCTTCAGGCCGGCCACTTCCTGGCCCAGCACGCGCACGCTGCCGGCCTGTGCATAGGCTTGCCCCGTCAGCAGCCGCAGCAAGGTGGTCTTGCCGGTGCCGCTGGGGCCCATCACGGCGGTGATGCTGCCCTGGCGGACCGTCAGGTCGAGCCCGTCGAAGATCTGCCGCGGGCCTGCGCTGTAGCGCACCCCGCGAACTTCAACCACCGGCGGGCTGCCAGGCGCTGCGTTCACCCTGCTGGCCCGCTCAGGTCTTCGAGGCCTGGTAGATGCCCTCGATCGCGTGGTCGAGCGCTGCGTTGAACTGGGCATCGGACTGCTGCGCAGTGAGGCCCTCGGTGAGCGCGCGCGAGAAGCTCGCGATCATGCCTTTCTGGCGCGACAGCCGGGCATTGGCCTCATCACGCGGGTAGCCACCGGACAGCGCGACGACTTTCAGCACGCGCGGATGCGCCACCAGTTCCCGGTAATAGTCATCCACCTCCGGCAACGTCAGCTTCAGCATCACCTGCTGGGTGGCCGGCAATTTGTCCAGCTGCGCGATGATCTCGCCCTTCAGCAGCTTCTCGGCGGCCGCCTTGTCCGGGCAGTGGATGTCCACCTCCGGCTCGATGATGGGGGTGAGCCCGTGCGAGAGCACCTGCTTGCCCACCTCGAACTGCTGCGCCACCACCGCGTGGATACCTTCTGCATTGGCCTGCTTGATGACCGAGCGCTCCTTGGTGCCGAAGATGCCCTTGGACTTCGCCTTCACCAGCAGCTGGTCGAGCGTCGGCATGGCCTTCATCAGCTGCACGCCATTGGCCTCGTCTTCCAGGCCTTTGTCGATCTTCAGGAACGGCACTACCTGCTTCTGCGTCCACAGGAACTCGGCCGTGGGCACACCCTGCACCTCGCGGTCCATGGTGGCTTCGAACAGGATGGCGCCGGCCACGCGGTTGCCGCCGAAGGACGGGCTGGTGATGATGCGCGAGCGCATGGCGTGGATCAGGTCCATCATCTGCGCCTCGCCGGAATAGCTGCTTTCGGACACGCCATACAGCTTCAGCGCCTTGGGGGTGCTGCCACCGCTCTGATCCAGGGCCGCGATGAAGCCCGGCTGGTTGCGGATCTTGGCGGCCTGCTGCTCGACATTGCTCATGAATCGTCCTGTCATCGGTTTTGCGGGGTCGGCATGATAGCAAACGACGGGGTGACAGCCCGCCCATATAGGACTAAAATAGTCCGGTTTTCCAGATAGTGCCTTCCGACCCGTGCTGCGCATCAGCAAACTAACCGATTACGCCACCGTCATCCTCGCCTCCATGGCCCAGGACGGGTCGGCGCGCCACACCGCTGCCGAGCTCGCCGGCGGGCTGCGGCTGCCGCCCCCCACCGCCAGCAAGCTGCTGAAGCAGCTGCAGCGCGCAGGCCTGGTGGAATCCTCGCGGGGCCTGCGGGGTGGCTACCGGCTGGCCCGGCCTGCCCGCCAGATCACTGCGGCGGCCATCCTGGATGCCATGGAGGGCCCGCTGGCGCTCACCGAGTGTGCCACCGGGCACAGCCAGTGCGATCTGCAGGCCAACTGCAGCGTGGGGGGCAGCTGGCAGCGCATCAACCAGGCCATCCGCCAGTCACTGGAAGAAATCACGCTCGCCGAGCTTGCCGGGCTCGAGAGCAACCCGCGCCAGTTCGCAGTCTTCGAAGTGAAGCTGCGCAACGGCGTGGTCGCCGGAGTGAATCGAACATGAGCAGCAATCCCGAAGTCTCCGCGGTACTTGCCCGCGGCTACCAGCACGGTTTCGTAACAGATATCGAATCCGACACCATCCCGCCCGGGCTCGACGAGGAGACCGTGCGCTTCATCTCTGCCAAGAAGAAGGAACCACAGTTCCTGCTCGACTGGCGCCTGCGGGCGCTGGAGCGCTGGCTGACGATGAAGGAGCCGCACTGGGCCAAGCTTCGCTATAAGCCCATCGACTATCAGGGCATCTCCTACTTCTCGGCCCCCAAGCTCGCCAAAGATGGCCCGAAAAGCCTGGCAGATGTGGATCCGAAGCTGCTCGCCACCTACGAGAAGCTCGGCGTGCCGCTGCATGAACGGGCCCGCCTGGCCGGTGTGGCGGTGGATGCGGTGTTTGACAGTGTGTCGGTGGCCACCACCTTCAAGGATCGGCTGGCCGCGGCCGGCGTCGTGTTCTGCCCGATCTCCGAAGCCGTGCAGACCCATCCCGAGCTCATCGAGCAGTATCTGGGCAGCGTCGTGCCCTACGCCGACAACTTCTACGCTGCGCTGAATTCGGCGGTGTTCACCGACGGCTCGTTCGTCTACATCCCGCCCGGCGTGCGCTGCCCGATGGAACTGTCGACCTACTTCCGCATCAACGCCAAGAACACCGGGCAGTTCGAGCGCACCCTCATCATCGCCGACAAGGGCAGCCATGTGAGCTACCTGGAGGGCTGCACGGCCCCCATGCGCGACGAGAACCAGCTGCATGCCGCCGTAGTGGAGCTGATCGCGCTCGATGATGCCGAGATCAAGTATTCGACGGTGCAGAACTGGTATCCGGGCGACGAGAACGGCAAGGGCGGCATCTACAACTTCGTCACCAAGCGGGGCGAATGCCGGGGCCGCAATTCCAAGATCTCCTGGACCCAGGTGGAGACCGGCTCGGCCAATACCTGGAAATACCCCAGCTGCATCCTGCGCGGCGAGAACTCGGTCGGCGAGTTCTACTCCGTGGCGGTCACCAACAATTACCAGCAGGCGGATACCGGCACCAAGATGATCCATCTGGGCGCCAACACGCGCAGCACCATCATTGCCAAAGGCATTTCTGCAGGCCATGCGCAGAACAGCTACCGCGGGCTGGTGTCGGTGATGCCCGGCGCCACCGGCGCGCGAAATTTCACGCAATGCGACAGCCTGCTGATCGGCGGCGACTGCGGCGCGCACACCGTGCCTTATATCGAAGTGAAGAATCCGCAGGCCGTGGTGGAACACGAAGCCAGCACCTCGAAGATCAGCGAGGAGCAGCTCTTCTACTGCCTGCAGCGCGGCCTGTCCGAAGAGGACGCCGTCAACATGATCGTCAGTGGTTTCTGCCGCACCGTGCTGCGCGAGCTCCCCATGGAGTTCGCCGTCGAGGCGCAGAACCTGCTGGCCGTAAGTCTCGAAGGAGCCGTTGGATGAGTACGCCTGTGCTGAGTATTCGCGACTTGCACGCGAAAATTGCCGATCGCGAGGTATTGCGTGGCATCAACCTGGAGCTGCCGGCTGGCGAGGTGCACGCCATCATGGGGCCCAATGGCTCCGGCAAGAGCTCCCTCTCGCATGTGCTGGCGGGCAAGCCCGGCTATACCGTCACCGCTGGCGGCGTGAGCTACCAGGAACGCAACCTGCTCGAGCTCGCCCCGGAAGAGCGCTCACGCGCTGGCCTGTTCCTGGGCTTCCAGTATCCGGTGGAGATCCCCGGAGTGAACAATGCCTATCTGCTGCGCGCGGCGCTGAATGCTGCACGCCGGCAGCGTGGCGAGCAGGAGGTGGACGCCTTTGATTTCCTGGCGCTGGTCAAGGAACGCATGGCGCTGATGAAGATGGACGAGGCCTTCCTGTCGCGCGGCGTCAACGAGGGTTTCTCCGGCGGCGAGAAGAAGCGCAACGAGATCCTGCAGATGCTGGTGCTGCAGCCGACGCTCGCCATCCTCGATGAAACCGATTCCGGCCTCGACATCGATGCACTGAAGGTGGTGGCCAACGGCATCAACACGCTGCGCGCGCCCGGGCGCAGCATCCTGCTGGTCACGCACTACCAGCGCCTGCTCGACCATGTCACGCCGGATCGCGTGCACGTGCTGGCGCGCGGACGCATCGTGAAGAGCGGTGGCCCGGAGCTGGCGCGCGAACTGGAACAGCGCGGCTACGACTGGCTGCTGGACGAGGCAGCATGACCACGGCGCCACCACCCGTACCGGGCAGCATGAGCAATGCCGCCTACGAGCAACGGCTGCGCGATGCCGTGATGGATGCGGCACCGCTGCTGAACGCCAAACTGCTGCCCGTCAGCGTGCGCAGCAGTGCACTGAACAAGGCGCTGGCCGCGGGCCTGCCGCAGCTGCGTGACGACTTGTGGCGCTACGCGGACATCAAGTTCCTGGCCTCGGCAGCGCTGGCCCCGATTGCAGGCGCCGCTGTGGAACCCGCCACGCTTGCCACGCTGCCACCGCGCCTGGCGGGCTACATGCGCCTGGTGTTCGTCGACGGCCGGCTGCAGCAGGGCCTGTCGGACCCCTGCCCTGCGCTCGACGTGGCCGCAGCGCCGCTGGTGCCGGAGCGCACCCGCCATGAGCGCTTCGGCTGGCTGAACGATGCCTTTGCCATGGACGTGGCGCGCATCGCCGTGCAGGCAGAGCTGCGCCTGGACGTGGTGTTTCTCGCCACGGCCGGCAGCCAGCGCCAGGCGGTGTATCCGCGCCTGGAGCTGCAGCTCGCGCCGCAAGCGGATCTGGTACTGGTCGAACGGCATCTGGGCAGCACCGGTGCCGGCGGGCTGATCAATTCCGCCGCGCAGGTCTATGCCGGCGCCGGCAGCCGCGTGCGCCACCTGCGCTGGCAGGGCCTGGACGAGGACGCGCAGCATCTGGACACCACCCAGATCGCGCTCGATCGCGACGCCCGCTACCAGCTGACGCTGCTGCAGCTGGGGGCCCGCGCCACGCGCACCTCGCTGCGCGCGTCGCTGTTCGGCGCCGGCAGCACCTTCACCCTGCAGGGCGTGGCGGTCGCCGGCGGCAAGCACACGCTCGACCACTCGCTGCTGGTGGACCACATGGCACCGCATACCACCAGCGACCAGGTGTTCCGCGCCATCGCGCACGACCGCGCGCACATCGCCTGCCGCAGCCGCGTCGAAGTGGGCGGGAAGGCCCGCGGCGCCCGCTCCGACCAGTCGCTCAAAGGCCTGCTCGCCAACGCCGGCGCCGAGATCGACCTGCGCCCGCAGCTGGAGATTTTCACCGACGAGGTGCGCGCCAGCCATGGCGCCACCACCGGTGCGCTGGACGAGAACATGCGCTTCTACCTGCTGTCGCGCGGGCTGGATGCAGACACCGCGCGCGGCCTGCTGGAATGGGCCTTCCTGGAAGATGCGGTGGCGCACATCGAATTGCCGGAGCTGCGCCGTGCCGTCGAACAGACCCTGGCCACCGCACTGGGCAATCCGGTGGCGAGGCAGGTGCTGCAGTGAGCGTGGTGCGCCTGCATGCCGCGCATGGCTACGATGTGGCGCAGCTGCGTGATCAGTTCCCCATCCTGGCGCAGCAGGTCAACGGCCGGCCCCTGGCCTATCTCGACAACGGCGCCTCGACGCAGCGTCCGCAGCCGGTCATCGATGCCGTGGATTACTACGAGACCCACCTGCATGCCAACGTGCATCGTGGCGTGCACACGCTGAGCCAGCTCGCCACCGATGCCTTCGAGGCCGCCCGCGAGCGCACGCGCCGCTTCCTGAATGCCGCCTCCACGCGCGAGATCATCTTCACGCGCGGCACCACCGAGGCCATCAACCTGGTGGCGAACAGCTGGGGGCGCAGCAACCTCGGCCCCGACGACGAGATCCTGGTATCGGCACTGGAGCACCACGCCAACCTCGTGCCCTGGCAGATGGTGGCGGCCGCCACCGGCGCCAGGCTGCGCGTCGCCCCCATCGATGAGCTGGGGCAGCTCTCGTTCGATGGTTTCAGCGGCCTGCTGAACGATCGCACCAGGCTGGTGGCCATCACCCATGTCTCGAATGCACTGGGCACGGTGCTGCCGATCAAGCGCGTGATCGACGCCGCCCATCACATCGGCGTGCCGGTGCTGGTGGATGGCGCACAGGCCGTGGCGCATACCACGGTGGACGTGCGCGCCCTGGGCGCGGATTTCTACGCCTTCTCCGGCCACAAGCTCTACGGACCAACCGGCATCGGCGTGCTGTATGGCCGGGAGGCCATGCTCGATGCCATGCCGCCGTGGATGGGTGGCGGCGACATGATCCGCACCGTGAGCTTCGAGAGCGCCACCTGGAATGAGCTGCCCTACAAGTTCGAGGCCGGCACGCCGAACATCAGCGGCGCCATCGGCCTGGCCGCGGCAATGGATTTCCTGGAGCAGCTGGGCGTCGACAAGGCCGCGGCCCACGAACACAGCCTGCTCACCGCCGCCACCGCGGCGCTGATGCGCATCCCGGGGGTACGCATCCACGGCATGGCCGAAGACAAGGGCCCGGTGCTGTCCTTCACGCTGCATGGCGTGCATCCCCATGATGTGGGCACCATCCTTGATCATGAGGGCGTGGCCATACGTGCCGGCCACCACTGCGCCATGCCGCTGATGGATCTGCTCGGGCTCCCCGCCACCGCGCGGGCCTCGTTCGCCTGCTACAACACGCTGGCCGAGGTGGAACAGCTGGCCGCCGCGGTGCGGCGCGCCGTGGAGGTATTCGGCTGATGGAACTCACCGACCTGTACCGCGAAGTCATCCTCGATCACAACAAGCACCCGCGCAACTTCGGGCGGCTGGAGCCGCATGACGCCGAAGCCCGCGGCCACAACCCGCTGTGCGGCGACCGCCTGACGGTCACGCTGTCCCGGGATGGCGACCGCATTGCGGACCTGCGCTTCGAGGGCAATGGCTGCGCCATCTCGGTGGCCTCTGCCTCCATGATGAGCGAGGCCGTGATCGGCAAATCCCGCGCCGACATCGACGCGCTGTTCCAGCGCATGCACGCGCTGCTCACCGAGCAGGGTGTCAGCAGTGACGGGCTGGGCAAACTGGCGGCCCTGTCAGGGGTGCGCGAATTCCCGGCCCGCGTCAAATGCGCCAGCCTGTGCTGGCACACGCTGAACGCGGCACTGGCGCAGTCCGACGCCCAGCTCGCCGTCCAGCAGGCCGCCACGGTGTCCACCGAGTAATCCATGTCCCACAGCCACGAACCCTTTGTCATCCAGCGCGAGGTGGATGCGGTCATGGTGCCCTCGGGCCATGCCATCAAGCTGCAGCCCGGGCTGGCAGGCTTCATCAGCCAGGCGCTGGGCGGCAGCTTCACGCTGTACATCGAAGGCAATCTGTACCGGCTGGCCGGCGCCGACGCCGACGCCATCGGCAAGGATCCGGTGGCGGTGCCGCAACTGCCGCCCAATGCCACCGAGGATGACGTGAAAGCGCTGGCCTGGAAGCAGATGACCAGCTGCTACGACCCGGAGATCCCGATCAACATCGTGGACCTGGGCCTGATCTACGACTGCACCGTCGATCCCAACAACGATGGCACGCGCACCGTTGACGTGAAGATGACGCTCACGGCTCCCGGCTGCGGCATGGGCGATGTGCTGGTCGCCGACGTGAAGGACAAGATCGAGCAGATCCCCACCGTGCGCGAGGCGCGGGTGGAGCTGGTGTTCGACCCGCCGTGGACGCGCGACATGATGTCTCCCGCCGCGCAGCTGCAGACAGGAATGATGTGAACCAGGACGAACCCGCCACGGCCAGCCACGTCATCCTGATGCGCCAGCCACAGGTCGAGGCCGGTGCCGGTGACCGGCCGCTGACAGTGGCCGGCCGCGGCGCGGCCCGCGGCCCCGCCCCCCCCACAGGAGGCGCCCGGGCCCCACCCACGCCCCAGCGGGGCCGCCCGCCCCGCCCCCCCCCCGCCCCCCCGGCCCAAAAAAGCCCCCCCGGGGCGATT
>JBEVNO010000014.1:0-7012 GCA_040508085.1 Steroidobacteraceae bacterium
AGGTATAGCGGTTCTGCAGGTTCCCTTCGGTGGTGCAGCCCAGTTCGGGCGTTGGCGTGCCGCCCACATAGGTCAGCGCAGTCGTGTAGTACCGCTCCATGAACTGCGAGTACTGCGCGAGGCAGGCCTTGGCAGCACTGCGGTTGGTCTTGGCCACCTGGTTTTGGTACATCGGCACCGCAACCGCCGCCAGAATGGCAACGATGAGCACCGTGATCATCAATTCGATCAGCGTGAAACCGCGGTTTGGGCGCATGGCTGGAACATCCCTGGTAATCACTGGAACAGCTCCCGCCAGCTCATGCGGGTGGCTTGCACTGAAGAACCCTGCGTCCTGATGGTGCGTGTGGTGCCATCGTCGAGGCCCACCTGCATCACATCCTCGATGAAGATCGGGTTGTTCGGGCTGCTCTCGAAGCCCAGACCCGATACGGGCGTGCAGCCGTTGGCGTCACACAGCATGTCCGAGTTGTTGAACAGGCTGTCGCCGCTCACATCGAAGAACGTGGAGGTCAGGCGGGCACCGGTGAAGGGATCAATCGCCATGATGAAGCCGCGGCCACCCGGTGCGCAGGGGTCGCCCTGCTCCGGTATGCGCGTGGTGCCCACCAGTGCCGAGCCCTGGAAGCGGTTCGGCACCACCATGCGCTCGCCTTCGACGCCGCTCACCGGCGACACCAGGTCGATATACCAGCCGTAAGTCGTATCCAGTTCACTGGCGTTGCCGGCCTCGATCACACGCACTTTGGATCCTGCCAGCGTGGTCTCGACGGTGATGTCGCGATCCACCAGGTTGCCGCGACCGCCAATGGTCGCGCTGTTGTCCTTGATGCCGTACCAGGTCTGCACGGCGCTGTTGGTGAGATCGTTTTCGTTCAGGTACTGGCCGGTGCCGAAGAACACCCACAACTGCGCCGTGGTCGGATGACGGCCTACCAGCGGGGCGGCGGTGATCGGCTGCACGTTGTTCGAGGCATCCCGTGCCTGGTACAGCAGCAGCGATGTGGGGGTAGTGGCAAGGTTCGAGATCTTCCACAAGTTGCCGCGCAGGTCGCCGGCATAGGCTGTGTCGGTGAAGCCATCGGCGTTCGAGTCGCGCGCCAGCACGGCGGTCATGCCGTTCACGGTGCTGGTTTCAGGCGGCGTGACGACGGTCGTCGTGCCAACGCCGGCGCCGGTGAGCCCGATCATTACCAATCTGGCAACCGCACCAGGTGAGGCGGTGGAGCCCGGCCCATTGCCAACCAGCACGCGCCAATCGCCGTTGGCAACCTGCGCGATGACGGGCCGACCGATGTTCTTGCCGAGCGCCGGGACCTCCGCCGCCGTCTTTTCCCAAAGCAGCGCGGGCGCCGCCGGATTGGTGACGTCCAGCGCGAACACGCCCGGGCCGCCACGGCCCATCGTGCCCACGAGTACAGTCTTCCAGCTGCTGGTGGTGGTGTCGTAGACGTCGGCGGCAGTCACCTCGCCATCGACAAAATAGCGGTGCTCATAATCCGGGTTGCTGTACTGGACCAATCCGCCCGCGATGGAGGCCGAAGGCACGAAGGCGAAGATTTCGGCGCCAGTGGTGGAGTTGAAGGCGTGCAGCATGCCGTCGTTGGAGCCGACATACACCACCTGGGTGCGCGTGGAGGCTGCACCAGCGGCGAAGGTTGCGTAGGCACTGGCGCCGGAGAATGTGGCCCCGGCATACAGGCGGCCATTGGGTGCGCCGACATACACGGGCGTCGAATTGACGATATCGCCCAGAATGCCGGTGCGCGTGCGCAGCGTGCCGCCCGATTGCGCCTCTTCCTTGGTGCGATTGCCGCGCAGGTAGTCAACCACATCCAACGAACCCAGCGCCGTCTGCTGGGCGCCGGTCAGGTTGTCGAAGGTGAAAGCGCGCAGCGTGCCGCCGGCGTTGACACGGATGTCGCGGCTGGACCAGGTGGTGCCCGCGAGCACGCTGCTGGCGCGCCACACCGGACCAGACGACAACGTGCCGTCGAGGGCCACCGTGTAGGCATTGAGTTCGCCACGCCAGCTGCCGCTGAAGAACTGGGCCTGGAAGGTGCGGGTGTCAGTGTCCAGGCGCGTGGAGTTGGCGGCCAGGGAGCTTGCCGAACCTGATGCCTCGGCCGCGATCTTTGCGAACGCCCGGGTCAGGCTTTCCACCATCTTGTCGGCTTCGCTGGCGACGTAGAAGTTCTCCGGGCGTTGCTGGCCGTTCGAGAGCACTTCGCCGCTGGTCCACCATGACGTCGGCAGGGGATCGACGCGCGCGTACGGATCATAGTCGTCCGGTACTTCGAAGCCGCCGAACTTGGTGGCCAGCCAGTACTGGTTGCGTGCCGGGCCCTCCAGCGTCTGGTTTTCGCGCACGTCCACCCAGTACGTGGATACGGTCTGCTTGTCGTCGAGGTCCGGGCGGATGTCCTTGGTGTGGGAGTCGTAGGCGAGGCCTGCGATGTGCGCGCCGTTGTAATCGGTCTGGAACTGGGCCGCTCCCGCATCCAGCGCCAGGCCCTGCAGCTGGAACACTTTCGCCAGTGCCGTGCGGGCATTCACCGTTGTGTCATTGGCTACGGCCGCAGGCTTGGCGGGTTCGTTGGCGGTGGACGCATCGCCCGGCAGGTTCTTGTCGAGGTGGCTGTACACATCACCGATGCCGAGGATGGCGTTGTTCTGGCAGGAGTACTGCAGCGGGTCATCCCAGTTGGTGATGACCGGGAAGCCGTCCGCCTGGTTGTAGCCACTCTGGTTGTTGCCGGCCAGGGATGTATATGTGGAAACATTTCCCTGGTGCTTCAGATACCGGATGGCGGTGTAATACAGTTCGCCGACAGGATCGTAGCTTTTGTGAGTGGCTTTGGTCGACTTCCAGGAATCCCACATGGTCGCCTGGCCGAACTTGTTGACGTAATTGATGACACCGCTGTTGACGATGCTGAAGTTGCCGGTCAGCGGCGTCGCCGCCGCGTCGGTCGCATCCGGGTTCTGATAGAACACGCCGGTCGTCGGGTTCCATTCGCGGTTCGGATTGCTGATCCAGCCAGCGGTGGGATCCAGCTTCTCGTCGCCGACAAACTTCTGGCGTGCCCGCAGAGCTGCGCCATCACGCGCGCCATTGTCATCATTCAGGTACCCGAAAGCGCTGTAGCGGATCTTGTTCGCGTACTTCTGGATGAGCCCTTCCGGCTTCCACCCACTGCCGTACTGCACGCAGTTGGATTCCACTCCCACCGTGGTGTCGCAGACCTTGACGCGCACCGTTACCCAATAGACGGCGTTGTCGGCGTTGCTGTCCAGCGGGTTGGTTGCCGGGTCGTATTCGGTCGATGCGGGCAGTCCTGCGGTTTCACCGCCAAGACCCGGACTGGTGCCACGCGTGAAATACATGCGGTTCTGGGCCCGGCTCACGCGCGTGCGGAAGTCGCTCCAGTTCGTGGCAGGCGTGGCGAGAGAAATGGTCCCGGAGCCGGAAATGTTGCGGTTGGGAAAGTATGCGGACCCCGACTGGTTGTCGCTGAACGCCTTCTCGAGCCAGGTCTCGGTGGGGGTGTCGCGCACACGATAGCCGCCGGTGAGCGCCTTGCGGAACGGATCGATCGTCTGCGTCGCTGCCCAGTTCATGTAGTTGCCACTCCACGCGCCAGAGCAGGTGCGGGTTGTGGTCAGACTCCGGGGCTCGAAGTGGCTCTCAGCGGTCGTGGCACCTTTGATATACCGGTAGCACTTGCCGGGATCGAAGTACCCCGTATAGGTGCGCGCCACGTCGTAGGCGTTCAGGTTCGCCATGCTGTCCATGGTCGGGAACTCGACCGAAGGCGTCAGCAGCAGGTTGCCAGGGACATTGCCGCCGATGGACAGTGGCGTAGTCGACACACTCTGAGCGGAGACATACCCCGCTACCAGCGTGAGCAGCAGCGCGGCCGCGCACCGCTGCAGCCAATAGCTGGCTCGCGCGGCGTGAGTGGCGATGTGGGAGAGCTGGAACATGACGATGTCCTCGATGGATATCTGGGCGTCAGAAGGCGCGTTTGTAGGTCGACTGCAGCACCACGACAGAACGGTCGGTGGCGACGCCGGGGTTGCTGCTGCGGGTGGTGACCCGGTAGTAGGCGACGCTGTCGGGCGGATAAGCGCTGCCGTAGTTGCCGTAATCGGCATTGGCCTCCACGCCGAAATTGGCCTCCGAGGGGCCGGTACCCAGGAACTGGATCAGGTATTGCGGGGTGCCTGGGGTGAGGTCGCTGTTCACGTCGTGCTGGCCGCCAGCGACTGTCCAGTTGGTGGCGTCACTGGTGAAGGCGTTGGCCGGTACCACGGGGCAGGCGATGCCGGTGGCCACGGAGCAATCCACGCCGCCCAGGTTGGCGATGCGCCAGTCGGCGGTGATGGCTGTCTCCGCCGCGCGCAGCGCGGCTTCCGAGCGCTGGAAGGTCAGCGAGCGGTCATACATGTTGGCGCTCATGCGCTCCTGCAGCGCGGTGCCGCGCATGCTGCCAACGGCGAGCAGCGTGACTATGAGCAGCAGTACCAGCGCAACGATCAACGCGACGCCGCGCTGGCGGTGGCCGAAGCCATGGGGAGAATTTCCGCGGAATTTCATGGCACCCGGTTCCTCAGGGCAAAGATCTGGCTGGAACTGCGCTCGATCCGGCCATTGTTGGTGCCCGGCGTGGTGGTGACGCGGGCATCGGCGCTCAATATGGTCAGGTCGATCTTGATCGCGTTGACGGTGGGCCAGTCGGTCGCCGCAACAGCGCTTGCCGCCACGAAATTCATCGTGTCGGCGACCCGGTAGGTGATGGTCATGTTGGTGACATCGGTGACCAGTTCCTCGATCGCTACCGATCCGCCGCGGGCGAGCCGGCGCCGCATCAGCGAGCGTCCGCTGTCGGCTGCGCGGCCGCTTTGCCCGATATACCACTCAGTGGCCGCCAGCGGCGCGACCAGCGAATTGCGGGTGAATTGATAGCTGTTGCCCGCGGTCGTACAGATGGTCGGGAAGCCCAGGCCCGTCGAACAGTTGCCCGGCGCCGGGCCACCTTCTGCATGCGTCAGGGTGGCGGGGGCGGTGAAATTCGTGACCTGGAAGATCGCCGCATGGTCGAAGTTGCACACCACCAACACATCGTTGACCACCACATCGGCCAAGGCCGCATTGATCACCATGGTGGCGGTGGTGGGTGCGTGGGTGGCCAGTGACATGCCCATGCCCTGCACACCCTGCGTCTGTACGGCATCCGTACCAGCGACGCGGTCGAATCGCGCCGTGCCGAACGGCGCGGCGCCGGCCTGCGCGCCGGTGAGGCCACGCAGGCCATACCAGGTCTGCCACCACCGGCTGCCCGCGACCAGCACGTTGGCGGTGCGGCCGCGGTTGTCACAACCAGTAAGTCCCGTCTGCCGGATGTCGCGCGCCAGCAGCTCGAACGCCGAACGGCTGCTCTCCTGGACCTGCGACAGGCCCTCGTTGGTGCTGTAGCTGCGCCGGTTGGCGATGGTCACGCTGACGGCGCCCGCAATCACGATGAGGCCAAGCACCATGGCCACCATGAGCTCGATCAGGGTGACACCGCGCTGGCGCTGGCCGACATGCATCTTATGCGCCATCACAGTTCCACCTCAATGCTGATGGTCTGCTTAGCGCTGGCTTCACGGGCCGCGACGCTGCCCTGGGCTCCGCGCGAATCGTCCCAGCGCACCACGACATCGCAGATCGGGCCGTCACAGTCCACCGAACCGGTGGCGCCGGCACCGAGCGTGTCAGCGAGGTTCTGCCGCCATGAAATGCGCGAAGTCGTCGCGAAGCTGGTGCCGGTGGGTGCCGGGTCGTCGATGCCGATATCGAACGCGCCCGCGAGCGCATTGGCGCGATCGGCCCGCATGGCGTCGGCGATGTAGTAAGCCTGCACCACTGCCGTGCTGCGCTGCTGCGCACTCTGGTTGTTGCGCAGCGCCCAGGTCTGCAGCCCCGCCATGCCCAGCATGCCGATGGACAGCACCAGCACCGCGATGAGCACTTCAATGAGGCCGACGCCGCGCTGCCGCTGCGGCCCGAGCCGACCCTGCGGCCTGTTCAGCATGTGGCGGACTCCTTCAACATGGTGACGCGGCTGCCGGCGCCCAGGATCAGCTTGCGCTGGTTGTCGTTGGACTGCCGCGTGGAACACACCCGCAGGAACTGGGCGTCTGTATCCGAGGCGTTAATCAGGCCGCCACCACTGGCACGCGCCAGGCCGTCGGATCCGAAATCGATAAAGTCCGAGGTGAGCGTGGAAGTCACCCGCACTGTATTGCCGTAGGTGTTGACGATGCCGCGACGCACGACCTGGCCGCCGGGCTGGGTGCGCACGATCCAGTGTTCCCACTGGCCCGTCGTGCCCGCGCAGGTGGTGGCCGCAACATCGGCGGTACGGCACATGCGCAGCGTGGCATTGCGCTTGATGGCCTCGGAGCGGGTGAAGCTCATCGCCGATACCAGATCGTTGGCCTGCGTGGCCAGCCGGCTGGTCATTGTGAGGCGGCTGAACGAGGGCACCGCCACCGTAGTCAGAATGCCGGCGACCAGCAGGGTGATCATCAGCTCCACCAGCGTGAAGCCGCGCTGCGGCCGGATTATTGTCCAGTGGTACTTCATATGGCTGAGGATCATAGGCAGGGCCCGGTGCCCGACTTGTGACAGATGCCACACTTTGGCCGGCATCCAAAATGCCTGCTGACGAGCGGTAGCAGCGGGGCGATGAGCGGTCGCGGCGCGGCCGGTTATCGTTCGAGGCGCGGTCTTCCGGTCTGGCTGATCACAATGCTGCGACGAAGGCTGGGCCATGCCGCATGACTGAACTGGAAGGTGACGGTGGCGGCGGCGCCGGGCCGCGGCAGGAACGAGGCGTAGCCACGCGTGCCGGCAACGGTGAGGCCGGCCGGCACCATCCAGCGGCGCAGTATTTCTTCCCCTGGCTCGCGGCGCGCTTCGCTGCCGCCGACCCGGTTGGCGAACACCAGCCATTCGGTGCCC
>JBEVNO010000015.1:0-17047 GCA_040508085.1 Steroidobacteraceae bacterium
CCCCATAAAAAAATGCGGCGGCTGGATGGTTCCAGCCGCCGCAGATGTGGTCGAAGTGGTCGGGATCAGTTCAGCTTGGCAACATGCAGCTGCTCGACGGCCGGCGAACCCAGCTCCTTCACGGCCGATTCCAGGGCCTTGGCGGCGCATTCCTGGGTTTCGAACATGGCCACGCTGCGGCTGGCTTCGCCATCCGTGCAGACGCGGCGCGCGAGGCTGCGCAGACGCGCGTAAGCGGCCTTGGCCCCTACTTCGGTCTGCAGGTCAGCGCGGGTGAACTCGGCGGAGTAGGAGACCGACACAGTGTTGTTGCTGTTGTCGATGGGGGCTGCGAAGGCCGAGGTGGTCGCTATCACGGCGGCAATGGCGGCGATCAAACGGGTCTTGGTGTTCATTGAGTGTAGTCCTGTCAGTTGTCTTGTCAGCGGTCTGTCAGTCGCATGGCACGGGGGGAGCCACACCGTAGTCAATGCAACCAGCGTGCCAGACTGCAGTCCGGGCAATAGCAGCCCCGGCAGCTAAAATGTGACGCAGTTCCGCTCCCCTGCGGTGCAGGCTTGCACCAATTGGAGACGTAGACGGCTCCCCCCGGGGCTAGACCGCGCCTAGAGGCCAGCTATCACCGGAACCGGCGGAATACGGGCCGCGATGACTTCCCTGCGCGATCGGCTGATAGCGTAGATCACCCGCTCGCCGCGGGCACTGCGGTCCCAGGCCCAGCCCTGCCCCTCGAACGGCACTTCGATTGTGGCCAGGTGTTCCAGTGTCACGCCCTGGCGCGGCAGCCGCAGCACATGCAGCTGCGGCGCGTCGTGGCCGGTGGCGTAGAGCAGCCCGTCATCGCCCCAGTCGCCGCCAGAGGAGGAGCTGGCGCCCCAGGTGGCGATGAATTCGGCGGGGAACAGCCAGGAACGCCGCATCTGCCACTGGTCATCGAACTCACCCACATAGGTGGAGCGCTGGTTGTAGCCGGGCATCGTGCCCTGATCGTTGTAGTAGGCGAAGCAGGCCCACCAGGCGCGGCGGTGCCGCACTGCCCAGGTCAGCGAGCCGGGGAACAACCCGAGACTGCGGCTTGCCACGGGCAGCAGGGTGCGCGTGTCATGGATCTCCAGGGAACTGGCCGGCGGCAGCTGCGGGAAGTTGGAATGAGCCAGCGTCAGCCGGTGGCCGTCGACAAAGCCGAAATTGAAATGGACGATCGGGCCGCCCTGCGGACTGGACCACTCGGCGACGCGCTCGCCGGTGTCCTTGCGGTGCTTGACCAGCGCATGGTTGCCGATGCCGTAGAAATGCGCCGCATCGACCGCGGCGGCCTGGTTCGCTTCGGGAATCGACCAGCGTCCCAGTTCGGTGGCGATAAGAGGCTGCTGCGCCTGCAGGCCGCGCAGCGTCGCCCATTGCGCAGCACCTGCCAGACCCAGCATCGCCCTGCGTCGTGTGATCAGCTTGGCCATCAGAACTTGCTCGATATTTCGAGGCTCCAGGTGCGGCCATTCAGCAGCGACTGGCTGACTGAGGGGTCGTACCCGAAGCCGTCACTATTGGCTGACAGTGGCGGCGCCTTGTCTGTCACGTTGGCGATACCGAGGCGCAGCCGCGTGTCGCCCAGCCGCGAGTTCGAGGCATCGAAGCGGTAACCGACAGTGACGTTGTAGCTGACCACCGGATCGATCACCAGCCGGTAGACCGTATTGCCGCTGGTAAAGAACGGATCGATATAGGAAGGTGAACCCAGGCTCTCGTACACCGCCTTGCTTACCGTCGGCGTGTCATGCGTCTTGCCGATATGGTAGATGCCGAGACCAGCGTTCCAGGGCCCGTTCTCCCAGGTGATGTTGGTGGTGCTGCGCCACTTGGCGGCACCGCCGGAATACAGGTCATTGCTTACTGTCGGTGTGGTAGCGGTGGGGACCACCGAACGCGCGCGCCACAGCCAGCTGGCCTCGGCGTTGATGCCGAGGCGACCCCACGACTGGCGGGGGGCGGTGTAGCGGAAGCCCAGATCGACACCCTTGTGCTCACTGGAGGAGAAGTTCAGGAACGGGGTGTCGGTCGAGAACACCCGCCCGACCGGTGCCGCCGGGCTGCTGGCATGTGTGGCATTCCACGCTGCAAACGCGGCCAGATCCTGCGCATCCGCGGCCAGGCGCTGCACGGCCGGGTCACCTTTGTAATCGTCGGTGCCGGCGCCCACGTTGACGGCATTCGGTGCCACCCCGGCGGCCACCTGCGCGGCCGTATAGGCACGCAACAACGCTGCGTCGTTGGCGAGGATGTCCGTCACGCTGCGCTGCCCCAGCAGATTGGTGCGCTCGACCCGCCAGTAGTCGGCGGTGACCGACAGACCAGTGAGGCCCGGAACGTCCAGCACGAAGCCGAAGGTCGAGCCTTTGGATTCCTGGGCCTTCAGGTCGGGGTTGCCACCGAAGTAGTTGCGCATGGTGTAGGCGCCCTCCCCGATCGCACCATTGCGGTAGGGATCATTGGTGCCATTGGTGCTGATCGACCAGCGCGAGCTGGTGTACAGCGCGGCAAGGCTGGGAGCCATGAAGCCTTCGTTGTACGAGCCGCGCAGCATCAGCCACGAAACCGGCCGCCAGTTGGCGCCGATCTTGGGCTTGGTGGTGTCACCGAAGTCGCTGTAGTGCTCGAAGCGCCCCGACGCCGATATCTCGAAGGTCCTCACGAACGGCAGCGCCCGCTCCTCGGTGACCAGCGGCACCACCACTTCGGCGTAGGCGCTGGTCACCTTGCGGTCGCCGCGCACGTCGGGGCGGGCGGCATGCAGGATGAAATCGTTGTTGGTGGTCGGCAGTCCCGAGCCGGCCGGATTTTCGCCATGGAATGGCGGACGCAGATCGCGCAGATCCTCGAGGCGATGCTCCGCACCCACTGCGGCCTGAACTTCCACCGCACCCAGCGTGACCAGGCGACCGCTGGCACGCGCGTCGGCGCTCGCGAGGTAGGAGCGCGCCGTGCGGCGGTAGGTTTCCGAGAAGGAATCCACCAGCGCCTCCGGATTCGTGTACGGCTGGTCCGCGACCACCGCTCCGTTCACGACCTTGAAGGTGTAGCCGAAGGGGTTGAAGAACGTACCGCCGACACCGGCAATGGCGGCAGCGAGCTTGCTCTCGCGCACATCGGGGGTGGCATTGTCCTTGCCGTTCACCTCGTTGTAGAACAGCGAGCTCTCCCACTTCCACGAGGTGTCGCCGAAGCCGCCGCGCAGGCCAGCCACTACGCGCACCGCGTCGGAGTTGGTCTTCACCACTTCGGGCGCGAGGCCGGCAATCATGAGCTGCGTGAGCGCAATGGCCTGCGGCGTGCCGGTGCGCCGTGGTGTGCCATCGGCATTGGGTGCACCAGTGGCGCTGTAGAAACGCGAGCCGAATGGGTTGTAGGGGCTGTCCACCGGCATGACCATGGCCTGGTCAGTGGTGGGGCCATTCACCGCCAGCGGCTGACGCTGCATGGTCGAGGTTGCCGTGTAATAGCTCAAATCGCCAAAGGCGGTCACGCTGTCGGTGAGGTCGAATTCCGCCGACAGGAAAGCATCGCCGCGGCGCACCTTCGGTGAGGCAAAGCCGAACTGGTTGATATCCAGCATGAAATCCGGGTACAGCGCGCGGTTGGCGGCCGTGGTGGGATTGGTGGTGCTCAAGGTTGGCGTGCCGGCCATCGGCACGAAGTAATAGGTGGTGCCGGAAGTGCCCGTGGCGCCGAGCCGGAAGGTGGGGTAGTAGCCGCGCGTGAAGCGCTGGTCAAAGGGGCCGGCCAGCGCATCGAACCCCGGCGGCGCGCGGTCCACGTTCAGCGATGAATCGCTGAAATCACGCTCGGTGAGCCGGATCTCCTCACGTGACAGGCCATCAATGGTGCCGAACAGGCGCCCGCGTCCGCCGGCGAAAGTGGACCCGAAGGCCAGGCCGCCCTGCAGGCTCTGGCCGCCGCCCGCCTCCGGCGCGTCGTAACGCAGGCTGGCCTCGGCGCCGTCCATCTCGCGCTTGAGCACATAGTTGATGACGCCGGCGACCGCGTCGGAGCCGTAGATGGAGGACGCGCCGTCGCGCAGCACTTCGATGCGCTGGATGCCATGGGTAGGCAGCTGGTTGACGTTGACCGCCTGCGACAGGCCTGCGGTCATCGGATTGATGGCCATGCGGCGGCCATCGATGAGGATCAGCGTGGCGGTCGCGCCCAGGTTGCGCAGGTTCACGTTGGCGTTGTCGCCGCGCGCGCCGGAGGAGCCCAGCCGGGATTCGTTCTGCGGCAGGCTGACCACCGACGGCAGTGAGGTCAGCAACTCCGCAGGCAGCACTGCGTTGCGGGTTTCCATGGCCGCCTCGTCGATCACGCTGATCGGGGCGATCTTCTCCATGTCGGTACGCCGGATATTGGAGCCGGTGACGACGACCTGGTCGAGCTCATCGAGTTGGTCAGGGTCGGTGGCTTGCTGCGCCTGCAGCGTGGCAGTGCCGGTCCCGTAGAGTGTTGCGGCAACAGCCACCGCCACCAGATGATTGCCATAACGCCGACGCCGATCTTGCATACCGCACCCCTGACATTGTTGCCCGAACAGTCACTGCGCGTAGGCTCAGTGAGTCGGATGTCAGGGAGATGACAGCGAAGTGACGCCAGCGTTACATGCCGGGCCGGGCTACTTGGCCTTCGCGCCCTCATTGCGCAGCGCTTCGAGACCTGCGAGATCAAGCTCCCCGAAAGCGGATTCCAGATCATCGAGACTGCCCGCGCTACCGGCGACCTTGACGACGAAGCGGTCGCCGAGCACGGCGGAATACTCGCCCTCCTTCTGCTGGCTGTTCCACTGCTCGTGCACGATGCGGCCGTTCTCCTTGCGCGTGCGCTCGAAACCAGACGCGGTCTCGGATTCGCTCTCGATGTTGGCCCAGCCTGCAAAAGCCATGAGGCCGGCGGCGCCAGCGGAATCGGTGATCTCCAGCCGCAACTGGCGCCCGGTATCGCCGTAACGCGCCTTGGCCTCGCTGATCTGGATGCCCATGGCGGCGTTGCGCTCGGCGGACACCTCCGTGCGCGCCAGCCCCGCGAGGGAATCCGGGACAAAGCCCTTCAGTGTCGCCGCAGGCAGCGCCTCGAAGCTGTGGCCGCCCATCGCCGCCGCCATCACTGCGCCGAACGCATCGCTCTGGGCGTTGGCATCGCCTGACTTCTGCGCCTGCTCCATCTGCTTGCCGGCCGCCTCCATCTGCTTGCTCCAGCCCTCCAGCTTGCCCAGCGGACTGTCCTTGTCGAAGCTGCCATCACTGGCTGCGGACGCGCCGCCCAAGGCTGAGCCCCCGAGCATTGCACCCGTGCCCACTACACCTGCCGTGACCAGGCCGATGACCCAGCCGAGCACGATGGCGACGATCACCACCACTACGGTGTAGCCGACATTCTTCTCCGGCGGCACCTTCATGGTGTGCGGCAGGCCGATATGCAGCAGGTAGATGCTGTAGATGCCGCCAGCGATGGCTATCAGCAATCCCAGCCACGGCACCAGCGCGCCGAGACCAGCGATCCAGCTGGCAGTGAATGAATAGGCCGCGGTCTTCAATGCCTGGATCTGGTCCTTCTGCGCACTGAACGTGGGCGCCAGCGCATTGATGATCAGCGACAGCACATACACCGACAGCAGCGACAGCACGAACCCCAGCACGGCGCTGGTGATGCCTGCGCCTATGCCCACGCGGAAAGTGCCGAATGGCCCAAGGCCAACGCCCAGGAAAGTGCTCTTGATGAAGCCGGCGATGGCCGGCACAGCGGCGAGGATCAGGATGTATTTCTGGAACAGGCCGGCGGTGGTGGCGGGCTCGCTCGCGATGACGGGCCATTCGGTCTTGGGCGTCAGCAGGATGTTCTTGACGCGCTCGGTGAGACTGCTCATTGCTTTGATACTCCCTTATGCAAGCGCCGTAATGTACCGCGGGCATGCAGGGTAAAACAGCGCGGCAACACTTGAAGGGATTCGGCTGGACCGTGCGCCATGGGTGCCGAGTGCTGATGTTTTATTGGCGGAAGGGGTGGGATTCGAACCCACGGTGGGCGTTAACCCACGCTAGTTTTCAAGACTAGAGCCTTAAACCGCTCGGCCACCCTTCCGGCTCGCGCGGTGCGCACTATAAGTGAATCCGTGGCAGCGCGGCTGAAACCCGCGGCTTAAATTCTAGGGCCTGGACAGCATCGGGAAGTCGAGCGCCGGCAGCGCCGTGGGCGAGCCGGCCGTGACTGCGGCGTAGAGCGCAAGGCCGATGCCGCTGCGGGCGATGGGATCGACCAGCAGCTGCGTGCCCAGCATGGCGCCCGTGCCCCACCACCAGGCCGGGTGCACGCGGCGGTTCCGGCGCAGGTCTCGAATGACGCCCGCCAGCGGGAACAGCAGCGCCGCGACGACCACCGCCCAGCCGCCCCACGGAATGAGCAATGGCATGGGCAGCAGACGGCCGAAGCCCGGGCCGAGCAGCATCGCCATGCTGCAGAACATGAACCGGCGATGCCAGGCAGTGTCCCTGCGGCGCACCAGCGCGGCGGCGACGAGGCCGGCAAAGCACAACACGTGCAGAGTGTTCATCACCAGGAATGACGCGGGCTGGAAGAACGGCGGCGACCGCCCTTCATGCACATTCGCGGCAGTGAGATAGATCGCCGCACACACCATCGCCGGCACCCAGAGGCTGGCCACCCATCCGAGCCGCCGGTGCAAGGCCAGTGAACCGGTGGTGGCGAGCGATGCCTGCACCACATAGAGCACGATCCAGCCGAAGAACAGCAAGGCGTGGATGTGGAACCGCGCGGGTACGGCGAAACTGGAACGGCCGGACGCCAGCTGGAGCGAGAAGCCGGCTACCAGAACTGCCGCCATCAGGATGGCGGAGACGAGGAAAAAACGGTCGTCACTGCTGCGCCAACGCATTTTCGTGGTCGCGCCAACGGTCTGCGCCGTGGTTGCCATCGCCAACTCTTCCCTGTATCGCCGTTGGGGGCAAGCCTAGCACGGGAGCTGCACGTGTCGGGCATCACGCCTGCGGCGCGCTCGATTACCATCCGGTTACCACCACCACAGCGCAGGGCGCGAAGTGAGCGAAGCGATGAGGCGCAATGCCTGGACTGCCCTGTTCGCCTGCGGCGTTGCCGCAGTGATGATGCCAGCCGCCGCGGCGGCTGATCTCTCCGGCGACTACATCGCGGAGGTACGTGTCGCCCCCAGCATCGAGCCGGATGTCGCGCATGTGTCACTGAACGTGGCGGGCACGACAGTCAGCGGCCGCTGGGGTGAGAGGTCCATCGCCGGCAGCGTGAGCGGCAGGACATTGACGCTCGCGTTGACTGATGCCAACGGCACCGCGGCGGGCAACGTGCGCGGCCAGATCGGCAGCCGCGTCATCCAGGGAGATGGCGCATTGACGCGCCGCGCCGTGATGGGCATGGGTGGTGGAGGACGCGCGGCCAACGCGGCGCCCGAGCCTGTGACCTGGACGCTGACCCGCCACACGCCACCGGCTGCGGGCAACCATTACACCTTCGAACCCCGATCGTTCTACACCACATATTCAGCGCAGTGGGCGCCGGTGCTGCGGCTGCACGCCGGCGATACGGTCAGCACCCGCACATATGACGCCGAGCGCGACGCCGCAGCGGTGCGCTATGGAGTGGGCGGAAACCCGTCCACTGGCCCGTTCTATGTAGAGGGCGCGCTGCCGGGCGACACGCTGGTGGTACACCTGAAGCGCGTGCGCACCAACCGCCTCACGGCTCGGCAGGGCACGCGCATCAACGCCCGGGCCGTGACCGCAGCGTATCTGGTGGGCGCGCAGTACGACGCCGCGGTCACCGGCGACTGGGCACTGGATCTGGAGGCAGGTGTTGCGCGCCTCGCCCATCCAACGCAGCGCATGAAGGATTTCCGTGTGCCCATCAGGACCATGCTGGGGTGCGTTTCGGTGGCACCGCCCGGCCAGGACCAGGCGCGCGGCACCGATCTGGGTGTGTACGGCGGCAACCTGGATTACAACGACAACGTCGAGGGCACCACGCTGTACTTCCCGGTGTTCCACGCCGGCGCGCTGTTCGGCATCGGCGATGCCCATGCGGCGATGGGCGATGGCGAAGTCACCGGTTCAGCGCTGGAAACTTCAGCCGACGTGGAATTCTCGGTGGAAATCATTCGCGGGCAGAGCTACCCGCAAGTGCGGGCGGAGACAGCGGATTACCTCATCTCCTTCGGGGTGTCGGGCTCGGTGGCGGAATCCATCCAGGCGGCAACCACCCAGTTGGCGGATTGGCTCAAGCAGGATTACGCCATGTCCGACAGCGAGGTGGCGGTGTTCCTGGGCGCGGTGCTGATGTACGACATCGCGGAGCTGGTTGATCCGCATCTGAACGTGGTCGCGAAAGTGCCGAAGGCGGCACTGGCGTCGCTCAGCAAGCACTGAGCGACGCACAGCCATGACGGTGCTTACGCGCCGCCGTGGTAGCCGCCGTGGAACGTGGAGTAGATTTTCTCCTGCGTGGTGATGAACTCCAGCAGCGCCGGACGGCCTTCCTTGGTCGCGGCAATGCCACGCCGCAGTGCGTCCTTGATGTCGCCCGGGCTGGTCACGCGTTCGCCGTAGCCGCCCAGCGCTGTGGCGAAATCCGCGTAGTTGCCGGAGATGTCGGTGGAGGCGAACTTCTTGCGCGAGGTCGCCATCACCTTGAACTCCATCGCCATCGAGAAGTTGTTGAACAGGATGGACAGGATGGGGATGTTGCAGCGGACGCAGGTTTCGAAATCCATGCCCGTCATGCCGATGGCCGCGTCGCCCCAGAAATTCACGCAGAGCTTGTCCGGGTTCGCAAGCTTCGCGCCCATGGCGAGCGCCAGGCCATATCCCAGGTGCGTGGACTTGCCCCAGCCGATGTAGGTCAGCGGCGCCTGGGTGGCCCAGAACGGTGAGAGCTCGTCGCGCGGGCTGCCGGCGTCGTGCGTGACGATGGTGTTCTTGATGTCGGTGAGATGCAGGAAATCCCAGATGACCCGGTAGGGCTGCATCGGGTTCTCGTCGCTGGTCAGGCGCGGCAGCCATTCCTTCCACCAGGGCGCGTTCAGCTCGTCGATCTTTGCCTTCACCTTCGGCGTGAAGCCGCGCGGCTTCTTCAGGCGCTGCTGCAGGGCTTCATGCAGCATGCCCAGGGCCAGTTTGGAGTCGCCGATGAGCGCGTGCTCGGCCGGGATGTTCTTGTCCAGATCCATCGGCTCGTTGGTGTTGTGGATGAAGCTCTTGTCCTTCACCGGGAACTTGATGCCGAAGCTGGTGGCACTGAAGCTGGCGCCGGCGCCGAACACCACGTCCGACTCCGCCACATAGGCAGCCAGTGCGCGCTGCATGGCAACACCACCTGCGCCCAGGGACAGCGGATGCGTCTCGTCGAAGGCGCTCTTGCCCTCAAGGCTGGTGCACACGGGGGCTTCCACCAGTTCGGCCACGGCCTTCAGTTCATCCCAGGCCTTGGCGTAGTGAACGCCCTGGCCGGCGTAAATAAGCGGCATCTTCGCGTCGATCAATGCATCGGCTGCCGCTTCCACTGCCTGCGGCTCCGGGGCACTGCGGGCGCGGCGGCTGGGCTTGTAGACGATGGGGCCCGGCACTTCCAGTTCCCACACATCCGACGGAATCTCCAGCATCACCGGGCCGGGACGGCCGTTGCGCGCGAAGTTGAACGCGCGGCGCAGCGCCGGCACGATCTGCTCCGGCACCGTGATGGTCTCGACATGCTTGGTCACATGCTGGAAGTTCAGCGAACAATTGAAGTTCGGCTTCACGAACAGGGTGCCGCGTGCATAGCCGCCAGGAATCACCACCAGCGGCACGGCCTCTGAATAGGCCTGTGCCACGGCACCGAAGGCATTCTCGATGCCAGGGCCCATCTGGCAGCAGAACACGCCCACCTTGTCGCCCGAGGTCATGCGGCTGATGCAGTCCGCCATATGCACGCCCACGCGCTCCTGGCGCACGACGATCGGGCGGATATCCACTTCGGCCGCGCTCTCGATCAGCGGGTTGAGCGGATAGGTGAGCAGGACATCAACGCCTTCACGCTTGAGGATCTCGGCGGTCACTTGGGCTACGTTCATCTACGGTTCCTGGTGCAGCGGCTGGACATAAAGAGGCCCGCCCGGGAAGCCCGGGCGGGCCGCATAAATACCCGTTCCAGCCTCCGAACACAAATCGGGAGGCTGCCTGAAGCAATTACTTGGTCAGGACGCTGTTTTGGCCGCCTCGGCCGGTTTCTCGGAACCGCCCCGGTAACCGCCCCGCTGCGGGCGCGAATAGATCTTGTCTGGCGTCGTGATGAACTCCAGCAGCACCGGCTTGCCTTCCTTGGTGGCATTGATGCCGTTGAGCAGTGCGTGAGCCACCTGTGTGGGGTCGGTGACCCGCTCGCTGTATGCGCCCAGCGCGCGCGCGAATTCGGAATAATTGCCGGAGATGTCGGTGGAGCCATACTTCTTGCGCGACAGCTCCATCGCCTCGTCTTCCATGTGCATGCCGAAATTGTTGAACAGGATGGACATGATGGGGATCTTCGCGCGCACGCAGGTCTCGATGTCCATGCCCGTCATGCCGATGGCCGCATCGCCCCACACATTCATGCACAGCGCGTCGGGCCGGGCGAGCTTGGCGCCCATGGCGAGGCCGAGGCCGTAACCCAGCTGCGTGCTCTTGCCCCAGCCGATGTACGACAGCGGCGTGGTGGATTTCCAGAACGGCGACAGTTCATCGCGTGGGCTGCCGGCGTCATGGGTGATGACGGTGTTGCCGACATCGGCGATATGCATGAGATCCCAGATCACGCGATACGGCGACAGCGGCTTCGACTCACTGGTCAGGCGCGGCATCCATTCGGCAAACCAGGGCTCGTTGATCTTCCTGGTCTGCGCGGCGATGCCGGCGGTGAGGCCGCGCGGCTTCTTCAGCCGTTCCTTCAGCGCCGCATGCAGCATGCCCAGCGCCAGCTTGGAATCTCCCAGCAGCGGATATTTCGCCGGGATGTTCTTGTCGATGTCGTAGGAGTGGTTGGTGTTGTGGATGAAGGTCTTGCCCTGCGTCGGGAACTGGATGCCGAAACCGGTGGCCGTGAAGCTGGCGCCGGCGCCGAAGACCAGGTCTGACTCACGCACCC
The DNA here is from genome assembly GCA_040508085.1 of Steroidobacteraceae bacterium. Classification (GTDB taxonomy): domain Bacteria; phylum Pseudomonadota; class Gammaproteobacteria; order Steroidobacterales; family Steroidobacteraceae; genus ZC4RG30. Next base: position 11,185 of record JBEVNO010000015.1, read on the forward strand.
AGGTTTCAACGGCCTTCGACATGGTCGGGCCGCCCGAGCCCAGCGCCAGAGCGTGGGTTTCCGGGAAGGCACTCTTGCCTTCCAGGCTGGTGCACACAGGCGCCTCGACGAGCTCCGCCACGGCCTTCAGTTCATCCCAGGCCTTGGCGTAGTGCACGCCCTGGCCCGCATAGATCAGTGGCCGCTTGGCGGCGAGCAGTGCAGCTGCGGCCGCATCCACATCCGCAGGGTTCGGCGCCGAGATGATGCGGCGGCTCGGGCTGTAGTCGAGCTCGCCCGGAAACTCGGTGCGCCAGATGCCGGCCAGCTCCAGCAGCACCGGGCCCGGACGGCCATTGCGCGCGATGCTGAAGGCACGGCGCAGTGCCGGCACCAGCTGGCGCGGATCGGAGATGATTTCGGAGTGCTTGGTGATGTGCTGGAAATTCAGCGTGGCATTGAAGTTCGGCTGCAGGAACGAACCGCCGCCACTCGGGAACACCACCAGTGGCACACCCTCGGACCAGCACTGGGCCACGGCGCCGAAGGCATTTTCGATACCCGGGCCTTCCTGGCAGGCGAACACGCCCACCTTGTCACCGGAGCTCAGGCGACTGATGGCATCAGCCATATGGATGCCGATGCGCTCCTGCCGGACCACGATGGGCCGTATATCCACCTCGGCGGCGAATTCGGTGAGCGGATTCAGCGGATAGGTGAGGAGCACATCAACGCCCTCACGCTTCATGACCTGTGCGACGACCTGCCCGACCTGCATGGTGTTCCCCTGTTCGTTTTTAGTAGCAGCAGTGGGCACATAAATACCCCTTCCGCCGCCGAACCACAATCTGCGACACTGCCGTGCGCATACCGACGGGGGAGAAGAGCAGGAATGTACGGAAAACTGGTTGCCGCCGTGCTGGCGGTGGTGGGCGGATTCGCCCTGGCTGGCATCGCCATCGCGCGGGACGAGCCCATCAATTCGCTGTGGATCGTCACCGCCGCCGTGTGCGTGTACATCCTGGGGTACCGCTTCTACGCCAAGTGGATCGAGACCCGGATTTATGTCGTGGACCGCACCCGGGCCACCCCCGCCGAGCTGCTGAACAATGGCCGGGACTACGTGCCCACGCATCGCTGGGTGCTGTTCGGCCACCATTTCGCCGCGATTGCCGGCGCCGGCCCGCTGGTCGGCCCCACCCTTGCCATGCAGTTCGGCTACCTGCCGGGCACGCTGTGGCTGATCGTGGGTTCGGTGCTCGGCGGCTGTGTGCAGGACATGACCATCCTGTTCCTGTCGACGCGCCGCCAGGGCAAGAGCCTGGGCAAGATCGCGCGCGACGAACTGGGCGTGGTGGGTGGCACCGCTGCCACCATCGGCACGCTGATGATCGTCATCATCGTCATCGCCGTGCTGGGCCTGGTGGTGGTCAATGCCATGCGCCACAGCCCCTGGGCCACGTTCACCGTATTCGCCACCATTCCCATCGCCATGCTGGTGGGCGTGTACATGCGCGTGTGGCGTCCCGGCAAGGTGCTGGAGGGCTCGCTGATCGGCCTCGTGCTGCTGCTGGGCGCGGTGGTGGGCGGCGGCTGGATCAACGACCATCCGGTGTGGGCCTCACGCTTCAACTTCGAAGGCATCCAGCTCGCCTGGTTCGTGATCGGTTACGGCTGGATCGCGGCCATCCTGCCGGTGTGGGTGCTGCTGGCGCCACGCGACTACATCTCCACCTTCCTGAAGATCTCGGTGGTGGTGCTGCTGGTGCTCGCGGTGCTGCTGATCCACCCGCAGATCAAGATGCCGGCCTTCACGCGCTTCACGGATGGCACCGGGCCGCTGTTTGCCGGCAAGGTGTTCCCGTTCGTGTTCATCACCATTGCCTGCGGCGCGCTGTCGGGGTTCCATGCGCTGGTGTCGAGCGGCACCACGCCGAAAATGGTGGCCAACGAGGGTGACATCCGCCTCGCGGGCTACGGCAGCATGGCAGTGGAATCGCTGGTGGGAATCATGGCGGTGATCTCCGCCACCTTGCTGGATCCGGGCGTGTACTTCGCCATCAACTCCGGTACCGGCGTCGTCGGCGCCACGGCTGCCGAGGCGGTCGCCACGATCTCAGGCTGGGGCTTCCCGGTGACGGTGGAACAGATGCAGTCGCTGGCCGCGGAAGTGGGCGAAAGTACGCTGTTCGCGCGCACCGGTGGCGCGCCCTCGCTTGCGGTGGGCATGGCCAGCATTTTCAGCTCCGCCTTCGGCAAAGGGCTGGTGGCAATCTGGTACCACTTCGCCATCATGTTCGAGGCCATCTTCATCCTCACCACAGTCGACGCCGGCACGCGCGCCAGCCGTTTCCTGCTGCAGGATGCGCTGGGCCAGATCTGGAAGCCGATGGGCCGCACATCCTGGTATCCGTCGGTGCTGGTTGCCAGCACGCTGATCGTCGCCGCCTGGGGCTATTTCCTGTACGTGGGTGTGGTCGATCCGAACGGCGGCATCAACATCCTGTGGCCATTGTTCGGCATCGCCAACCAGATGCTGGCGGCGATTGCGCTGACGGTTGCGACGGGCGTGCTGATCAAGGGTGGCAAGCTGCGCTACGCCTGGGTGACGGCATTGCCGCTAGCGTGGATTGCCGTGGTCACCACCACCGCCGCCACCCAGAAGATCTTCAGCACCGATGCCAAGCTCGGCTTCTTTGCCGGCGCCGACGCGCTGGCTGGGCAACTGGCCGCCGGCACGCTCGCGCCCGCGCGCGCCGCCGTGGCGCCCACGCTGATCTTCAACCAGCACCTGGACGGCTGGCTGACGGTGCTGTTCCTGATCCTGATGTGGACGGTGATCATCGAGATGCTGCGCATCAGCCTGCGCCACCTGCGCGGCCTGCCGGTGCCGCCGAGCTCGGAATCGCCATATGTGGCCACCCAGCTCGACCTCACCGCGCTGCCCAGGTCGCACTGACGCATGGCGAACGGCAGCAGCAATCCGGTGCGGCAGTTCCTGTCTTCGGGGCTGTCGCTGCTGCGCGGCGTGACCGGCGACGATGCGTACGAGAAATACGTGGCCCACATGCACTCGCGCGAGCCTGCGACCGCACCAATGAGCGCACGCGATTTCTACAAGGCCCAGATGGAACAGAAGTGGAACTGCATCAGCGGGTGCTGTTGAGCACACGGCTGCTGCTGGGCGGCGCCCTGCTCGCGGCGACGCTGGCCGCGCAGGGCGCGGACTTCGCCAACCTGTCGCGGCTGGCCGGCCAGGGTGCCCGGGTCACCGCGCTGGTGGCAGACCTGCAGAGCGATCAGGTGCTGGCGCAGCTGGAACCGGGCCAGCGGCTGATTCCGGCTTCGCTGAGCAAGATCGTCATCGCCGCGGCGGCGCTGGATACCTGGCCGCCGGACCATACCTTCGCGACCGAACTACGGGCCGCCGCCGCGCCGGTGGATGGCGTGGTCAGTGGCGATCTGGTGTTGCGCAGCGAGGGCGATGCCACGCTGGACGAAACGACATTGTGGGGGCTGGCCGCGCAACTGCGCGCGCAGGGCGTACGGCGCATCAACGGCCGCGTGCTGGTCGAGCGCGCGCCCTTCGGTGAGCTGGGCTGCGACACCATCGACCGCTGCAGCGGCATGCGCCGCAGCGCGCGCGCCTACAATGCCGCCCCCAGCGCCATCGGGGTGAACTATGGCAGCTGGTGCATCAACGTGCGGGCGCCAACCGGTGCAAGCCACGCCGAGGTTGGTGGCTGTGCCACCGGCACCCTGCCGGTTCCGCTGTCGGGCAGCGTGCAGGTGGCCGCCAGTGGTGCGGCGCTGGACATAGAACGCAGCACCGGGGCCGGTGGTGATCGCATCAGCGTCAGCGGCACCGTCGCACCTGGCAGCGACCGCAGTGTGCACCGCGCCATGTCTGATCCGGCGGCAGGCGCCGGGTTGATCCTGCGCTCCATCCTGCAGCAGACGGGAGTCGTCATCGATGGTGGCGTGGACACAGCGGTGCAGGCCACCTCCGCACCCCGCCTGCTGGCCAGCGTCGACGGCCTGCTGCTGCAGGAGCAGGTGGGGCGCATGATGCGCTGGTCCAACAACTACATCGCCGACGTGCTGACCATGGGTGTAGCACTGGCGCGCAATGGCATTGCGCCGCAGTCGCTGGCCGAAGCGGCGCGCACGCTGACAGCCTTCATGGGCGCACCCGGGCCGGTGATGGAAAGCGGCAGCGGACTCACCACCACCAACCGTCTCTCGGCGCAGGATCTCGTCAGCGTATTGCGCGTGGGCTATCGCAACACGCGCCGCTTCCCGGCGCTGTATGGGTCGTTCGTGGCGCCGGGCGATGCCTCATTCACCTACCTGCGCAGCGGCAACACCGATTGGCAGAACCGGGTCGCGCTGAAGACCGGCTCGCTTACCGACCCTGTTTCGGTCAATGGCATCGCCGGTTACCTGCGCAGGAAGGATGGCGGCTGGATGGCCTTCGCCATCATCGTGAATGGCAGCAAGGGACAGCCTATATCACACGAGCGCGCTCTGGCTGCAGCGCGCACCGATCTGGAAGCCGTGCTCGCCAGGTACTAGCGCGGCCTCAGGTGGTGGCTGGCTGCAACCGCAGCAGTTCGGACTGCTCACCGGCCTCCGTGAGTACATAGATGGAACCGTCTGAGGATTGCTGGACGTCGCGGATTCGGCGCAGGCGATCCTGCAACAACCATTCCTCGCCGACCACTTTCTGGCCGTCCATCTGCAGGCGCACGAGCTTGGTGCTGCCGAGGCCACCGACGAAGATGCTGCCCTTCCACTGCGGGAAGAGGTCGCCCTGGTAGACGATCATGCCGGATGGAGCGATGACCGGATCCCAGTAATACACCGGCTGCTCCATGCCTTCATGCTGGGTTATGCCGTCACCCATCTTGTTGCCCGGGTAATCGATACCGTACGTGATGACCGGCCAGCCGTAGTTCTTGCCTGCCTCCGGATGGTTGAGCTCATCGCCACCCCGTGGACCATGCTCGATGGTCCACAGCGTGCCCGTGGCGGAATCGATGGTGGCCGCCTGCACATTGCGGTGGCCGTATGACCAGATCTCAGGCTGCGCACCCTGCTGGCCGACGAAGGGATTGTCCTGTGGAACGCTGCCGTCCCGATTGATGCGTATGACCTTGCCGAGGTGGCTGCCGAGCTGCTGGGCCTGCACACGGCCGGCCGGCACCGAACGTTCGCCCAGTGTGAGGAACAGCGTGTCGTCGGCAGCGAAGACAATGCGTGAGCCGAAATGATTGTCCGATGCCATGGTCGGCATCTGGCGGAACAGTACTTGCAGCTGCTCCAGACGCGCGCCGGCGCCATCCTCTACCAGCACAGCTTTTGCCAGCGCGGTGCCGTTGCCGCCTTCACGCGGCTCTGCATAGCTGAAATAGATGGTATGGTTTTCGGGATAGTCCGGATCCAGCGCGACATCGAGCAGGCCACCCTGCCCCTTGCTGTACACGGCGGGCAGTCCCTGCACCGGCGCGGAGATCGAGCCATCTCGCCCTACGATGCGCAATGCACCGGGGCGCTCGGTGACGAGATAGCGTCCGTCCGGCAGCATCTCCACCGCCCAGGGTGAATTCAGCCGGTTGGTGATTGTCTGCACATCCAGGCGCAGGTTTGAGTGCACGCCGGCGATACGGGTCTGGCCGGGGAAGGCGGGCTCGTAGTCGCGGGCGTTACGCTTCTGGGTCTCCGGCGAGTGCCCGGAGGTAACTCCCTGGCCATCGAGAGCACCGGCCGAAGCAGTGGGCAACGAGCACCCGGAGAGTGCGGCGAGCGCGGCTGTCGCCGCTAGCGCTGCTGGCAGGTAGGTGGCGCGCTTCATCGGGACTCCGTATCAAATGGCTATCACCTG
>JBEVNO010000120.1:0-30343 GCA_040508085.1 Steroidobacteraceae bacterium
ACATGCACTTCGGCAAGATCACCTTCGGCGTGGACGAGCGCGGCGAAGTGGGCCTGCTGACGCGCAACATCAAGATCCAGGCATCCGCTGATGCGGAAAGCTCGTTCTTTGGCGGGCACATCATGGCGATGCCCTCCAGCAAGATGTATGTCGCGGGCGTGGAGCTCAGCCGCATGGGCCAGAACCTGACACTGGCCCGCTACCCCATCCACTGGCACGTCAATGGCGATGGCAGGGGCCAGTACATCCGCAACGCTGCGATCCACGACACCTACAACCGCTGCGTGACCGTGCACGGCACGCACAACCTGCAGGTCGAGAACAACGTGACCTACAACACCGTGGGTCACTGCTTCTTCCTCGAAGACGGCATCGAGAACGGCAACCAGTTCGTGCATAACCTTGCGATCCAGACCAAGTGCCATACGAGCAAGCCCTGCGAGCCGACCAATCTCGCCGCAGCAGGTGAGGCAACGCAGGAGCGCCAGGGCTCCGCGACGCGTGGCCAGCAATCCAAGGAAGTGCTGCTGCCTTCGGACAACACGGTGTCGAGTTTCTGGATCACCAACCCGGACAATGTCTACCGCGACAACGTGGCGGCGGGATCCGATGCGAACGGCTTCTGGATGTCATTGCCGGAGCACCCGAACGGCCAGTTCGAGGGCACGGCGATCAGCAAGGCCACCTGGCCGCGCCGCACGCACATGCGCGAGTTCAAGGGCAATGTCGCCCACTCGAATTACGACGGGTTCATGTTCGACCGGAACATCGCCGCCAACAACACCTTCAATGTGACGGGCAGTTCCCACGTGGGCCTGGAGAATCCGGCTGATCCGACCAGCAAGCCGCGGGTGTCGGTGTTCGAGAACCTCACTGCCTACAAGAACCGCAATGGCGGCATCTGGGGCCGTGGCGAGGCGCACCTGTTCAAGAACGCGAAGCTCGCCGACAACGCCATGGGCTATACGCACGCGGCTGGCGGCAGCCGCTATGCCTATACCTCACAGGTGGTCGATTCGCTGTTCGTGGGCGAGACCGAGAACGTCGGCAACCCGCAGACGCCTGCGGAGAAGGCTTACGGCCGCAGTGTGCCGAAGCCGCAGATTCCGGATTTCCCCATCCGCGGTTACGAGTTCTACGACTACCGTCATGACGTGGTGGACACCACCTTCCGCAACTACGAGGACAACGCCACCCGCCAGACCGGAGCGATCTCCCACCTGCTCTATACCAGCTTCGGGGCGAGCTCCAGCAATGCCATCCAGAACGTGAAGTTCATCCATGCCAAGCCGGTGCACTACCCGCTGATGGAGAAGAAGTGGGGCAATGACACCAGTGCGGGGAGCGTTGCGTACAAGACCGCTGCGTTCAAGGACCGGGACGGCTCACTGGGGATGGGCCCGAATTCCTACGTGGTCATCCACGACGGGGTGAACGACAGCGTCGCGGTTGACAAGGAATCCTGCGAGATCAAGCCCACCTGGAATGCCGCGGTGTGCAAGGGCGACGGCGGTCGCATGAGCTTCGTCAACGGCCGTGGCTATGGTTTTGGCGGCATCAGCCGCGACCCGGCGCCCGCAGGCGAATTGCCGCCCGTGAAGCTCAGCCGCGAGGGAACCAGGGAGTTCGCCATTGCCGTGGGCACCAACGTGCGCGCCAACACGGAGATGAAGGCGATCACCGAGCGGAAGACCATGGACCTGCACGTCAACGAACTGGAGGCTGGCAACTGGGTGATCCTGGAGATCCCGGGGTTCACCGCTGCAGCTTCGGGCGCGCAGCAGCAGAGCCTGGATGCGCTGCGCAAGGCCAGTGTCACTTCGTACTTCAAGGGCGCAGATGCGCTGTGGGTGAAACTCGTCTCACCGGGTGATGACGAGCACAGCGGCCATGGCGGCGGTGAGCGGATGCAGGTCAGCCGCTAGGCGGCAGCTGCGCCGCAGCTCCATACGGCAAGGCCATGTCGATGAGCATGGCATTTGGATCATTGTGCTGCAGGCGCGGAATCCGACAGCATCGTGTCGGCGATATCCAGCATGGCCCGCAGGCGATCCATGTGCCGCAGGTCGTGGTGATAGCCAACCCAGATATCCCGCGCCGGAGGTTGATCCGGCGTGTGGATGCGCTGCAGGCCGGAAATTGCATCGCCAAGCTGCCTTGGCAGCACCGCGATGCCTAGGCCCCTCAGGCACATCTGTGCCTGGACCGAACGGTTCGTGCTTGTAAAGGCGCGTCGGGACAGCGGGAACCTTTCCAGCACCCAGGCCACATCGGGGAAATGCGATTGTGCGGTGTTCATCAGAATGACCCCCACTGATGCCGGATCGTCCTGCAACGCCTGGGCGGTTGCCGCCGATGCATACAGCCCATATGAGATCCGCATCAGGCGGCGCTGAACGATATTCGGCTCGCTGAAAGGCACGATGCGGAAGGCCACGTCGGCTTCGCGACGCGAAAGATCGAGCAACCGGTGGCTTGCAATAACTTCCGGCACGACAGCGGGATGGCGGCGCGTCAACTCGAGCAGCACTGGCGCCAGGACATAGCCGGCGAACCAGTCCGCTGACGATATACGCAGGATGCCTTCAAGGCGCTGGTGGTTGCCGGCCAGACGTCTTTCCATGGACAGCGCGGAATCCTCCATCGCCTCCGCCAGTGCCCGCACGGTGTCACCGGCATCCGTGAGCATCAGTCCGTCCTGTGTTCTACGAAAGAGCGGCTGCCCGGCTTCGTCCTCCAGCACTCTTATTCGGCGGCCCACTGTCGGATGGCTCACATGGAGGACCCGCGCGGCTTCGCCGAAGGATCCACTGCGGGCTACAGCCAGGAAGATGCGAACGTCGTTCCATTCCATGCGAAGCCGTCCGTACAAAATTGCACGAAATATATACGGGAATGTCAGTGTTCGAACAATAGTGTCAGCAGCATCATGCGGCTGCATGACGAACCCTGCGCTGTGATGCATGACCCAAACCACTGAGACGGCAGCCCCTGACTCCCGCCGATGGCTGGCCCTGGCTGTCCTGCTGACTGGCACTCTCTTGCCACCTCTGGACTTCTTCATCGTCAACGTTTCGTTGCCGGCCATGCGGGCGGGCCTGCAAGCCTCCGCTGACATCTCGCAGCTGGTGATCTCGGTGTATGCGGCAGCCTATGCCGTCGTCCTGATCCCGGGTGGCCGCCTGGGCGATCTCTATGGCCGCAAGCGCGTCTTCATCGCTGGCATGCTCGGCTTTGGCGCGGGCTCGGCAGTGTGTGGCCTGGCACCGTCGCCGGGCATGCTTGTCGTGGGGCGGCTGCTGCAAGGGGTGTCGGCGGCGATCATGGCGCCGCAATCACTGGCATCGATACACGCCCTCTTTCCGGCAAGCGAGAAAAGTCGCGCGCTCAGCCTGTACGGCGCGACATTCGGACTGGCCTCCGTGGGAGGCCAACTGCTGGGGGGCGTGCTGGTTTCGAGTAGCCCCTGGGGGCTGGGGTGGCGGAGCGTCTTCCTGATCAACCTTCCCATCATCTGCGTTGCCGTTCCTGCTGCCATGACGCTGCTGCAGGAGAGGCGAGCCGAGCTTGCGCCTCGCCTGGACGTGCCGGGGGCATTGCTGCTGGCGGTGGGACTGGCGGCCCTCGTGGTTCCTCTTATCGAAGGGCGGGAACACCGGTGGCCTTGGTGGTGCACAGGGCCTCTGATCCTGAGCATGCCGTTGTTATGGCTCTTCTGGCGTTATGAGAAGGCCCAGGAGCTCGCCGGCGGAACGCCTCTGGTTCTGCCCTCGCTTCTGGCCAGGCATGGGCTGCCAAGCAGCCTGGCATCAACGTTCTTCTTCTATGCGCTCGCCGCGTTCTTCATGGTGTTCGCTGGGTACGAGCAGGCCGGCCTGGGCCACGATGCGTTCACTGCTGGCCTGGCCATTCTGCCGCTGGGCATCGGGTTCTTCCTCGGTCCACTGTGTAGCCCGTACATCGCCCGGCGAATGGGCTCGCGCACCGCCGGGTCTGGCATGGTCCTGGAGGCGCTGGGTCTAGCCATGGTCGCGGCGCTGGCGATCGCTGGTGCGTCGTCGTGGCTGGCGTTGCCCCTGTTCCTGATTGGCGCGGGGCAAGGTATCGCCCTTCCTGCCGTGGTGCGCATGAACGTGGATCATGTCCCACCACGTTGGGCCGGGCTGGCATCGGGCCTGGTGAACGCCACCCTGCAGATCAGCGCTGCCGTAAGTGTCGCCTTGCTCGGCGGACTATTCATCGCCATCGCGCCTGATGGTGCAAGCGCCCAGGATGTGCGCCTTGGCTTTGCGGTGGCCTCCCTGGCCATAGGCGCGTCACTGGCACTGGCAGCGCGTCTCAGTTGGCCCACGCGCAGACGGCACATGCAGCTCCTGCATTGACTGCCGATGTGTTCGGCAGACGTGATGTGCTGGTCAACAACGCCGCCATCGCCACCGACTTCGATCGATGACGAGGACTACCGGTGTGCGCTCTTGTGGAGGCTACTTGGCCCCGCCCGCTGCCGGCGGTGGTCCTGGCGGCCGCCCCCTGCCACACCCTGGCGTCGTGCACACCGTCACCTCGTGGATGTAACGATTCTTGCCGCCCTCGACACGGAACGTCTGGCTGGCCGGGGTTCCCGGGTCTTTCGGCAATCCCGCATCGAGCCACGGGAAGCTGTGGAAGATGGCTACGGCGCCGAGCGTCTCGTCGATCACGTAGCGACGGTTGGTCACATTGAGCTTCTCCGGAAACGCGCCCATGGTGCACGTCTGGCCATCCGGGTTCTTGGCGGCCGTGTCCATGCGCCCTTCAAGGCGTGAGCAGGGTGTGCCATGCGGCACAGGCAGCGCCGGGTCCCCCCAGTTGTTCAGATAGGCGTCGGCTGCTGCCTGGATGGCTGCGCGTGAGTCGCGCTTGTCCTTGGGAATCTCATCCCACTTCTCCTTCCGGGTGACGGCCAGGTGCTCGGCGGCGCCGAACACCCAATCCCCCGCGTCGGTCACCACCGACTCCACCTTCGACACCTTCTTCCCATCGCTGGTCGCCACCATGCGGGTGTGGATCACATACGGATGCGGGTCTGTCGCCGCAACAACTTCCGTGAAGGTGGCGCATTGCGTGGTGTCGTAGAAGCTGCGGGTGAAGTCCACCGTCAGGGCCTGCGCCAGTACGCCCGTGGAGATGCCCGTGGCCTTGTCGTTCTCGGCGTACGAGGCGCCGGCCGCGAGCGGCAGCGAGGCGGGCTTTCCGGCCGTTTGCGCCTTCACGTAGGCGTCGGTGAGCTTCTGCAGTGATTCACGGCTGCATTCGGCATTGGCGGCGCCGGCACTGGCCGCGAAGGCTGCGCCCGCGACCAGCGCGCAGAAGTTGATGGTGACGGATCTTTCTCTGCTCATGGGCATATGGCCCCCCTTTATGGTTATTCGTGCCTGTCGTGCGTCGACTTCCTGGATCCTCTATTCATGCGCCTGTGCTGCGGGCGCAGGTGCAGGCGCCACAGCCGGTGCAGCCGCCGGAGCAGCCGCTGGCGGTGCGGCACCGCCCGGACCAAACCCCTGCCGCGGCGGGTTGCGCTTCAGCTCGTTCGCCCGCAGCGTGAGATAGGAGCGGATCGCCTCCGCATCCTCGGCCTTCAGCGACTTGGCAAAAGAGATCATGCCGTTCTCGGCCAGCAGCCCATCGACCACGATGGCCTTGAACAGCGGCGCATTGGGTAGTGCGATGCTGTAATTCAGATCCGGGAAGCCGGAGAACATGCGCCCGCCTTCGTGGCAGCCCGTGCAGTTGCGTTCGTAGAGATCCTTGCCGCGGGCCTGCATGGTGGCGTCGCCGAAATCCGGCGGCGGGTTCAGCACCTGCGCCACCACGGGTGGGGCGGGCGGCAGCTGCACGGAGCCGCCGGCCTTGTAGACCAGCAGGCGGTTCGTGCCTGCGGCCGCGGCGAAGCCGGTGCTGGCCGAGGAGATGGCCGCCACATACTGCACGCCATCAATGGAATAGCTGATCGGGCCGGGCACCACGTTGCCCTGCGTGGCCACCTGCCACACCTTCTCGCCCGTGTCGGCACGGAAGGCGGTGAACTTCTGCCCCGCCGTGCCCTGGAACACGAGGTTGCCGGCAGTGCTCAGCGTGCCGGCGCTGCCGTTGCCTTCCTTCTGCTTCCACGCCACCTGGCGCTTCACCGGATCCCAGGCCATCAGCGCCGCGCCCGTATCCTGCAGCACGGGCCGGGTCTGCCCTTCCGGTGGCTTGCCCATGGCCACGTCCACCAGCTGGTTGCCGAGGATGCGACCGCCCTTCTCCGCCACGAACGAGCTGACGCCGTAGCGCATCGGGAAATAGAACAGGCCGGTGCCCGGGTTGTACGACTGCGGATGCCACACATGCGCCTGGGACGGCACGACATAGAACCCCTTCGTGCCGTAGATGGCATCCGGGTTCATGATGGGGGCCCAGTTGTTGGCCTTGTCGAAGCCGGTCGCCCAGTTGATCGAGGGCACATAGGGATCGGCCGACACCACCTTGCCGGTTGCCACCTCGATCACATAGAACACGCCGTTCTTCGGCGCCTGCATCACCACGTGCTTCTTCTGCCCGTCGACGGTCAGGTCGGCGATGGTGAGCGGCGCGGTGTTGTCGAAATCGAAGCTGTCCTTGGGCACGGTCTGGTAATGCCACTTGTACTTGCCCGTCTTCGCATCCAGCCCGACGATCGAGGCGGTGAAGAGATTATCGCCACCACCCGGCGAGCGGATGGTGTGCGGCCAGGGCAGGCCATTGCCGGTGCCGAAGACCACCGTGCTGGTCTCGGCGTCGTAGACGATGCCATCCCAGACGGTGCCGCCGCCGCCCTGCTTCCACCACTCGGCACCCTTCCAGGTCTCCGCGGCCATGGGCATCACGCTGTCGGAGGCGGCGCCGTCGGGCCCCTTGGATGGGTCACCAGGTACTGTCCAGAAACGCCACAGCGCCTTGCCCGTCTCGGCGTCATGAGCGGCCAGGAAGCCGCGGGTGTAGAACTCGCCGCCACCCTGGCCAATGTAGACGATGCCGTCGCCCACGCGCGGCGCGCCGGTGATGGAATAAGGCATGTTGCGGTCGGTGACCTGCACGTCCCAGGCCTTCTTGCCCGACTTCGCATCCAGCGCCACCAGCCGTCCGTCGATGGTGCCGACGATGATCCTGCCCTTCCAGTAGGCCGCACCCCGGTTGGAGATGTTGCAGCAGATGCTGGTGGCGGCCAGATCGCGCGGCACCTGCGGGTCGAACTTCCACAGCTGCTTGCCGGTCTTCGCATCGAAGGCGAACACCTTGCTCCACGGGCCGGTGAGGAAGAGCTTGCCATCCACCACCAGCGGCGTGCTCTGGTAGCCGCCCTTGTCGGCGATGTCGGTGTACCAGGCGAGGCCGAGCTGGCTGACGTTGCCGACGTTGATCTGGTCGAGGGGGGTGAAGCGCTGCTCGTCGCCGGTACGGCCGTGGGCGGTCCAGTCGATGTCCTTGGCCGCGCTGCCGGCAGACAGTGCGAGTGTGGAGGCCAGCAGGCCGCCGGTGGCGAAAAGACCCAGAATGGTGCGACGCATGTACCCCCCGAAAATTGTTGTGTCCGCGGGAAAACCTGCGGCGGGGTGTACTTTCGCACCGGGAGAAGTCACGCCGCAACTATCTCGCGCCCTGCCACAGCTTGCGCCGCGCGGGGTTGCTGTTCATCCAGCCTGTGATGGAGCAAGTTCAACGATGTGCAGACGGGTGCCGGGCTCGCCCTCGACGACAATGGCGCACTTCTCCCAGCTGTCCGGCACCGCCCACTTCATGTCCTCACCGTACTCGAGAAACCGGAACTGGTCTTCACAATTGATTTCGATTCCCTTGACCACGCCTTGCACCCGCTCCAGCGTGAAATCGCGCCGGAACAGTTCCTGCACCCATCTTCCGTATTCATTGAGCTCGACCTTGGCAACCAGCGGCGCGGTGCCTTCGAGGTGCGCGGTGAGCTCGTTAGCCACGCGCACATAAGGATCATCCGGCGGGAAACTCCGGAACCCCGCGAGCTCGTAATAGGCACGCAGCGCGTCCAGCACCATTCCCTGCTGGATGCCCAGTCTCATTTTCAGCTCCAGCAGGTTGGAAATGTACTTGGCGTCCTGGATGAGGTAGTTGTCGACGGCATTCGGCGGCACGCTTTGGCGCAGTACCAGCTCCGGCGACGGCTTGATCCGTTGCGTCGCGGCGCGCAGCGCGGACATCGCCTGCGAAACTTTGCCGGACCCGGCATACGTCACGGCGAGTGTGCCCTGCAGGGCCGCGTATTCACTCCTGGTCCTGACCACTTCCGACAACATCCACTGGGCGTGGAAGTCGCCACCTGCGTAGTCTCCAGCCTTGATGAGCGCCTCCACCTTCCGGGCTTCCTTCACAAATTCCGGGCTGATGCCCTGACCGCCCTTGAGAGAGACGGTGAATGGCTGCCTCACCTTCATCTCATAGGGTTTGCCATCGCGCGTGGGCGGTTTGAACACGTAGGATTTCACGTAGCGAATTGCCGATTCCAGGACGGCCTTGGAGGCAAACCCGCGGGTGGCCACCTCCACATCAGAGACGCGGCCATCCTTGCCGATGGTGAATGCCAGGATGAAGTAGAAGTCCTGCACCAGATCGGGAGCCCAGGTGCCCTTCTTCAACAACACTGCGCGCTCTCCGCGCGATATCTTCGGCTCGGAGGTGAGCTCTCCGTCAGCCGCATTGCAATACGGGATCAGCGCCGCTGCGAAAAGCGCGGCGACAATGGTTAGCCTGATGGCTCCGAACACGGCTCCTCCTTGAGATCGGCTGCGCTAACGCGGCGCGGTACTTTCTCATCGACACAAGTCGCGCCGCAACTGCCCGGTGTTTTGGCCGGAGTTATGACACATGCGCCGGTGGGCCCTGTAAAGTCAGGACATGACAGAACAACTACCGCCCCACCGGGCCTCCCCGCTGTCGCGGGTGCAAACGCTGCTGGCGCGTGCCATCGCACTGATCGCCGGTGCGGCGCTGCTGGTCGGTGCCTTCTTTGTCTCCGTGGCCTTCTTTGCCGTGGCCTTCGCCGTCGGGCTATGCGCACTGGCCGTGTTCCTGTGGAAGACCCGGCACCTGCGGCGCCAGATTCGGGAGCGGATGCGCGACCAGGGCCCGGACCCGCGTAGCTGGCCGCCCCCGGCGGGCGATGTTATTGAGGGCACGGTGATACGGTCTTCGGAAGACACGCCGCGCAGGGATTAGTGCTCCAGCGGCGGCAGCCCGCGCTACAACGACGAGAAGAACTCCCACATCAGATCGTTGGCGTTGATGGCCTGCGACGGGGGCTCGTCGCCGCGGTGCTTGTTCCCCCC
Organism: Steroidobacteraceae bacterium; assembly: GCA_040508085.1. GTDB lineage: Bacteria > Pseudomonadota > Gammaproteobacteria > Steroidobacterales > Steroidobacteraceae > ZC4RG30. Next base: position 9,357 of record JBEVNO010000120.1, read on the forward strand.
GGGCCAGCTATGGCCGCCGGTCTCGGTCACGCACAACTGCACGGGCGCGCCACCGGGGCCAGCGGCATGCCGCTCGCAGTACGCACCCGGTACATCGACGGTGCGCTGCGCGGGCCCAGCCGAATGGTTGAAACCGACCCAGCGCGAGATCGTTGCCGGCACCGACACGAAATCGGTGACCTGCGCCTCGCGGCGGAATTTGTCGCCCGCACCACCGTTGAACAGCACGCGATCGTCGTTGCGCGCGTGGATGTGCAGCACCGGCACCGGCTGCGCGGGCGCGCACTGGCGGGTGTTGTCCGTACCGGCCACCGACATGATGCCGTGGAACACAGTGCCCGCCTCGCAGGCCAGGCGATAAGCCATCATCCCGCCATTGGACATACCGATGGCGTATACGCGCTGCGGTGCCACCTCGATGCGCCGGGCCACGTCCGCCACCACGGCGCGCAGGAAGGCGACGTCGTCCACCTGCTCATCACGGGCCCTGGCGCAGCAGTTGCCGGCATTCCAGGTGGCAAGCATGCCGTTCTTCGTGGCGCTGGTGCCATTGGGAAACACGGCAATGAAACCGGCCTGCTCGGACTTGCTGATCAGCCCATAGGTGGCGTCATCGGCCTGGTAGACGGCACCGCCGCCGCCGCCATGCAATGCCATTACCAATGGCATTGGCCTGCCCGGCTGGTGGAGCGCGGGAACATGAACCAGTGCAAAGCGTTCGGCGCCATTCACCCGCAGCCGGATCTCATAGCGGCCGGGCGCAATGATGGGCTGCGCGGGACCAAGCAAGGTGGCGGGTACGGGCGGCGGCGCGGCGCGTGCGGCGATGCGATCCCGCAGGCGCTCGCGCAGGACGCCGGCTGCGTCGGCCGCGGGCAGCGCGCCGGTGAGGCAGGCCACGGCAAGCAACCAGGATGCGGCACGGCGGCAAGAGGGCATGGGTAGGTCTCCGGGCTGAGCTACCGTATTCAACGCGGCAGCGGCGCCCCGGTTGACTCTTCGGAGTGCGACGAGCCGACACATCCATCACACCTATGGAACTGGCGCCCGTATACTGACCCCGACAATAAAAAAATGCGGGGGGCCGTGTCATGTCACATCAGTCTGTGCGTTCGACTGTTCTCGTCGCCGCCATGGCGGGCCTGGCTGCGCCAGCCATGGCGCATCACAGCTTCGGCGAATTCCAGATGAACATACCGGGCCACTGGTCCGGGACCATGACCAAGATGAACTTCATCAACCCGCACTCCTACATGGAAATCGACGCGGTTGACGCCAGCGGCAAGAAGCTGCACCTGAAGTGCGAGATGCGTGCGGCCACGCTGCTGAAACGCTCCGGCTGGTCCAAGGAAATGTTCAAGGCGGGCTCGCGCGTGGAGATCGACGGGCACCCGCATCGCACCGACCCCAACGCCTGCTACATCGAGAACTTCAAGCTTGGCGATGCGCCGATGATCAATCGCAACGACCAGTTCGAGATCAGGAGCCACGTCGATACCTCCAAGCGCCCGCTGCGTCTGGCCGACGGCCAGCCGAACATCAGCGGAGACTGGGCCGTGGAGCAGCTGGTGCTCACTGTCCCGCCCAGTGGCGGCAATGGCTCGATGATCCCCAAGAGCCAGTCAGCAGCCTTCGCGGCCGGCAAGCTCACGCTGCAGCAGATACAGGCCACCCAGCCGCCGCGGCCGAAAGTGGTCTACACCGCCGAAGGCAAGAAGGCCGCCGACAGCTTCAACAACCGCTCGCCCAGGGATAACCCATGGTTCGCCTGCAAGCCCACGAGCTTCATCCGCGACTGGACTGCGGACTGGCCGATCAACCGCTTCCAGCAGAGGACGGTGGGCGGCGAGAAGGTCATCGACATCACGTATGGCCTGTACAACTTCGATCGCCGCATCCATATCGACGGCAAGCATCCGGACAAGATCAAGCCGAGCCCTGCCGGGCACTCGATCGGCCGCTGGGAAGGCAATGTGCTGACTGTCGATACCATCGGTTTTGCAGCGGGCGTGCTGTCACCGCCCACGCGCAGCAGCGAGCAGATGCACATCGTGGAGCGCTTCACCTTCGATCCGCAGCAGTTCTCGCTGCGGCGTGATTATTCGGTGACGGACCCGGTGTATCTCGCGGCCCCCTACGAGAGCTACGACATCATGTATCTGTCGGATGTGCCGTTCCAGAAGCAGCCCTGCAAGGACATGACGCCGGAGTTCCAGCAGTAGCCGCTGGGTCAGCGACCGTAGGTGGCGAGCTTCGCATCATCGAGCCCCACCTTGACTAGCAGGTCCGCATACCGCTCGTCGCTCCGGATCGGCTTGAGACGCGGATCACTGCGCAGGAACACCAGGCAGTTCGAGCGCGCATCTACCGCGTCGTACAGGAGCTTGATGGCAAGCTCCTGCTCGCCGAGACTCAGGTATGCCGCCGCCGATTCATAGGGACACAGGTAGATATTCGCGCGCTCTGCCTCCGCCAGCAGCGGCAACACCTTCTGCTTCTGTCCGTCGTAGCCGTAGGCCTGTGCCAGCATGATCAGCGCGACCGGTGCCCGCCCAGTGAGTTCCACGCCGCGCTCCGCAAGCTCGACAGCGCGCCTGGTATCACCGCGTATGTAGGCACCGACCCCAGCCCCGCTGAACACGAAGCCATTGTCCGGATGCTGCAGCATCTTCTCCTCTGCCCATCGCCGCGCCGCTTCGGCTTCTCCCGTCATGAACAATGCCCAGTTGCCCCAATCCGCCAGCTCTGAGTTGAGCGGGTCCAGTTCATTGGCGCGGGCCAGCGCCTGCTTGACCTTCGCCGGCACCCCAAGGCCCGTGTAGTACAACGCGAAGCCCAATTCTGTCAGTGCCAGCGAATCATCGAGCGCCTTGGCCTTGTTGAGGTTGTCCCAGGCCTCCTGCCACTGCCAGGCCATCACCTGGGTGACCCCCAGCGATGAATAGGCCTCCGCAGAGTCTGGCCGCAGTTTGAGCGCGTCGTTGAGAGAAGCTTTCACGGCACCCAGCAACTTGATCGGAGGCTCGATGTATGCAAAGAGATTGCGATAGGCATCGCTGCGGGCGAGATAGGCAGCGTAAAAATCCGGGTCCAGCTTGATGGCCTGGTTGAACAGGTCGATGGCGCGCAGCAAGGAATCCTGCGTGAAGTGTTCCACCTGCTGCCATCCGGCTACGTAGGGCCGGTACGCCGCCGGGTTGTTGGTGGGAAATTCGGCCAGCGCGCGCTGCTCGGAGCCAAGTATCTCCACCTTCAGTGAGATCGCCACTGCCTGAGCAATCTCCGACACCATGTCGAAGTACTCCCGACCGTCGACACGGGCCTTGAAGTCGTGGCTCCACACCGACTGGCCGCTGTCCCTGCGGTGCAGGTCTTCCAGGTCAGCGGCGACACGCAGCGTGTTACCCGGAGATATGCTGACCACCGCGTCAAGCACATAACGTGCGTCTGGCAGCTGACTGCGGATGTACTCGGGCGCCTTGTTGTTCTTGAAGGCCGAGACCGACAACCAGGGCACGGTCTTCAGGCCGGAGATCTTGCGCAGGTTGCGACTCACCTCGCGCGCCACGTCTTCGGCGAACGGCTTCCAAGCATCGGGCACTTCGCTGGCGACGTCGAACGGCACGACCAGGATGTATGGCAGTGCAGCATCCGACTGAGCTGGCGCAGGCACCAGCACACGCCACCCGAGCAGCAGCAAAAGCAGCGACACAACGCCGACGGCCACGCCCACGGTCACGGCCAGCGGCCAAGCCCGCGGTTTTTGCACTGGCGCGGTTTGTGCCATTAAAGGTTCCGGCTGCCCTTCGGCAATCTCCTGCACCGGCCCGATGAACTGATAGCCCCGGCCGCGAACCGTCAGGATGGTCTGCTGCAGATCGCCGTTGTCGCCCAGCGCCTTACGCGCGCTCTTGATGTGATTGCTGAGCGTGGCATCCGAGACCTCGCGACCCTCCCAGACCTGCTGGAACAGCTCTTCCCGGGTGAGGACGCGATCGCGATGCCGGATCAGGTGCACCAGCAGGTCGAAGACCTTGGGCTCCACCGGCATGGCGACCCCGCCGCTGCTGATCCGGTACAGCGCGGTGTCGATGGTGAAACCGGCAACCTGATACTTGCTTGCCATTCGCCTGCGCTCGCGCCTCCCTGGCGATCGTGCTTACCACGACTCTACAACGTCATCGGGACATTCCGGCGAGCCGTTGGCAAATCGTTACGCAACCGTTATCGAGTGCTCATGCAGTGAGACGCGGGGATCACCAGCGTAGGCATCCCCTGAAACATCCATTGGAGAGCGTCCATGCCCACGCCATTGCAGATCCTGCTTGATCCCGTCTCGCTCACGCTGCTGGCCATCTACGCAGGCCTGATACTGCTGGAGGCGCTGTTGCCGGCGAGGCCGCTGCCGCAAGTCCAGGGTTGGCGGACACGCGGTTTGGTTGTCTTCACCTTCTATTTCTTTCTCTCCTCCTACCTCCCGCTGCTTTGGGGTGAAACCCTGGCGCGGTACCAGCTCTTCGACCTGCAAGCGCTGAACCCCTTACTCGGCGCGGGCGCCGCCGTCCTGGTCTATGAGCTCCTGGTCTATGCCTGGCACCGGGCCATGCACAAGAATCACTGGCTGTGGCGTGGCTTCCATCAGATGCACCACAGCGCCGAACGGCTGGACAGCTACGGCGCCTTCTACTTCAGTCCGTTGGACGTGGCGGGCTTCACGCTGCTCAGCAGCCTGGCCCTCACCGCGGTCGGTCTGCCGGCGAAGGCGGTCACCTACTATCTCTACGCCACCATGTTCCTGGCGGTGATCCAGCACACCAACATCCGCACGCCGCAATGGCTGGGCTACATCGTGCAACGTCCGGAGAGCCACAGCGTGCACCACGGGCGAGGTATCCACCACTACAACTATTCGGACCTGCCGCTGTTCGACATCCTTTTTGGCACCTTCCGCAACCCGAAGGACTTCGTTGCTACGAGTGGCTTCGAGGGCGCCTCCTCGGCGCAGATCCCACAGATGCTGCTGTTTCGCGACATCGCGGCCAATGACTACGCGCAATCAGCAATGCCGCAGCGGCAGGGGGAGGCATGATCATGCTCCGCCCCATCATGAAGCTGGTTGCAGTCATCGGCCTGGCTCTCGGGAGCGGCTGCTACTTCGAGGAGAGGCCCTGGGAGGCAGGCATATATGCCACGGGCCTGACCAATCCGCGGGGCCTGGTGTTTGGGCCCAGTGGGGAGTTGTACGTCGCCGAGGCGGGCACTGGCGGTTCGATGGTGCCCACCGGCGACGCGGATTGCCCGATCAACATCAACATCTACAGTCCCTACACCGCCGGCTTCAGCGGCCAGGTAACCCGCGTTTCAGCAAACGGCACGAAGCAGATCGTGGCGGGCAACCTGCCGAGCATGACCGACGCCTTCGGTGCCAGTTACGGCCCCACCGACCTCGCCTTCGTCGGCGGCTCTCTGTACGTGCTGATAGAGATGGGCGGCTGCTCGCATGCCCTGCCCGACAGCCTGCACCTGCCAGCCATTCTGCGCGTCAACGCCGATGGTTCGACCACGAATGTCGCAGACCTGGGCGCATGGCACCGGGCAAATCCGCCGCACTTCATCAAGGACAGCGATCCCGCCACCACCGACCAGGAGCCGGGCGGGGTATTCCATTCGATGATCGCGGTTGGCGCATACCTGTACGTGGTGGAGACGAACCGGGGCTTTCTGTTGCGCGTGGATCCGGCGACCGGCGCAATCGAGAAGCAGTTTGACATGTCGGTCGACAACGCCGAGCACAACCCGGTCGTGATGACCAGGCACAACGGCAATTTCTACGTCGGCACATTCGGCGAAGACGAGGGGCCTGCGGAGCTCGCGCTGTTCGACGAGAACTTCTACAACTACGCACTACCCTACGATTCGCTGCACCCGCTGGTGGGCCTCGCATGGCGGGGTGAGAAACTGTATGGGGTCGAGATTTTTCCGTACGACGATGCGTGGACGCCCAACAACGCGAACTTCGTGATGTTCGACCGTGAAACCGGGGCCCGTGTCGAGCTGCTGTCGAAGTTCGCGAGCCTGCCCAACGGCCTGGTGGAGGGTCCGGACGGGGCGCTATATACCTCGAACTGGGGCATCTCCTCGGTGGCTGGAGATGGCCAAGTGCTGCGGCTGTTCCAGCAGCCCGGCGCCGGGTGGGGCGCGGCCCCGATCGTGCGATGACCCGCCCGCATCGATGGGCTGTCGGACGGACAGCCACGACGTTGCCGGAACGGTTGGCGCGTCAGCGCAGCCCGAAAGCGAACAGCGCCGTACCCGCCGCGATGGCGATGTACTGTTTGCCGTCCACGGCATAGGTCATGGCGCCCGCATTGACCTGGCCGCCCAGGGAAGCCTTCCACAGCAGCTTGCCCGTGCGGGCATCGAGCGCGACGAAGTAGCCGTCCTTGCCGCCGGTGAACACTACGTCACCGGCGGTGGACAACGTGCCGCCCCAGGTAATGTTGCCGAGCACGTACTCCCATCGGGGCCTGAGCGTCGCGACGTCATAGGCGCGGACGACGCCGCGCGCCTCGTCGTCGTTGTTCAGGAACGGCTCCAGCGTCGCGTCGCCCATCGTCGTCTGGCGTGCATTGATGCCCACCGACTGCGGGAACTTGCCCTCGATGGCCATGATGCCTGAATGCTCCCAGTGCGCGACATACAGCAGGCCGGTGCGCGGGCTGAACGCCGGGGGTGCCCAGTTGATGGCGCCGTGCACGTGCGGCCGCACCAGCGTGCCCTGCGGCGTCGGCAGGATGCCCGGCGTGCGCTGCGGTCGCCCCTTGGCATCGAAGCCCGTCAGCCAGTTCACCTCGACATAGGGCTTGCCCATCAGGAACTCGCCGGTCAGGCGATCGAGCACATACATCACGCCATTGCGATTCGGCCAGAGCATCAGCTTGCGCGGCGCGCCCTGCCAGGGGAGATCCGCCAGCACCGGCACCTGGGTGGAGTCGTAGTCCAGTTCATCGTGCGGCGTGAACTGGTAGTGCCAGCGCAGCTGGCCGGTATCGGCGTCCAGCGCGATGACGCTGTCGCTGTAGAGGTTGTCACCCAGGCGGCTGCGGCCGTCCCAGTCCGGCGCGGGGTTGCCGGTGCCCCAGTAGACGAGATTTGCAGCGGGATCGTAGGCACCGTGATTCCAGATGGCGGCGCCACCGGCGAGCCAGGAATCCCCCGACCAGGTGTCGTGGCCGGGCTCTCCAGGCGCCGGGATGGTGTGGAACTTCCACAGCTCCCGTCCCGATTTCACGTCGAACGCCGCGACGAAGCCGCGGATGCCTGTATCGCCGCCAGCGACCCCGATCATCACCTTGTCCTTCACGATCATGGGCGGCATGGTGATGGAATACTGCTTGCCGGCATCGGCGACGACGGTGTCCCACAGCAGTTGCCCGGTCTTCGCGTCAATGGCGAGCAGGTGCGCGTCGATCGTGCCCATGAACAAGGTGTCGCCGACAATGGCGAGCCCGCGATTCACGCGGCCACAGCAGGTGCGTGCGGGCGCCGGCTGGTGCGAATAAGTCCAGAAGATGCGCCCCGTGGCGGCGTCGAGCGCTACGACGTCATTCGGAGCCTGCACGGTGTAGAGCACACCGCCCACGACCAGGGGCGTCGCCTCGAACTTCTCGAGCGAACGGGCCTGCCAGACCCACTTCAGTTCGAGGCGGCCGACATTGCGCGTATTGACCTGCGTGAGCGGACTGTGGCGCTGGTTGGAATAGTCGCGCGAATAGCTGAGCCAGTCCGCGGGCGTCGCGTCAGGCTCCAGCAGCTGCTCCCGCGTGACCTGGCTCCAGGCCGCGAGCGGCACCATCGCGAGCGCGGCGATGACCAGTGAACGGACTCTCATCGCTTGGCGACTCCGCGCAGTGAAACAAGGTAGCGCACGACATCGGCGACCTGCTGATCGTCCCACTGACCGCGCATCGAGGGCATCGGCGAGGGGATGAATCCGCTGCGTACCAGATCGGATTTCTGGAACGAGCGCAGCGCTTCGTTTTCGGTCAGCAATTGCACGCTGAAGGCGTCCTGGTTCAGCAGCCGGCCGCTCATCGTCCCACCATTGCGCGTCACCACGGCGTAGCTACGCTGGTCGGGCTGCACCTCGGCCTGGGGATCGATCAGGGAGCGGGCCAGCTGATCCGATGTGCGCAGCACACCGATGCGACTCAGGTCCGGGCCGCGACGGGATCCCTGGCCTTGCACGCGGTGGCAGGCAAGGCATTGGCCGGCTCCCTCAAACAGCGCTCGTCCGCGTGCGGCGTCGCCGCTGGCCGCCACGTCCTTCGCCTGCCCGCGGGCGCGCAGGTACGCGACGATCTGTGCTGCCTGCTCCCGGGTGAGCTTGGGCGTCGGCGGCATCGGCGTACCGGGGATCCCATTCATCGCAATGCGCGTGAGCTCGTCATCGGTGTAGGGCTTGCGGAACACGCCGTGCCCCAGATCGACGTTGGCGATCTGGTTTCCGGCAGCGCCGTGGCAGCTGGCGCAGAACGACTCAAAGGCCCGCTCGCCAGTGAGGACGTCGAAGCTGGTTTCGTGCTGGGCAAGCGCGAGACGCGGCATGGCGAACAGGCCGAGCAGCGCCCAGACAATGGCTATTGCCCTCAGCATCCCCCCTCCCCCACCCGGCCGAAGACTTCAGCTCTTGAGCTTGATCTTGGGCGTGACGCGCGCCTTGGCTTTCTCTTCCCGCTTGCGCCGGTTGAACACCCGGCGCATGTACCGCTGATCTGCCAGCGTCAGCACCTTCTCGGATTCGACGAACTGTTCCTGCTCTTCCTCGCGGATGTGATGCAGGTACAACTCCTTCGCCTTCTCGAACCGCCTGAGCCAGCCGCTGGAGGCCATGTTGCGTGCGGCGAGATCGCCGAACAGATCGTCCAGCTTCTTGTGTTCGTAGACGGCGTGCCGACCCGCCTCGGTGCTCTCGGGGTGACGCAGCACCGTGGACCACAGCGCCTGCTCTTCGGCCGCGGCGTGCCCCTTGATCTCATGCGTGAGCTCGCGGAACAGTTTGCGGCGGTCCGGCGACTTGCCCTCGGTATCACCGATCATCGCGAACAGCGCGCGGTGCCGGTCGTGGTCTTCCACCAGGCGGCCGAAAATGGCGGGGTCGCCGCGGTACTTGGTAGCGGGCGTGCTGCCGATATGGACCGCCCTGGCTGGCGCGATCCGTCTCGCCTTGGCAATCGCCAGGGCTTTTGCCTCGGCAGTGTCTGTCTTGCTCTTTTTCATACAGAGGTTGTACCGGCCGATCGCCCTCCCGCGCAAGTGGCAGTTGTCGGACGTTCCGGCAGCCCGGCCTGCTGTTGGCAGTCAAGCACGGCGGCGCGCTACGAGGGCAATACTGATTTGCGGTCCGGGCGGCTACGCGCGCGGGCGCGGGTCAGGCACCGTGAACTCCATGAGTTATCCCGATTCCACATATACGCGCCGAACGGCCGTCTCCGCCCTGGCGCTCCTGCTCGTCGGCTGGAAAACGGCGGCACACGCGTCCCCCGCCCCTTCCCTCACGAGGCCTGAGCAAATGCCGGATCCACGCATCAAGATCTACGAGCTATATCTGTCCGCCTGGTCGGCCATTCCGGCCGATGAACGCTCGCGGCGCCTTCGCGAAAGTCTGTCGGAAGGCATTGTGTTCACCAATTCCATGCAGACGCGACGCGGGCAGTCTGAGGTGGCGACGCACCTGCAGGATTTCCAGCAACGCAGCCCCGGCGGCTCCTTCCGCATGAACGAGATGCTCGGCTGGGAAAGCCACGGCCTGGCGACCTGGCAGCTCATCGATGCCCAGGGCAAGCCGGGATTCTTCGGCTACGACGTGCTCGCCTTCGATGGCCAGGGCCGCATCGAGAGCATCCTTCTCTTCAGCCATGTCGACAAGCAGCTGCTGAAGTAGCAGTCAGATGAGGTCCGTCAATGGCGGCGCGTGCTGGCGCAGATAGGCGATGACCGTGGTGACGCGCTCAGGCGTCAGCCGCCGCTCCCGACGCAACAAGTTCATCGTGACATCCGCGGCGCGCCATTCACGCAGCAGCTCAATGGCACGCCCCGCACGAAGATCATCGGCGGCAAGCCAGATCGGAGCAGACACGATGCCTCCACCCTGCATCCCGAGCTTCCAGGCCGCGTCGCCATCGTCGAGAATGCTGTTGGCGTCGGGGGCGAGCTGGATGACATCGCCCTCACCGTCTGGTCGGCGAAACCACCAGGGACGGACCTGGCCGGTGCGCTGGTTGCGGAAGCCGATCAGTCTGTGCGCGGCCAGTTCACCGGGCTGTGCGGGGCGCCCATGATTCTTCACGTACTCCGCTGACGCACACACCACCCACGGGAACTTGAACCACGGCGTTTGTACGTGGCCCGGAACCCCGGCCAGTGAACCGCTGCGGATTGCAAGATCGATACCTTCCCCAGCCAGGTCGGTCAGCTCATTGCTGGCGCGGAGATCCAGGCTGATGGCGGGATTCTCGCGACTGAGGTTCGCGAAAAGCGGCACCAGCACGCCACGCATGAATGCGACGGGCGCCGCGACCCGCACCCAGCCCGCGGCGCTTTGCCGTGTTTGAGCTACCGCCGAGCGGCTGAAGACACCGGCGGCCCGCACCACTTCCCGAGCCGACTCGACCAGTTGCTCACCGTCGTGGGTCAGTGAGATCGAGTGGGTCGACCGGTGCAGCAGCTTCATGCCAGAGACCTGCTCCAGCCGCGCAATGGCCTTGGACACGCTCGCCGTCGACATGCCGAGCTGGCGGCCGGCCTCGGCGAGGGAGCCTGCGTCCACCACCGCAACGAAACATCGCAGCTGGGAAAATGAAATATCGAGTTCGGTAAATGGCATGCCCGCGCCCTCCGCCTGAGCATCGATTGATCTGCCCGTTCGGGCCGGGCAATTAGTGAGTTTTACACAGGGTCTGGAAACTCCATCACGAACCGCGCCCCGCGGGCCACGTTCGCGTCGAGCGACAGGCGTCCACCTTGCCGTTCCATGATGCACTTTGCGATGGCGAGCCCCAGGCCGGCGCCGGGCCCCGAGGCATTGGGGCCACGGCGGAAGCGCTCGAACAGGGACGCAGCGGCATCCACGGATATTCCAGGTCCGTCATCCGCGATGATCACGGCGTTGGAAACCGCGGACAGCGTGATGGACGTACCGGCCGGCGTGTACTGGATCGCATTCTCGATCAGGTTGCGGAAGACCAGGCGCGTCAGCGTTGCGTTCCCGTACGCAGGCACGGCAGCGTCGGGCGTCGCGGCGGTCACGTTGTGGTCTGATCCGAGCGCGGCAGGCGCCAGCTCCCGCGCGACTTCCAGCGCGACGGCATAAGCGTCGAACGCGGCAAACTGGAACTGTTCCTGCGAATCCAGGCGCGCCAGGCAGAGCAGTTGCTCGACCAGGCGGGCGAGCTCCTCGATCTCGAACGTCACGTCCCCCAACTCCTGGGCCGAAAAGCGGGACTCCAGCCGTGCCCGCAACGTCGCCAGCGGGGTACGCAACTGATGCGCGGCGTTGGCGGTGAATTCCCTTTGCACCCGGTAATCCGCTTCGAGCCGATCGAGCGAGGTATTGACGGCACGAACCAGCGGAACGAGTTCCCGCGGGAGGTTCTTGGCATGCAACCGCTCGTCCAGGCGGAACAGCGACAACATCGAGGCCTGGTGCGAGACGGCACGCAAGGAGCGAAGCGATGACAGCACCGTCAAGACGACGACACTCACCACTGCAATCAGCAGCACGGCAATCGGCGGATACAGCTCATCCAGCGCGCCCAGCATGAGCTGGGCGACCAGACTCTCGGTATCTTTCAGATTCCGCACCACGCGCAACCAGTAGCGGCCGTGAGGATCATCCACAACGAGCGCCGCGGCCATGATGCTGCCGCCTGACAGCGCATCGGGCTCCAGCTGCATGACAACCTGGCCGCTGCCTTGTGCGACCGGCAGTGGCAGATCAGGGGCGGAGAAGCCGCCCGACTCCAGTACCGTGCCGTGCGCGCTCAGCAACTGATAGCCGTTCAAGGTATCCGGCCGGGTGTAGAGCTCCTGCAGGGGCGGAGGCAATTGCAGATGCGGTGGCGCACCCCCCGACACCATCGAGGAACGAAGATCCTGCACCTGGATGGCGATGCTCTGGCCTTCCAGGCCAAACAGCCCGTTCCGGAACTCGAAATACAGGATCGGATAGATGCCGGCTACCGCCAGCACGACCACGATGGCCAGTCGAACGACCAGCGCCCGGATCAGGGAAGGGGCACGCTTCGGGGTGCGATCAGGAGGCAAGATAGCCCAGACCGCGCAAAGTCCGGAGCGACACATCGGCACCCGCGGCCGCGAGCTTCTTGCGCAGCCGGTGCACCTGCGTCTCCACCGAATTGGCACTTCGCTCCTGCTCGAAATCGTAGAGGCATTCGGCCAGACGCTCCTTCGAGAGCACGCGCCCCTGATTGCGCAGCAGCGCCTCGAGCACGATCAGCTCCGAACGTGTCAGGTCGAGCTGCATCTCGGCGACGGTCGCAGTGCGTGCGGACGTATCCAGCTTCACGCTGCCGAGCGTCAGCGTGCGGCCCAATGCCGCGCCCGGACGACGCAACAGCGCGCGCAGCCGGGCGATGAGCTCCTGCATCGCAAAGGGCTTGACGAGATAGTCGTCCGCGCCGCAATCCAGGCCGCGGACCCGATCCTCGATCGAGCCCAGCGCAGTGAGGATCATCACGGGCGTCATGTTTCCCCGGTCGCGCATCTCCTTCAGCGCATCGAGGCCACTGCCGTCCGCGAGCATGAGATCGAGCACCGCAGCATCGTAATCGGCCGCCTTCCAGACCCGCAGGCCCTCGGAGGCCGAGGCCGCTGTGTCGACCGCGAACCCCTGCGCACGCAGGCTCTCCGCCACTGCCTGGCAGAGACGCTGGTTATCCTCGATGACAAGCAGTCTCAATGGGTAATCCCGGTGCCAGGCTCACTTCCCCGGCGTCCAGGAGTATTCGAACCTGAGCCCGATGGTGGGAAGCGGCTCGTCCAGTCCCTCGACAACGTTGACGCCGCGACGTTCGTCCCATTCATAAGCGTCCCCGTTCTTGCGACCGTATACGTTCAGGATGTCCAGGTAGGCCACCAGGCTCAGCGGGCCGAAGCGGCGCTGGTAGTCCGCGCGCAGACTCAGCGAATGATAGACCGGCAGACGCCCGGCGTTGGTTCGCGTCAGCTCCTTCGAGTAGCGCACGGGCCCGGCGCCTCCCAGCACGTCGCTGTGCACGATGAATGCGTCCGTGGGACGGCCCGAAGCATATTTCCACTTCGCCGAGAATGTCCAACGGTCACTCGGCTGCCAGGCGCTGACGATGCCGAAGGCATGCGGACGATCCCAGTCTGATGGATATTGCCCTTCGCCGAGCTTGTCATCGCGGCGCGCGCGCGCGTAGGAGTAGGTTGCCGAAGCACTCCAGCCCCGGTTCATGCGCTTGGCCAGCATCAGATCCACGCCCCTGGCAGTCCCCTCGCCGATGCTGGCAGCGGTGTTCGTGGTCCGGTCGTCGAACACGGTCAGATCGTCGAGCTTCTGGTAGTAGGCTTCCGCGGAAAAGCGCAGGTCCTCGCGCAGGTGCCTGGCAAAGCCCAGCATCAGCTGCGTGGAGCGCTCGCTGTCGAGCGCGAGATTGGAGGGATCGGACGCGAAGTCGAGATAGCGCGGCGCCTGGTAATACACGCCACCTCCCGTCCAGACCCGGGTGACCGCATCGGGCTGCCAGTTGACCAGCAGGCGCGGGGCGAGGTTGGACTTTCCGGAAAACCCGTCACGCTCATAGCGGAGGCCGGGCGTCCAGGTGAGGTTGCCGACGCTCCACGCGTAATCGGCATGCGCGGCGATTCTCGTCGCTGCGGCGTTCAGCGTGGAGTTGTATTGCCCGGGCGTCAGCACGATGTACCGTTGTGCCGGGTCGGCGCGGAAGTCCGACTGGTCGTACTCATACCGGGTCCAGTCTCCGGAGAGCCGGCGGTCGAAATCCAGGTCCACGCGCGCGACCTGTGCGCCAGTGGTGAGGATTCCACTCGAGCCGAGCGTCGTGCTGAAATCGCTGCGCCAGCCGAGCTCCTTTTCACGCTCCTTGATGCGCAGGATGTTCTCGCGGACAGGCGTCGTCGCCGCTGTGGGGTCGGGACCGGCGAGATCCGGAAATGCCTCCCCCTGGGCGCTCGTCGTATCGCTGTCGCGGTAATAGAACGTATTGCGCAACTGGGCGACCTCACCGGGGGACCAACGCCATGTGAGGCCCAGCAATGTGTTGTCCTGCTCCGACTGGCTCAGCCCCACGTCCTCGTAGTTGTCGGATTCGAGCACGTTCTCGACCGTGCGCTTGAAATCCTCGCCCGCGTGGATGGCCAGCAGCTCGATGCGATGAGCGTCGTTCAGGTCGGTGACGGACTTCAGGATGACATCGGTCAGGCGGGGCGAGCCGATGTCATTCTCGCCGATCGCCTTGAACAGCTTGTTGAAATCGAACTTGCGCGCGGAGAGCAGCAAGCTGGTGTTGTCGGCGACATAGCTGGGGCCGTCATAGTCCGCCTCGATCCCGATGATATCCAGGCGCACTCCGGCCGTGGAACTGGCGAAGTTGCCGTCAGCGATTCCGAGATCCAGCAGTGATCCATTCTTGCCACCCTCGGCCGCCCGCCAACCCCCCGGAGAGAACTGGGCCCTTCCGATGATGTTCGGGGCAAAGATCGAATAGTTGCCGCTGCCGTCGACGTCGGCCTGCTCGCCGAGCGACTCGTCGAAATGCGTGACCTTGTCGAATGGAATGCCGTCGACCAGGATCAGGTTGTCCCGGGGCCCGTTCCCGCGCACGGTGAAGTTCGAGAACTCACCCGTCGCGACGACACCCGGCAGGATATCCAGTGCACGGAACACGTCGCCCGCGCTGCCGGGGTTGCGGCGTATCTCTTCACGCTCCAGCAGCACGGTGTTCGGTGTGGCCCGCGGATCCTCGGCTGTCGCGCGCGCGGAGACGACCACTTCGGCAAGCTCCTCATCGGCCGCGCGTACCAGCGCGAATTCGACCGGGGCCACCCTGCGCAGCACGACCCGCACATCCGCCTGCACGGCTCTGAAATAGCCCTGCTCCTCCACCTGCACCGAATACACGCCTTCCGGCACGTCATTGAATGAGAACTCTCCGGCGGGGCTGGCTTCCACCGTGCCGTAGACGCGCTGGTTGCGGATGAGCTGCACGGTCGCCGTGGGCACAGCCCGCCCGGTAACCGAATCCACGATGCGCCCGCGAACGGCGCCGGCAGCCTGTTGCGCCTGGGCATGCACAGGGAGAGAGATCGCCAGATATACGACCGTGGCGAGCGGTATGAATCGATGCAGCATGGCTGGTTCCTCGAACGGTTGATCGTCGTCGGACGCCAAACTAGCAATCGAGTCTGTCGCGAAGCTTGCGACCGGCATGGAAGCTGCGTCTGATCCACGGTCGCGCCTGTGGCGGTGCAGTTGGCGCACGGCGCATCCGCAGTGGTGCGGAGCCGGATACGTACAAGTGCAGATGCCCGGTCCACCCTCCTCCCGCATCCTGCGCGGGTCGTGATCTGGAGTTGCAAGTGAACAAGAAGCTTTATGCGGCGGCGGCGGCCGTGCTCATCGCCGCCTCGGCGCCCGTGGTCCATGCCATCGATCTGTCAGACGTGACCGTGCGTGTCCGCGGCGTGCATCTCGCGCCTGCGGACAAATCCGCTGCGATCGCTGCGCTGGGGGCACCCACCGACACCATCGACGTGGAAGCCAGGTGGATCCCGGATCTGGATTTCGAGTACGCGCTCAACGAGCATGTTGCGCTCGAACTGCTGCTGACCGTTCCGCAGAAGCATGCCGTTGTGGCGCGGGAGACCGCGCTTGGTGACGATGTCGCGCTCGGCACTGTCACCCACCTGCCGCCGACGCTCACCGCGAAGTACTACTTCGGCGCCGGCGCGGTGAAGCCCTATGTGGGCGCCGGCGTGAATCTCACCTGGTTCGTGGATGACAACCTGGGTGTTGCCGGCGTCGGCAAGCTGGATGTGGACAACTGGAGCGTCGGGCCGGCGCTGCAGGCAGGCGTGGACTTCAGGCTCAGCCCGCGCTGGTCGCTGTCCTTCGATGCCAAACGGGCATGGATCAGGACGGATGTCAGCCTGGCCGGCACGAAGCTTGCGAAGGTGAAGGTGGACCCGTGGATCATCGGTGCCGGCGTGGGCTACCGCCTCGGCAACTGAGAAGATCGCAGCAGGCGCCACGAGGAGCAATGATGACCCAGCCATTCCCCAAGACACCCACTTTCACCACCATCGACGAGCCCTTCCGCTTCGAAGGTGAACTGTTCGACCTGGAAGTGGAAGGAACTATTCCACCCGCCCTCGAAGGCACGTTCTTCCGCGTCGGCCCAGACCAGGCTTTCCCGCCGAGGATGGGCGATGCCAACCCCTTCAACGGCGACGGCATGATCACGGCGTTCCGCTTCTCCCAGGGACACTGCGACCTGCAGACCCGCTACGTGCACACGCAGCGCCTGCTCGCCGAACGCAAGGCCCGCCGCGGGCTGTTCGGGGATTACCGCAATCCATTCACCGACGACGCCAGCGTACGGGGCGTGGTGCGCACCGTTTCGAACACCAATGTCGTGCCACACGCCGGCCAGCTGCTGGCCATGAAGGAGGATGGCCCGCCCTACGCGGTCGATCCGCTGACGCTCGCCACGCGCCAGCTGTGGGACTGGAACGGCCAGATGACGGCGACCTCGTTCACGGCGCACCCCAAGATCGATCCGGTAACCGGGGAACTGTTCGGCTACGCCTACGCCGCCCGAGGCGAAGCCACGGACGACATTGCCTTCTACGCGTTCGACCGGACCGGCCGCAAGACCTGGGAACTGTGGATCAAATCTCCCTACCCGGGAATGATCCACGAGTGCGCCATCAGCGAGCACTACATCGTGCTGCCACTGATTCCGCAGGTCATGGACCTTGATCGCCTCAAGCGGGGCGGCATCGCGTTCCAGTGGGAGCCCGGCTTCGACCAGAAATACATCGTGGTGCCCAAATACGGCACCGCCGCAGACGTGCGCATCTTCAGCGCGCCCAATGCCATGCCCGGGCATGTCATCAATGCCTTCGATGATGCGGGCAAGCTCTATCTGGACCTGCCTGTGGCCCTGGACAATGTGTTCTGGTTCTTTCCGGACCGCGACGGCAAGTTCCCGGCGCCGGGCAGCTTCGGCACCGAAGTGACGCGCTGGTGCTTCGACATGCGCGACCGCCACAGCAAGCCATCGTCGTCGGTGATCTCGCGGCTGCTGGCCGAATTCCCCCATTGCGATGACCGCTACGTCGGCCGGCCATACCGCTACGGCTTCATGCAGGCGACCGACCCGTCACGGCCGTACGACGCCGCCAGGGCCGGGCCGATCGCCGGGTTCTTCTTCAACACGCTGCTGCGCATGGACATGCAGACCGGCAGCACGGACGGCTGGTTCTGCGGCGATACCTCCAGCACGCAGGAACCTGTGTTCGTGCCCAGGTCGCCCGATGCGGCCGAAGGCGATGGCTATGTACTGGGCGTGGTGAACCGGCGCGCCGAGCATCGCAGTGACCTGGTGATCCTCGACGCGCAGCGCATGAGTGAAGGCCCCATCGCAACGGTGCGCACTCCGGTGCGGCTGAAGTACGGCATCCACGGCAACTGGGTACCCAGCGCCACCTGGAACACCTGACGCGCGAGGCGGGTTACCCGCGATCTGCCTCGGAATCCCGCCTGGCCTTGAAGGGGTAGGCGCCGCGTGGCGCATCGGGCTTCGGCGGGATCAGCAGCGACAGCACCATCGTCAGCGCCAGCACGCCGGCCGTCACTCCCAGCGACCAGGCCACGGGCACCTTGTAGACGTCGATCAGCAGCATCTTCGCGCCGATCAGCACCAGCACGATGGCGAGGCCATAGGTGAGCAGATGGAAGCGCTCGTGCATGCCGGCGAGCAGGAAGTACATCGCCCGCAGGCCCAGGATGGCAAACACGTTGGAGGTGAGCACGATGAAGGTGTCGGTGGTGATGGCGAAGATGGCCGGGATCGAATCCACGGCGAAGATCACATCGACGATGCCGATCAGGATCACCACCACGGCCAGCGGGGTGGCCATGCGCACGCCCTCGACGACGGTGCTGAGCCGCTCGCCGTCAAAGTGCGGCGCGATGCGCATGTGCCGGCGCACCCAGTTCAGCGCCGGGTTGGAATCCAGATCCGGCTCCTGTCCTGCTGCCCACCACATCTTCACGCCGGTGAACACCAGGAAGGCGCCGAACACATAGAGCAGCCAGTGGAAGCGGCTGATGGCCCAGGCGCCGATGAAGATCATCACCGCCCGCAGCACCAGCGCGCCCAGGATGCCGAGCATCAGCACCCTCTTCTGGAACTCCTGCGGCACGGCGAAATAGGTGAACAGCATCAGGAAAACGAACACGTTATCGACTGCGAGCGCCTTCTCGACCAGGTAGCCGGTGACGAATTCCAGCGCCTTGCCATTGGCCAGCTCCTGCGCGGCGGGGTCCGCGCCCAGCCCCCCCAGGTACCACCACATCCAGCCCATGAACAAAAAGCTCACGGCCACCCAGATCAGCGACCAGATGGCCGCCTCGCGCAGGGTGACCTGGTGGGCGCCCTGCTTCTTCATCGCGAAGAAGTCCACAAACAGCGCAACGACGACGAAGATCGCGAATAGCGACCACATGAAGGGGGTACCAGTCATCGGGGGACCTCGAACGGCAAGGAGACTGCGGCGACAGTCCCGTTTAACGTTTGCCCTTCGCGGTCTTGCCGATCATGCAGGCCTTGCATGATTGCGGTGCCGGGACCCTCTTCACGCGCCGTGAAGAAGCATCCGTACTGACGACATCCGCAGGGGGTGAACCCAGGCTACTCCCCAAGGAGAGGCAGGGGGATTACAGCAGGTCCGCCGCGGCGAGGTCAATCGGCCGCGGCCCCCGACCTGCAAAAGGACTTATCGGCTCACCGATATGGTGGCCTGGGCCACCAACCGGCCAACCGGCTCCACAATCGGGCCCTGGAAGCCCGCATCGGCGACGACCAGCTTGACCCACAGGGCGTCTTTATCCCTGAAATAGGAGGTGGTGCCCGCCTTCCGCAGCTCTTCCATGCTGTTCTGCTGCTTCCCGGAGGCTGCCTGGGTGAAGCCCGGCAGCTCGAACATGACCCATGAACCCTGGTCCATCTCCCGTACGCTGAGATAGACCTCCGGCCTGTCGGTGCTGACCCGGATTTCGGTACCGGCGCGGACATTGCTCTGGTTGCCTGTGATGCGGTGATCCTTGCCATTGCGGCGAAGCGCTACGGGCGAACCGGCGGACAACTCGGCGAGCGTGCCGCCCGGCCTGTTGAGGAACAGCCGCCCGACATCGCCGCCACACACGGCGGCGTTCCAGGTGGGATGGATCTGGCAGGTTTCATCCGTGGCAATGCTGTCGTTCTCGCCGTCGTGGATGAGGACATAGGAGTTGCGGATGCGCCCGACCGAGCCATCCAGATCCTTGAACACCGCGGTGCGCCAGGCCACACCACCCCTGTTGTCATTGTCGAATCTCGGATCGATCTTCGGGAAATGCACCGGTTTGGCATTGATGAATTTCGCACCCTTGATGGTGTTTTCGGTCGTGATGCCCGAGCTCGTGAACAGCAGCCAGGAAAGCGCCCCTGTCTCGCGCCTGGCGTTGTCCTGGTAGTTCACGAAGGTGGTGTCCACCACGTCATGACGGTAATCGTAGTATTCGTAGCCACGGATCGGGAAATCCGGGATCAGGCGTTTCGGCAAGCTGCGACCGTAGGCGATTTCCTCTTTGGTGGCCGGATTGCCGATGTTGTCGGTTTCCCCCACGAACAGCGAATCCACGACCAGCGAAGTGAAGGGGTCGCGCCCGGCGGAACCTGCTGCATGGGTGTAACCAATGGCGTTGTCAGCAAGCTTGGCGTTGCGGAAAATGTGGTTCTCGCCCCGGCCCCAGATGCCGCCGTTGCGGTTCTTGTATCCGGTGAGATTCTCGAAGACGGATACCACGCCCTTGCTGTCCGGGTCGCTGGGATCCTCCTTGGGCATGTGGGAATTCCCGGTCAGACCAAATGTGTTGTCCTTGTTGATGTTCCGGTCGAACATGAATCCGTCGAAGTTGGAATGGGCGACGTTCCCCTTGAACTCCCGGATGGCGGTTCGACGTGGCCAGGTGGCCTTGCTGATCTCGGTGCCCTCGAACTGGCCGTTCGGGTGCTCCGGCAGGGAGAGCCAGAAGCCATTCTCGTCGGAACCGGCCGCCACGTTGTCGCGGTAGGTGTTGTCCGGGTTGGTGATCCAGAAACTTGACACCGTGTTGTCCGAGGGCAGCAGCACTTCCTTGGAGGTGAAGCTGATCTTCCTCAGGGCCTGGCGATTGGCGTAATCAAACTCGCCTGCTGCGGCGAGATTGGTCGGGACACAGGGCTTGGACGTATGGCACTTGGTCTGGATGGCCAGGTTGCGCACGAACTGGTTGCCGTGCTCGATGCCGTCTTCGAGGAAGAAGCAGTGACCCACGGTGTTGTAGGTCACGTTGTTCTCGACCTGCAGGTTGTTCGTGCCGTGCACAGTCACGCAGCGGTTGTAGGTGTCGTGGATGGCGGCGTTGCGGATGTACTGCCCCTTGGCGTCGCCGACCAGATGCCAGTGCATGGGGTAGCGGGCCAGCGTCAGGTTCTGTCCCATCCGGTTCAACTCGATGCCCGAGACATACACCTTGCTCGACGGCATCGCCATGATGTGCCCGCCAAAGAACGAGCTTTCCGCATCAGCGGATGCCTGGATCTTGATGTTGCGCGTCAGCAGGCCCACTTCGCCGCGCTCGTCCACGCCGAAGGTGATCTTGCCGAAGTGCATGT